>JAFGTA010000181.1 GCA_016934355.1 Candidatus Bathyarchaeota archaeon | reverse complement strand
GAACAGTATCTGCAGTATCTCGGCGCGTTTCCGCTCGCCACCGCTGAACCCTACGTTCGTGTCCCGGTCAAGGAACTCTGTCAGGTTGAACCTGTCGATCATCTCCATCTCCGCGCCGCTGAACTCCTCGCCCTTCACCTTGCCGAGGCATATCTTCAACATGTGGCTCAGCGTGACGCCGTGCAGCTCGGGCGGGTACTGGTAGCCAAGAATGATCCCCAGCTTCGACCTCTCGTCGACCCCGAGGCCGTTGATCTCAGCCCCCATGAACCGGATCGTCCCGGAGGATACGCGGTAAGGCGGAACCCCCATCACAGCCTTCAGGAGGCTGCTCTTGCCCGAGCCGTTGGGGCCGAATATCAGCCAGCTCTGCCCGGACTCCAGAGTCAGGTTGATGTTCTCAAGGACGGTCTTGTCCCCAACCTTCACCTGAAGCCCCTCTATCTCAAGTACGTTCGCTTCACTCAAAGGAATACACACCAAGTACGTTATTTTAGGAAATACCCCGGATGCTGTATATGGCTACCTGTCCGGTTTATATTCGGCGTCGACCATCAATACAACGATAAAAAATGTACAGGAAGATTCTCGTAGCGTTCGACGGCTCGGAGCCGTCGAAGCACGCCCTCGACCACGCCGTGAGTATCGCGGACAAGTGGAAGTCAGAGCTCCTCATACTCTCCATCGTCCCGAGGGTGATGATGCCGGTCTTCCCTGACGAAGGTTTCGGTGCGGCCCCCATCACAGCCGCCCAAGACATGAGTGAGTACCAGGACAAGATGAAGAACATATACTCTGCCAGCCTCGCCGAGGCCGAGGAGGACATTAGGGAGGCCTTCCCGGACCTCAAGGTGACCACGAAGCTCATGGAGGGGCGGCCCTCCGCGGTCGTCGTGGAGGAAGCCGAAGGGGATGGCATCGACCTAATAGTAATAGGGAGCAGGGGCCTAGGTGGCATCACAGGCTGGATACTCGGCAGCACCAGCCGTAGAGTAGTGGAGTCCTGCACCAAACCCATACTAGTCGTCAAGTGACTCCCCCTCTATGGGGCAACCCTTTTTCATCGCTTACACCATCTAGATTGTGCTATGGAGCCGCTTGAAGCGCTGAGGGAGGCGGGGAGGATCGCCGCCAAGGTACGGAACACCGTCGTAGAGGAGATCAGGCCGGGGATCAGGGCAATAGACATCTGCGATAGGGTGGAGGGCATGGTGGCGGAGCTGGGTGGCAGGATGGCTTTTCCCACCAACGTCGACATCGACCACGTGGCAGCCCACTACTGCTCCCCCATCGTGGACGCGACGGTCGTGCCTGAGAGGTCCCTCGTGAAGCTGGACGTTGGCGTCCACGTTGAAGGATACATAGCCGATACAGCCATCACCGCCTGCTTCGACCCCAACCTAAACTACCTCGTGGACGCGGCTAAGGCGGGCCTAGGCGCGGCGATCAACACAATCCGGCCCGGGATAAGGGCAAGCGACGTAGGGGCCGCGATAGAGCAGGCCATCAAGGCGAAAGGCGCTAAACCGATTAGGAACCTCACGGGCCACAAGCTCGCCAGGTACGTGGTGCACGCGGGTGCGAGCATACCTAACGTCCCTGGTCACGATCACCACGTGATACAGGAGGGCGACGTCTACGCCATAGAGCCCTTCGCTGTGCCGAGTACCGCCGAGGGGCTGGTTACGGACGGCCCACCCAGCAACATCTACAGGGTGCAGAAGAAGCACAGCTTAAAGGGGGCCGCCAAGCAGATGATGAAGCATATCCAGCAGGAGCACCGCACCCTCCCCTTCGCGTCGAGGTGGGTTCTGAGGCGTTTCCCCGGCCCAGAGGGCGAGGCATCCTTCAGGGAGCTCCTTGACTCTAAGTGCATCATGGGCTACCCGCAGCTAATAGAGAAAACCAGGGCGAAGGTCGCTCAGGCCGAGCACAGCGTCATCGTGACGGGTGACGGCTGCGAAGTCACGACGGCCTAGCTATTTCTTCTTCTCTTCCTTCCGGGTGTGAATCCGGGTGACGACCATGTTTCCCTCGCAGCGGGTGCACGGCTCGTCGTCCTTGAAGATGTAGTCGCCTCTCTGGAACGCCCTGACCCGTTTAAGGTTGCACTGGGGGCACTCCAGCGTCGTTATTACGTCGGCCTGCTTGGGCTCTAGGGACTCCTTAGTCGGGGGCTTGGGCCTGAAGAAGGTGTAGCCTATGGCGATGAAGCCGCCTGTCCCTATGATCATATAGAAGAACGCGATCTCTATCTCCTCGTTGCCGTATGACTGGAACCCCATGTAGAGGCTTACCAGCGCCAGTGCGCCGACGATTATCATGGCGACGAGAGTGATCCAGTTCTGTGATGCGCCTCCCGCTACCTGCGTTGTGTCCTCGCTCATCCGCTTCACTGCGCTACCCCCACGGTGTTACCTATGCCAGCGACTAGTATCGTGTCGCCCTCCTTGCTGTAGTCGAGTATGAGTCCCTTTACCGAGGACACGGCTTTGTCCGTCGCCTCGAACAGAGGCTCCACGAGTGGCGCAACCACGTGTTCCATGCCCTGCTTGATTGCCACGGCGAACATGGGGACATCGTTCTCCATTGCCGCCTGCTCCATCTTGTACTTCTCGACGCCTGGCCCTCCTATTGCCGCTCCGACGCCCTCCGCTATCTCGCCGACTTCCTCTCCCTCAAGCTTGCCAGCCGCGTCCACTGTGATGAGCATGGTCACCTTGCCCTTGTTCTCGTTGAGTAGGTTAGTTACCGCATCCCCCGGTTTACCTACGCTGCCGCCTGGTCCGAGGGCCTTGGTTACTATGACTCGGCGCCCCTCGAACTCGATCTCGCCAGCCACCATCTCCTTGGCTACCTCCCGTGTCTCGGCCCCGTTGAGCAGCTTGGCTGCCACAATCGGGCCGACGCTGTCTCCGATGGGTATGCCGTCTCTGAATGCCTGTAACGCGGCACTGTACGCCTCGATCTGCTGAAGTATAAGGGGCAGGATCATGTGGATCTGCATGATGATGTAGATGTTCATGGTCTTCTTGCCCATCAGGTAGTAGTGCCTGATGACTTTGTAGAAGATGTTGAGAGCCAGCGACGCCTCGAGCAGGTTCTCGATGTTGTTCTTCTCGGCATCGGTGGCGTTGGGCGCCATCGCGTCGACTTCTTTCTCGAAGGTGAACTCCCTGACGTTGAGTATTTTCCCGAGCTTTCCGACTACTCCGGCGGGGTCCATGCTCACGGGCTCTATCATGAAGTGCTCCATGAACCTCTCCACCATGGGTGTGGGGTCTCTCTCAGGCTTCCCTATCTCCTTGATGGCCTCTATTGACGTATTCTTGCCCTTGTCTTTGAGACCCTTGATCTTGCGGAGTGTAGCCTCTATCTGACGTAGCATCGTCATGGCCTGGATTCGCTGGGCGTAGACCAAGTACACCATGAAAGCGACGCTGAAGAGCGTCTGCAGGATTACTCCGATCTCGTTGTCAGGCTGAAGCAGCGACATTAAATCACTGCTGTTGGTATCAGAGCAGCCGATATAAATGTTAGTATAAAAGGGAGAGCCTTTTTTCGACCCGGTTCAGCCGTGAAAACACGTCTAAGAGTAATATTTTTCTGCATGAGGAGATTCTGAAAAGAATTTGGCATATTTTTTTAAACACGTTTCGGACAAGGTTAAGAGATGTTCAGCTACGCTGTAAAAAGGATAACCCGAGGCCGAGGCCTATTCCTGTCTCTTTTTCTGAGCGTAGCACTAGCAGCGACGCTGTTCAGTGGCATACTCCAAGGTGCAGACGCGATAGGGGTGGCCATCCTCGACGAGACTCTCGAGACGGCTTACGTGGACATAATTAGCAGCGCGCCCGACAAGAACGTCACGAAGACCCACTACTTTGAAGTGGACGAACTCTTCAGCCAGGTGGACGGCGTCAGGCAGGTCGACCATTTCATCAGGTGGGGAGTGATGTTAAACTCTACCGCGGTAAACGCGACCATCGAGGCGTCGGTACTAGCCCTCCCAAGCGACTCGTCCCTATATGACGGGATGAACATCGATGGCGTGATGGAAGACGGCGTAATCTACATCGACGCAAGCTCCACGAACGCAACCGAGATGCTAGCCAGCGACCCGCTAACCATCATTTTCAACACGTACATGCCTTTCAACCCGCCGGGGTTCGAGTACAGATCGTTCAACTACACGGTGGCGGGGTCCGTGGGGCTCAACGAGAGGGCGTTCAAGATCGGGACTAGCAGATACAACATCTTCCTCCGAGACCTGATACAGGGTAGGGAGGAGTTGTCGCGCCGCCCCAAGTATAACCTGATACTCATGACTGAGGACACCCTCATCGGCATGCTTAAACCCGTCTTCAAGGAGATGAGGCGCCCAACCCAGGACCAGACCACCGAGGCGCTCATCACACTGGACCGGGAGCAACTTATCAACCCGTGGGACATACAGGGCTCCTCGGACCGGCTGCAGCTCATCTTCGAGAATATTAACACCGAGGGCGCCGAGTACTACTACCTACCACGGAGCTACCTCGGGGAGCTGCTGAACACCATATCCGAGCTGTCGAGCCAGATGAAGACCAGCACCATACTGGTGGCTCTACCTGTGTTCTTCTGCGCCTGGTACCTCGGAATGACCGTCTCGGACGTCGTGTTCAACCTACGGCGCAGGGAGATAGGGCTCCTCTTCACGCGGGGTATGGATCATAGGCAGGTGCTCTACATACTGATATTCGAAGGACTGATGGTCAGCGCACTCGCCTCGGTTGTCGGCGTCCTCGCGGGTGCTGGTATACTGGTGCTAGTCATCCCCGGGATGGGCTTCCTCGATGTACTCAGAAGCGTCAGCCCCATCACCCTCGGGGCCACCCTCGCCTTCAGCACAGTCCTCTCACTGCTGGCGGTCTACAAGCCCGCTCAGCAGGCAACACAGATCACAATAGTGGACGCCCTCAAGGAGCACCAAAGTGACGAGGAGGACGGGTTGGGTGATTGGCAGACAGCCCTCATCGCCTTCGTCTTCGGCGCCTACAAGATAGGGATGCTGCTCCTGGGGCTTACGGTGGACCAGTTCAAGCCTGAGGCAGGCAACCTCATAGTGAACCTGCTCTACTCCACGTGGTGGGGCACTGACTACCTCCTCGGCTTCATAGCGCCTGTGCTTCTGTTCTGGGGCTTCATCAAACTCTTCCTTAAGTTCATACCAGGCTCCATTACAATGCTCGGCAGGCTGGCCTCTGTGGTGTCAGGTGACGCAGCGAGGTTCAGCGCCCTAAGCTCTGGGAGGAACCTGAAGAGGGTCGCCGCTTCAACGTTCATGGTTGCCCTCATCATGAGCTACAGCGTCTCCGTCATCGGCAACGTCGCGAGCACCACAGACTTCATGGAGCAGGCCGTCAGGTTCACCATAGGCGCCGATGCATCCGTTTGGCTCTTCGAAGGAGACGATGTACAGAGTCTCAAGGACCGTATAGCGGCGATTGATGGCGTGCTGGCCATCGCCAACGAGACGCACTTCACCCCAGTCTCGAGCCTCGGCGACACGCCGATCAGAGCAATAGACCCCTTAGAGTGGAAGGAGGCGGCGTACATCGAGCTCGACTGGGTAGATCCGGCTGCCTTCGAAGCCATGGCGAGGGACACTCAGTCAGGCATCATGGAGAGGGGCGCAGCCGAGGCACTGGGCATCGGAGTCAACAACACAGCCCTAGTTAAGCTACAGAGCAAGCTCTACCCCATAAGGATCGTCGGCCTCTACGGCAAGGAGCCGGGCGAGCTGTGGACCCTGCAGAACCCCACCATCTATGTGAATCAAGGCTTCCTGGACAACGTGAAGGAGAAGTTCATCGAGAAGCGCAGGATGATCGTCGACCTCGCCGACTACGTCGACCTCGCGGCCTTCAAGGAGCAAGTGGAGTCACTGGACTCGGACATCGAGAGGGTCGACGTTACGGCGCTGCAGCTCGACAAGGCCTTGAGCAATATCTATCTGGCGGGACCGAGGCGCGTTGAGGAGCTGGGTGCCTACTTCGCCGGCCTCGTGGCCAGTCTCGGCGTTGCGCTCATCGTCTCGACGCTGATAAGGAGCAGGATCAAGGAGCTCACTATCATGTCTATTAGAGGCTACAGTCCAAGCCAGATGGCTATGAGCCTACTGTTCGAGAACGTGGGCATGGACCTGCTGGCGATCGCCCTGGGCGGCGCCGTGGGCTTCGTCTCGTTGAGGGGGCAGGTCGAACTGTTCAATCAGGTGCTGGCGACGGCCATACAGAGGCGCGTCGTCTTCCCCGGATACGCCCAGACGAGCCTGCTTATCATAGTGGCGCTGCTTCTGGTATCGACGGTGGCGCCCATCATAGTGGCTGTGAGGGGGATATCCGCGTCCCCCGACTTGAAGCTGGAGGAATAAAGGATGAGTAAGAGAAACGCTGTAATCGTTAGGGACCTGCTTAAGATATACAAGCTGGGAAAGATAGAGGTCCAAGCCCTCAGGGGCCTCAACATGAACGTCAGGAAGGGCGAGATGGTGGCCCTCATAGGGCCGTCGGGCTCCGGCAAGTCCACCCTGCTCAACATCATAGGCGGCCTCGACAGGGCTACGGCAGGCACAGTCAGAGTCTTCGACACCGACCTCACCAACCTAAACCCAGGGGAACTGGTTAGCTTCCGCCGAGGCACGGTGGGCCACATCTTCCAGAACATGAACCTCATCCCCACGTTGACCGCCCGGGAGAACGTGGAGCTCCCCATGGCGGCCCTAGGGATCAAGGAGGCTGAGAGGAAGCGTCGGTGCAGCGAGCTCATAGGCGTTGTCGGATTAGGGGATAGAATGAATCATAAGCCGGGTGAGCTCAGCGGAGGCGAGCAGCAGAGGATAGCGTTGGCGGCCGCGCTGGCAAACGACCCGCCGCTGATACTGGCGGACGAGCCTACGGGTGAACTCGACACGGAGAACGCCAGAGTCGTGGTACAGTACCTGCGGAAGATTAACCAAGAGATGGGGAAGACCGTCGTGATGGTAACCCATGACCCGAGCATCGCAAGGATCGCCGACAGGATACTAAGGATGCACGACGGAGTCGTGCAGGCCGACGTGGCGCCCACGACGGAGGAGGGGAGGCCAGCCGACTACGGCGAGATGCTCAGGGCGCGTATCACGGAGCTCGACGCCACCCTCGCGGGCCTCGACAGCCAGTTCAAGGCAGGGACGATGACGGGAGACGAGTACGTCGAGAGGCAGACCCGACTGAAGAACACAATGGAGGTTCTCCGGGAGGAACTTAACAAGCTCGGGATCGTTCACTGAGCATATGCCCGATCCAACAACCCTACTGAACTTATCATCTGATCCAATCTGCAACGGTTTCTAGGATTAATCCACATAGCGTGATACTCGCTTAATAGAAAATTGGGGGCGGGTTAAGCTAGGTTGGCTGCTTCAGCCTTCCTGTGCTTCTGGGCTGCAGGCTCCTCGTTGTCCGCGGAAGCCGAAGCCCATCCTAGGACCGTGGCTGGACCCCATGCGGCCGCCTCCGAAGAAACCCATCGGTGGCAGCTCGATCCCCAGCTCCTCGGCTCTCTGCTCGGCGTACGCCTCCACGTCCTCACGCAGCTGCTGCATGGCTTCAAGCTGCTCCTCGGATAGCTGAGGGCACGGCTCGACCCCATTCTCCTCCAGGAAGCTCTTAACGTATTCGGCGATCTCCTCTCGTGTTGCGCCTTCGTCACTCATCGCCTGGACGGTGTCCATGAGCTCGGTCCTCAGCTCCTCGTCTAGGGAGCCCATCATGCGGCCGCCCATTCGTGGGCGAAGCCAGCCTTGGGGAGGGTCAGAACTTGTGGCGTCGTCTTCGCCGGCATCAGCGGACGCTAGGTACAGGCCTCCTACGGCGATAGTGAGCGTCAGGAGCAGCACCGAGGTCAGTGCCAGAGCCTTTCTGTTTTTATTCAATCGGGTTTTTTCACCTCACGAGCGCCATGCGCCGGCACCGTATTAAGGGGTTTTTCAAGCTTCTACCAGATTTTGATCAAAATTGGGTGTAAACTGGACATACCCTTAACTAGAGTTTTAATAGCAATGCGGTTAGATACCAGTGGTTCATCCCAGATGGCACCCCCTAAGCGTACCCTCAAACACCTACTCCTGTGGCTGTTCACGGGGACTAGGGGGGGCGCTAATAGGGGGCGGATCATCGAGGCCCTGCGTGAGGAACCCATGAACACCAACCAGCTCAGGATCACGTTGAACCTTGACTATAGGACGGTGAAGCATCATCTGGAGGTGCTTGAGGACAACGACCTCATCACGTCCACAGGCAACAGGTACGGCAGGATGTACTTCACGTCACAGAAGCTGGAGGAGAACCTGGGGATATTCGAGGAGGTCTGGGGCCAGATGAGGGAGAAGCTGGATAGGGAGGAGAAGCAATGAGGAAGTACAGGGCGTTGTTATTACTGGTCATTCTATCTGCGGTAGCCACTCAACTAGCTGCGACGCAGGCCCAACACCGGCCCGGGGACCCCCCCGTGTTCAAGCCTAGGTTCAACGAGACGGACCCGGCTACACTACGAGAGTTCGAGAGGAGGATAGAGATGTTCATAACGGGCAGGGTCGTAGTCTCCTCAGTCAATATCCTCCTCTACGGCTACCTCACCTATTTCTACATAAGGCTATACAGGGAAAACGAGTCCAAGTTCAGCTTGGGCCTGACAGCCCTCTCCATTGCGCTGCTCATATACTCCGTCTCTAGCAACCCTGTCATCCTGCTGTACTCATGGAGAAGAGACCCTATCTGGATGAGCGTGTTCAACTTCATACCGGACGTCTTCGCCACCCTCGCGGCGCTCATCATGGTGTACCTCAGTAAGACATAGCCCAAGTCTCCTAGAGCTTCACGACCCTACCCAATTTTGATCAGATTTGGGTGTAATATGGGAAAATCGCTTAATACTGTTTCAGCCATGTAAAATCAATCCAAGTGAAAAAAATGTCTGAACGAAACAAGTTGATAACGCTACTGGTTGCCATAGTCATCTGCGTCGGTTCGTACACCACAACCCAACTGGTCTCGGCAGTCTCTGATGGTAACATCCACGGAACCGTCGTCGACGCCAATGGAGACCCGATATACGATGCGAAGGTCTCGGCAGTCACCAGGACAGGGTACGTCGAAGCCACGAAGTACACAAAGGAGGACGGGTACTTCCGCATGTCCCTCGGAGGCTCGTACACCCTGGTCTTCGAGAAGACGGGGTACGCCACGACTGAAGTAGACGTCGAAGTAACAACGGCTCCGAGCACGAAGCCAGACTACGACGTGATCCTGACAGACGTCATGATGGAATACACGCTGAAGCTCACAGCCTCGGTGGTAAAACGCATAACCTCGCCGGGGAATACGTTACTTCTATCCTTCACGGTCAACAACCTTAACGACGAGACGGAGCTGGTTGTCTTCTTGGTGGACGCCCCGGAAGGCTGGGGCACGAGGGTCCTCGACTCGCTGGGGAAGATAGAGTCGATCTCGCTTTCTCCGGGCGTAGAGAGCTACACTCTGGAGGTCAAGGTGCCTTCGACTGCCTCCCAGACCGAGACTATAACTTTGATGGCTTCAGGCACCTCGGAAGCGTCTCTAGGCTTTACAATCACGCCCATGGCTAGTGCAAACGAGATCGAGTTAAGGTCAACATATCCTTCGGTCTCAGAGGAGCTCGGGCAGAGAATCGAGCTGCCCCTCAGGGTGTCCAACGTCGGGGAAGTCACAAAGCTAATCACTTTCCAGACAGAGGCTCCTTCGGGATGGGATGTCAGCTACAAGACGAGCTCAGGGATCGTGGTGAAGAGCCTATCGTTGTCATCGGACGAGACAGAGTCGCTGACCATAGAACTGGAGCACCCTGAGGACGCGGTAGTCGGCGACTATAGCATAGCTGTTCAAGCTGTTGATACGAACGATAACGTTTGTGACACATTGATCTTTGAGGTGAACCTTCGTCAACCTAAAAGCGAGCTGGAAGTCATCAGCACCTTCAGCGATGTCACTGTGGAGGCTGGAGACAGCATCACATTCCCAATAGTGGTGTGGAACACAGGGGAGAAAGACGCTGTCTGCCTCCTCACCGTGCTCTCGGCACCCGATAACTGGAACACAGAGTTCATCACAGGCGACATCGCGGTGTCGAACCTCCTCATCGGGGCAGGTGAGTCAATCACCTTCGACATAGAGGTCGAGCCACCGAAATCCGTCGCCACAGGTAACTACGAGCTGCAGGTTGTGGTCGCCTCGGACGACGGGTCACACACTGTGCTGCCTTTCGGCATCAGCGTTTCCGGCTCCTATGAGCTTACCCTCGAACTCTCAACGCTTTATACCTCGGTCACTATAGGAGGCACCGTAACCTACACAGCCAGAGTGACCAACAACGGACAGACGGCGATAACCACATTATACCTTGAGGCGACGCTCCCCAGTGACTGGGAGGCCACAATCACCCCGGTGCAGGTTAACTCACTCTCACCGAGAGAGTCCACCACCTTCACAGTCGTAACCGAGACGCCGTCAGACGCGGTCGCAGGCGACTATCTCCTAACCATGAAGGCTACTAGCGACCAGCTTGATTCAGACGAGATCGATTTGAGGGTGACTGCCAAGGCTTCGACGTCATGGGGGCTCATCGGACTCGGCGTAGCGGCGGTAGCGATAGTCGGCGCGGTGTTCGCGTTCAGGAAGTTCAAACGGAGGTAGAATAAATGAGTGAATACGTAGTTGAGACATCCAAGCTTACGAAGATGTACGGAGACTTCACGGCTGTCAACGAGCTGGACCTAGAAGTCGGGCAAAGAGAGATATTCGGTTTCCTAGGCCCGAACGGCGCCGGGAAGACCACGACGGTCCTCATGCTTATGGGGCTATCCGTGCCCACGTCGGGGACCGCCGTCGTCGGCGGCTTCGACGTCCTTGAACAGTCCAGGGAGATAAGGAGCGTAGCCAGCATACTCCCCGAGTACAGCAGCCTGTACGGGGACTTGACGGCCTTCGAGAACCTGGACTACATCGGGCAGCTGAACGACCTGCCGAAGGAGGAGCGTGAGAACAGAATCCACGAGACCCTCGAGATAGTCGGCATGTCCGACTGGGTCGACGCGAAGTACGAGTCGTTCTCAAGGGGCATGAAGCAGAGGGTAGGCATAGCGTCGACGATGATGAAGAACCCGAAGGTGGTGTTCCTCGACGAGCCGACCCTCGGGCTAGACCCCATCGGGACCCTGGACATAAGGAACCTCATCCTCAGGCTCAGGAAGGAGCAGGGCCTCACAGTTGTGATGACGTCCCACCTGCTGCACGAGGTTCAGATGACCTGCGACAGGATAGGGATCATCAACAGGGGCAGGCTGGTCCTGAAGGAGACGATGAAGAACCTGAACCAGACGATGACAGGCGGCGAGGACAGGCGCGTCGAGTTCAGGCTCACAGACGTAACACCCGACCTCATAAAGGAACTTGAGTCCCTCGAAGGCGTCAACTCCGTGACACATGAGAACGACCATCTGTACGTCTACAACGGCGTCGAGAGCGACGCAGAGGTCTCGAAGACGATAACGCGGCACGGGTCGACGATACTGATGATGAAGCCCAAGGAGTACACCCTCGAGGAGATATTCATGAAGTACTACAGGGAGGTGAGCTAGATGGCCGGCACGATGACCGTGGCCGCCAAGGAGCTTAAGGACCAGTTCGGGAGCAAGCGGTTCCTGATACTGTTCGGGTTCATGGTCCTACTCTCGGCGCTCGCCGCATACCAGGGAGTGGATTACATTAAGAACAACGCCGACGCGAGCTTCAACTTCATCTTCTCAGGGGCGATGATGAGCTTCTCGTTCAACCAGATAATGGTGCTCTTCGGGCCCATCCTGGGCATGGCGCTCGG
>JAFGTA010000180.1 GCA_016934355.1 Candidatus Bathyarchaeota archaeon | reverse complement strand
GGCACCCACATGATCAGCGGCAGGCACCCGGGAGTCACCGAGATCGAGGCAGGCAGCTACGTCTTCATGGACGCCCGGTACAGCACGGTCCCGGGGCTAGAGATATTCGGCAAGGCCCTCTCGATCCTGTCCACAGTCGTCAGCGCGAACCACCCGGATAAGGTCATCTGCGACGCAGGGTACAAGGCAGTCACCTTCGAGTTCGGGATGCCGCCTCTCAAGGGCAGAGAAGACGCCCGTTACGTCCGGCCTAACGAGGAGCACGGACACATCGAGGTGGACCCGGGCTTCGGCCTCGGCCCGGGAGACAAGTTCGAGTTAATACCCACCCACTGCTGCACCAACACTAACCTATATGACTACATCCACTGCGTGAGGGACGGGCGCCTCGAAGCAGTCTGGCGAATACAGGGCCGAGGAAAGAGCCAGTAGGCTCTATATTATTGAATGCATGCGTCTCACATGCTCTGGGTTGACGCGATGTTAATATCCCGGTAAAGATCGCCTCCTTGAATAGCTTCGAGAACATGGATCATCGTTCTCTATCATTAATCCATAACCACTATATGCATCACTAAAAAGGTTTTACCGTTCACTGATAGGTGAATAAAATTGAAACAATCCGAGAAAACCCTACAGGAATGGGGTCACGCCTACACGGCGATGAACCTAGACCACCTTAAAAGCCTATACGCACAGGGCTCAGTCTTCGAGATGAAGGGAACCCTGGCGACCACAGCCAAGGAGTCCGCGCTGAAGCTGGCGGAGTTCGACCACGCCACAGGCACACAGAGGACCCTCAAGGCCACCCAGATCACCGGAGACAAGGTGCGGGCCGAGATGACCGAGAGCAGCGAGTGGCTCAAGGCAGCCGGCATCAAGGAGGCCCACTACGACAGCGTCTTCGTCATCAAGGAAGGCCAGATACAGTCCCTCAGCATCGTGCCAAAGCCCGAGACCCGGAAGGCTACCGAGCACGCCCTAACAGGCTTAATCGCGTGGGCAGCCAAGGAGAGGCCGGAGCTTCTCGCCCAGGCTATGCCTGGGGGCAGGATCAGGTACGACGCCGATGCAGGCAGACAGATGACCGCACTCATGCAGGAGTGGAAACGGGCCACCAGGTAGCCCAACAAAGCATAATCTCTCTTTTTTATTTACCACGCGACAAGAGCCGACGCTGGCTCTTGTCGAATCTTACTAGGATGGGAAGAGCTGTTTCTCTAGCAGCGACCTTTCCTCGTGCAGCCGGTTGAGCTGAACTCTGTACTCGTCTAGCAGCGCCTTGTACTCGGTGATTGTGTTCCTCATGCCCTCGCTGTTTCTCCGCAGCTCGATGTTCCGCTCCATGTCGTCAGGGGCGCCGATAACGATCTTACGGCTTCCGCTTCTGGAGTCTTCCAGTATCTTGAGGTTCCCTTTAAGTTTCCTAAAATTCTTGTTCGATGAGATGTCGTTTATCTCCGCGTCTATCCTCAGGATCTTGGACAGAATTGTTTGCCGGTTAGAGTCCATCGTACTATAATATGTATCCGATACTTATATACCCTCTAGAATAAATATGGTATAATCGGACTTTTGCCCATGTTTTAAAGGGTATCGGTTATTCGGGCGGAGAACCGCATTCTAGTTATTAAAATACACGATTTTTTTGGTAAACCCGAGAAACAGTCGCCCTATTTATGAGTGCGACCTCACTGCATACGACTCATCTTTAATAGGCTGAACAGCTTGGTGGCCGCGAGACCCGCCGCGACCAGTATTATCATCAAGGGCGCGAGGCTCGGCATCAGGTTGTTGGCTGATGCTGGCAGAAGCGTGCCCCCCACAGGGCCCTTCAGGTAGAACTCTCCGAAGTCTCCGTATGCGGCGTTTATCGATTCGAGCGTTATGTATGAGCCTCCGCTCACAAGGTATTTGGACCCGGATGGGAGTTCCGTGGAGCCCATGGTCAAGGTGATTGACTCGCCTTGGCCCAGTGTGTGGGTGTATGTTACCGTGTCATCGACCTTTATGGTGAGCGTGATGGGTTCATCTATCTCGTTGGTGAATGTGACTTGTTCCCCATTGGGGATGTAGACTCTTTTTACTCTTTGACCGTTTAGCTCCATAACGACCTTGTCTCTACCGTCTTCGTGTACCTTCTTGATGACGAGTTCGCTTTGTATGGCGTCACCGAAGGCGAGGCTCAGGTACGATGCTAGCATGAGGAAGAGGATGGTTAATGTGGTGAGCCTCTTTCTATCCAAAGAAACACCGTGAATGGGTTCAGTTGCTCGCCTTAAATCTAGACTGTAACTGAGAACGCAGCATAATCATAAACCCCTTCCTTAATAGAGGTGGCTAGGTGAGCTGCCTATTGTGGTCCGAATAAAATCTTGGAAAATATTATTCTAATTGTACATGCCTCGCCTTTTGTTTACTGGTGTCATGGATGGCGATGCTAATTATCATAGCTAAAGGCTATGTAGATGCATACACCTAAGATGGCTGCTAACCCCGGAATCGGTATGCCATTCTCTTGCGTCTGTTCAACTACTTGGGCCTGTGATCGTTCCACGTCTTCACCGTACTGGAATACCTCCAGTCCATCATCTTGGTCCGCCAAATAGATGAAAAACTGATCCCCAGCAATCTCATGAGGGTGTGTTCCAGTAAACGACGCTAATAACGTAGGCGACCTCGGGTTAGAAACATCCAGAACTTCAACGCCCTGCTGCAGATCCGCAGCTAAAAGAATGTCTCCAACTACGTAGAGACCGTAAGCCTCGCCGCCGTTGTTAAAACTACCGATAATCTCAGGGCTATCCCTAACAGCTATATCAAGAACCTTTACCCCTGCGCCGTGACACGCGAGAAACAACGTGTTCTCACTCACCTCGATATCGAATATCCCGGCTGTACCCGGTAATGTCCTTAGATAGACTGGGCTACTCGGGTCCGATATATCGTAAACTATCAGCCCCTCGTTAACCTCACCAAGATACAATGTATCCCCAACAACATGGGTGCGATAACTCCTCTCATCACCAAGCACCGTAGAGACAATCACCGTGTTCTCTGGATCACTAACATTTACGATAGAGAAACTGCTGCCACTCGAAACAAACGCAAGGCCACCTTGTACATAAACATTCAAGCTAAAAACACACGGAGATGACCCTAACAGTCTAGGATTCGACGGGTTACTGACGTCATACATCATCAGACCGTTACTCTCAGCAGCGACGTACAGAGTATCTCCGACAATGAATAACCCGAATACGCCTCCAGTGTTCCCAATGCTCGTTAATCTGATAGGATTCGATCTGTCGGAAACATCAATCACCTCGACGCCGTCATTGCCTGACACATAGGCTACATCGTCGCTATACACAATATCATAGGCTACCCCGAAATCGTATACTCCAACCTGGTTAATATCGAAGCAGAAAGCGAAATGAGTTGAAAAAAACATAAAACAAATTAACGGAATAATGCTGAGCCGTTTCATATTTTTATTGAAGTACTGTAAGCAGATAACAATATTCAAAGATGGATGATGCGGACGCTGTAATGATCATATTCGATGATGTCGTAGCCGTGTCACTGAAAGCGTGTACATCAATAAAATTGTTGTAGTCTCATCTGACTGTATACGCTAAACAAAGTTTTTTAGAACAAGGTTTTTGGTGGACTGGGAGGGAATTGAACCCCCGACCTCTGCCATGCCAAGGCAGCATTCTACCACTGAACTACCAGCCCAGCATTCCATCAGTGACGCGACCCACCATCTTAAATGTTTTCCCCAGTCCGAAAAACCCTGAAGACATTCCCAGAAAACAGAGACGATACAAAAATACCCGCGACAACTTGACTCTGTTAAGCATAATCCACATTACACTAAAGTCTATATTTAGATCAGGTGTGGAAAACTATTTAATCCATAGTCCTAGGAATGCAGTGAAATGAAGGTCAGCGTCGTGATACCGGCACTAAACGAGGAGCTCGAAATCGAGCAGTGCCTAACCTCCATACGACGCCAAGACCAGGAAGTCGAGCTCATACTAATAGACAACGGCAGCGTAGACAAAACACCCGAAATAGCCTCAAAATACTGCGACAAAGTCTACGTAAGACCCGGGTACAGCCTCGCAGAGATGAGAGACCTGGGCGCCAGAGAAGCCGAAGGCGAAATAATCGTCACAACAGACGCCGACTGCGCACCCCCCACAAGCTGGATAAGCGAGCTCACCAAACCCTTCAACGACCCGAAAGTCGTGGCAGTCGGAGGCGCCTTCAGACCGATCAACAGGAACGCGTTGAGCAGGTTCTACTGCTGGATAAGCACCCTAGTCCAAGGTTTCTTAGGACTCTTCCAAGGCGCCAACATGGCATACAGAAAAGATGCCTACCTGAAGTCGCCCGGATACGCGGGAGCCAAGCGCGCAGAGGACTGGAACCTCTCCTGGCACCTCCGCTGGTACGGGAAGACCAAGTTCATCCGCCGCGCCTACACCTTCACTGAGATACCCTTCAACCGTCAGGTGGAGTACCCCGGCGTCCTCCTCAGCGGCCTACTGGTCTTTATTGGGGGAGCCATCGGGTGGCTCAACCTCATCGGGTTCGGACTGGGCTACATCATGAGTGAGGCCATGACCTTTGTCTACAGGCACCGCAGTAACCTGAGGCGAAGCCACATGGCGTTGCTGCTGCTGAGCCTGGTCTACGTGTTCCAGCGGGCGCTGCCTCTGGCAAACTTCATGTTCATAGCTGGGCTCCTAGGCGGGGTCTTCGTGTACCACTTCATCTCGGAGGACATACGTTTCGCCCTAGATGACCTTAAGCTCTACAAGCTCAGGGAGGCGCCTGACTCCACATTGACTGGGCAGCTAAAGCAGCAACTCATCAAGCTGATGAAGCTCTAGGCGTGGATCGTTATGAGGTACGGCACGAGCTTCAAGGCGCGAGGCCACCCAAACATGCTGTCGACCCACGGGACGACTCTCATGACCACAACGGAGCGGCAGCTGACGTTGAAAGGAGACTGCGTCGTGGCTGTGAGCGCCAAGAAGGGTCTCATCGATCTCGACGAGGACATCAAGAACGCCGCTAGAAGCGATGATGCGGTTATCAAGTTCACGTTAGAAGTTGATGGAACTGAGTTCGTGGCTACAGGGAGAGGCCACCCGGGCTTAACGTTCAGCCACCCCTCGGATATCGTGGTGCGAAAAAGCGGCTTCGTTTGCGGTCGCACTCTTATGGTTAGGTCAGATAAGGCGGCTTGCGACGTTCCTAGGGAGATGGCTACTCGTCTAAACGATGAGGGCGCGGAGATCACGGTCACAATCACCGTTGATCTGTGACACAAAACCGATAATAAATGCATTTAACCCATAATATTGTATTTTATGTGACACGGGGAGGACACAAGCTTTCTTAAAGGTTAAATACAGGCTGCCGTGCTTCATACCCGTTGAACGATTTGAGTGACGATAAAGGACTCGTGAGGGCCCCCGGCAGGATAACCCAGGAACAGTACAGGTTCCTAGAGGGGCTCGTAGAGCAGGGGCGGTTCAGCTCCATAAGCGAGGCCGTCCGCGCCTCCATAGACTCTTTCAGCTCATACTCCTCGAACCCGGGAGGAGCATTCTACATCGGGGAAGCCCTCATAGGCCAGGGGAACGAGGTCGCCCACATAGACCTCCTCATAGGCGACAAGCAGGGGCAGGTCGGCAGCGCCTTCATACAGGCGCTTAGCCACATGTCCATGGGGCACACCCCTCTGCTGGCGGTGATTAGGCCCAACCTGCCCCCTAAGCCTCACACCGTCATCATACCCAAGGTCACTGTGAAGAACATGGGAGACGCCGGCAAGATATTCGGGCCGGCCCAGGCCGCCGTGGCCAAGGCTGTCGCCGACTCCGTCGAGGAGGGAGTCATCCCCATGAAGGTGCTCGACGACTGGGTGGTGGTGGTAAGCGTATTCATCCACCCCGCAGCCGAGGACGAGCGCCGCATCTACCAGTACAACTACAGTGCAACGAAGCTAGCCATCAGGCGGGCGCTGGAGAACTATCCCCCGTGGGACAAGGTCGCATACGACAAGGATAGGGCGAAGCACCCGCTGATGTCGTTCAGGCCGCCCAGGCTGTGGCGACCACCGTACCTGCAGATCGCTCTGGACGTCGCCGGGATCGAGGCCGTGAAGAATATCGTCAGCCAGGTGCCCAGAAACGACAGCATCATCCTTGAAGCGGGGACACCGCTCATCAAGAAGAAGGGCGTCGGCGTCATCAGGGAGATGCGTGAGTTCGCGCCGGACAGCTTCATCATAGCCGACCTTAAGACAATGGACGTGGGCAAGGTCGAGGTGGACATGGCTTTCGAGGAGACCGCCGACGCCGTCTGCTGCGCTGGAGCCGCGTCGACGGCCACCATCGACGAGTTCGTCTACGAGGCCCGTAGGCTCGGCATCTACAGCTTCCTGGACATGATGCAGGTTGAAGACCCGGTCGCAAAGCTGAAGGGACTCAAGGAGCTGCCGGATGGGGTCATCCTCCACAGGGCGATAGACGCCGAGAAGACCAGCGAGCCTAGGTGGGACTACATCCCCGAGATAAGGAAGGCGTTCGAGGGCAGGAAGCTACTCATCGCCGTCGCGGGCGGGATAAGACCCAACACGGCGCAGGTGGCTCTTGAGGGCGGCGCAGACATACTCATCGTGGGCCGGTACATCACCCAGTCGAAGGACGTGAGGCAGAGCGTGGAGAACTTCCTAACCTACCTACAGGGTGACATCGACCTCTTCAGAGTCCACGTCGAGTAGCTCCTCCCCTTTTTTCTTTGGGGAAAATAGATAAGCGCCCCTTCAACATCCATTGAGAACGATACTTGAAGCTCAGTCACAGATTATTATTGGCGCTGGTCATCGTGCTGGTCACGGTGTCGCCTGCACACGCAGCCGCCGCAGACAAGTACAGGTACACCCTCGGCTACACCTTCGAGAACCGGGGGACAGAGGCCATGGTGCTGCTGAAGGAGGACCTGGCCGTACCCTACTTCATGGACACTGAGTGGCAGGCTGTCGAGGTCGAGGAGACATCTCACCCGCTGGGGGAGACGTTGACCGACGACGACGGGAACAGGTACGCTGTAGTCGGTGTTCCGCTCACCCTCGGCGCCGGCGAGAGCGTGGAGTTCACCGTATCGTACCTCATAGAGTCAAGAGAAAAGCCTAGGCCGGAGATAGACGCCACGGCGGCTGAGGCATACGATAGCCTACCAAATGAACTCGTGGAGAGGTACACGGGGTCTTCCGAGACCTTCATGAGCGACGACCCGCAGGTGGCTGGGCTCGCCGAGGAGATAGCGAGCGGGGAGTCCACGGTGCTTGGCGCCGTCGCAGAAATGATCGAGTGGCTGGGCGACAACACGGAGTACTGCAACTACGAGGTGCCTCGTTACCCCAACGTCACGGCCCAGGAGGGGCTCGGAGACTGCGACGACCAGTCGATCCTCCTCATCTCCATGTGCCGGAGCCTCGGGATACCCGCCTACCTACAGGTGGGGATAATCATACACCCGAACATAGTGGACTCAAGCGACTCGTGGGACGGCCACCTCTCAAGCACCCGTGAGGGTGTGGGGTGGCACGGGTGGGCCATGATCTACGTGCCGCCTTGGGGCTGGGTGCCCGTCGATCTGACTCTCGTGCAGAGCGACGACGGGCTGGAGGTGATACGCAGCGCCCCCGAGTACCAGTCATATATTATACCAGCGTTCAACGTGTCAGAGCAGGCGTACATTGGGGACACGCTGAGGACTCGGGAACGGATCATCCAGAGCGAACTCTACATAGTGATGACTGACAAGGGCGAGAGTGTCTACTCAGGCGGCCTCGGCGGGGAGATATACCTTGTAGCCGGCCTCGGCCTGGCTGTCACGGCCGCCATTGTGCTCATGTTCGTGTCCAGCAGAAGAACCGTGGACATTTAGCATACGGTCTTTAACGTGACCGGGTCGCTCTCGGGCACACACCGCCTCAGCCTCCTGAACGCCCTGAGTTCCTCGTCGCGGCCTAGCTCCGAAGCCTCTATCCCGGACCTCAACACCTGTACAGCGCTATCCATCGCTCTCCTGTCCACAGGGAACGGCACGCCGTCCTTGCCGCCGAAGGCGAAGTTGAATCGTACCGGGTCGCGCCAACTGGCTCCGTCGCCGTAGATCAACTCTGCCACCAGCGCCAGCCCCCTCACGGTGCCGGGGCCGACGCCGCGCATCGAGACCAGCTCCTCGTAGTTTCTTGGCTGGAACTGGTACGCCGCCCTCACCGCGTCCCAGTTGACTGACCTCGGCATCACAAGCGCCCTCTGCCCTGTCCAGCCGTCGAGCCTTGACTGGCTCTCGGGGAGGGGCTTCACGAGCATCCTCTTCAGCTTCGCCGGGTTGTCCCGTGCGATGTCGACGCATGTTTTCTGGTTATCGCCGCTGTCGGCGCTGGTCATGTCCAGTGCGTTGTCGAGTCTTGTCTCGCAGAGGATGGCTCCCTGGGGTTCCTCGATGAAGCCCCTGTGGTCGAGCCCCCAGTGATATCGGCGGGCGTTGGCCCGCTCCTCGTTTATACCCTGCTGGATTACTATCCAGTCGCCGCGCTCGTCGAAGGCGAGGCAGTGGTGGTACAGTTGGTAGCCGTCCTGGACGAGGCTGTTGTCGACCTTGGCGCTCATCCTGCTCGCGTAGACGAGGCCGGCCGTCTTCCATCCGCTGAGTCCGAAGACTTGGGCCATCTCCCGTATCTCCTGGGGCGTCCTGAGGCTGGTCCGACCCTTTCCTCCGCAGACCGTGACCCCCATGTTCTCCCTGTCCATCGCCTCCTTCAATGCTCCGCAGGTGACCGTCGTAGTGCCGCTGCTGTGCCAGTCGTAGCCAAGGACACAGGCTAGGCTCTGGAAGAACCAGGGGTCGCTGAGACGCTCAAGGAGGCCCCTGTGACCGTACTCGTCAACCATGATGTCTACGATGCACTCCGCCATCTGCACCATGCGGCTGAACAGCCATCGAGGCGCCTTCCCGCCGTGAAGCGGGAGGATCGCGGAGCCAGAGTATCCCATGTGAACCGCACCTGCGGTGCCGGTTAAAACCGTTATCCACCCCGCTCAGGGTGGGACCCATGTGAAAGTGCTAAAAAGGCTGGAACCCACGGTTTCAACCATGGAAGCACCCACTTTAAAGGACGTGCTGCTGGCGGCTAATAGGATCAGACCCTACCTACTCAAGACGCCGCTCCACACTTACCCGACGCTCAACGAGTATCTAGGCTGCGAAGCCTATGTGAAGCACGAGAATCACAACCCGACGGGAGCATTCAAGATCAGGGGAGGCATTAATCTGGTGAGTAAGCTCTCAGCCGATGAGCGGAGGCGCGGCGTCGTGACCGCGAGCACTGGGAACCACGGGCAGAGTATCGCCCTCGCTAGCAAGCTCTTCGGCGTGAAGGCTACTGTCTGCGTCCAGAAGGGGGCCAACCCGGACAAGGTGGCCAGCATAAGGAGCTTCGGCGCCGAGATAGTGGAGGAGGGTAGGGACTTCGATGACGCCAGGCTGAACGCTGAGAGGCTAGCCGAGGAGCATGGCTACAGGTACATTCACAGCGGAAACGAGCCTCTCCTCATCGCGGGCGTTGGGACGATGGCTCTGGAGATGATTGAGGAGCAGCCTGACATCGATATCGTATTCTCGCCTGTGGGGGCTGGCACCAACTGCGCCGGCGTTGCTCTAGTATACAAGTCATTATGCCCTGAGACGAAGGTTATTGCGGTGCAGACAGAGAACGCGCCTAGTGTCTACATGAGCTGGAAGAGCGGCAGGCTGGAGTCTACCGACACTGCCAAGACCATCGCAGACGGCTTGGCGACCAGGCAGGCGTTCGAGCTTCCCACCATGATGCTTAGGGACCTCGTCGACGACTTCATACTCGTCTCCGAGGAGGAGATCAGCCACGCCATCAAGACCTACATAGAGAAGGCCCACACGATAGCCGAGGGCGCTGGGGCGGCCCCGCTGGCGGCTGCGATGAAGATCAGGGACCAGCTGAAGGGTAGGAAGATCGGCCTCATCTTGAGTGGGGGTAACATAACCTACGAGAGCCTGCTCAGGTGCCTTACCTAGTCTATTATCCTATGAGGCGTCCATAGCGGTCCACTTCCTGTCGGCGGACCCTTGTGCTGCTGATGGGTTTTCCGTCGTCTGCGAGTACCATGGTCATGACGAACATCAGCAGGGGTTTCTTTCCTCTATCGACCCTCATCTGGTTGATGACCTCGGCGGTGGGCTCGGTCTCCTCGCTTACGATTATGCCCTCGATGTCGTCGCTGTCAATCGTGGGCCCGAAGGGGTCCTTCAGCGCCACTATCTTGGCACGCTCGTAGTAGCCCTTCTCGCGGAGGAAGTTTACGACGTCCCGTTTCCGCTTGTCGAAACAGTCTATCTTGTGCTCCTTCTTCAGCGTGGAGGCGAACTCGTCCGTGGTGATGCCGACTATCGCTCGTTCTCCGACGTTGAAGGTTTCCTCCAGCAGGAACCAGTGGCCCTTATGCATGACGTCGAAGGTTCCCCCGACTGATACCAACTTGAGCCTGTTTTCGACCAAGCAGCCAGCACCTAAACGCAGTATCGAAGGGACAGGTACAATTAAGCTTTTTCGCGTTTAGGGTCGTGAAAAAATTATTGTTAGTCGGCGACGAAGCATGTCATGGTCGTGTTTATGCCTTCTACGTGCCTGATCCGTTCGATGACGATGTCGTGCAGGATCGACGTGTTTGTGCCCTCGATCATGACGTAGGCGTCGTACGGCCCGTAGAGAAAGTGCGCCTCAAGCACCCCCTTGATCTTCTTCAGCCTCTTCAGGACCTCGGAGCCGACGCCGGGCTCAAGGGTGAGCAGAACAAGTGCTTTATCCATGGCCACCACTAAAACCTCTGGACGCGACGAATATAAAGACAGGGCTCTTCGAAATGATTAAATCCTGTCGCTGGTTCAATGAACCGAAACTGAGGTAGATGCATTGTCCTCTGAATTCTCGAGCCGCATCTCAGGGTTCTACAGGAAGCCTGTCGATGAAAGAATAAAGATAATCTCTGAGAGGGTGGGCCTCACCGCGGAAGACGTGGAGACCCTGAAGTCAAGGGGCGGCCTCACCATGGAGGCTGCAGACAGGATGACCGAGAACGTCATCGGCGCCATAGCGTACCCATTCAGCGTCGCTGTGAACTTCCGCGTCGGCGGCAAGGACTACCTCGTCCCCATGGCGGGGGAGGAGCCCAGCGT
>JAFGTA010000179.1 GCA_016934355.1 Candidatus Bathyarchaeota archaeon | reverse complement strand
GACAAGAACGGTGAACCCACCGGGATGCTTGAGGAGAGCCCCGCCATGGTCATGGTGCGGAGGCACATCCCCGAGGACGGCATCCCCGAGACCATGAAGGCCATCGAGGCCTCCTGCAAGGCGTTCAACGAGGCGGGCATCACGAGCGTCATCGACGCCGGCGACGCCGAGGACGACATGGTGGCTTACCAGCTTGTCAGGGAGAAGGGCGGCCTCACGGTCCGCGTCAACATGATGCTGCGCGCCACCGCGCAGGACGAGCCCATCGAGGAGAGCGTTCGCCGCGTCGATAACTTCCCCATGCTCACTGGGATGGGTGACGACCTCCTCCGCTTCCAAGGCTTGAAGATTTTCATCGACGGCGGCATAGGAGGGAGGACAGCGCTCATGAGGGAGCACTACGAGGGTGACCCCGACGACTATGGGCTCCTAACTCTGCCGGTTGAGGACCTGCAGAAGCTTGTGGACGCCGCTAACAGGCGGGGCATGATGGTGGGCATCCACTGCGCCGGAGGCAAAGCCATGGACATCGTGCTGGACGCCTACAAGAAGACCAACAAGATAAAGCCCATCAAGGGGCGGCGCTACTACCTCATCCACGCCTACCAGCCAAGCAAAGACAACTTCAAGACCTGCCGAGAGCTCGGCGTACAGGTGGCGAGCCAGCCAAGCTTCCTCTACTACCTTGGGGACAGCTACCACGAGAACGTGGGCGACGAGCGAAGCAAGTGGCTCAAGCCCCACAGGGCGTGGCTGGACGAGGGTATAATGATGGCCGCCGGCACCGACAGCCCGGTGACGCCTTACCTGCCTTTCCCGAGTCTCTGGACCAGCATCGCGAGGCGTACAGAGGTGAAGGGCACCCAGATGGGCACCGAGCAGTGCGTCACCCGCGAGGAGGCCATCAGGATGTACACCATAAACGGCGCCCACCTGACCTTCGAGGAGGACATGAAGGGAACCCTTGAGCCGGGGAAGCTGGCAGACATGGTCATCCTGGACAGGGACATCATGACGTGCCCCGTAGACGACATCCGTGACACAAAGGTGCTCAGGACGTTCCTCGGCGGGAAGACCGTCTACAAAGCCTAACCCTTTTATCTATCTATGGTCGTGGGGGCTGTCATGGGTCTTGATAGGGAATATCTTAAGGTTCCCATCCACGACGCCGTAGCCCCTTAATCCATCGTACTCGATGTCGTTGCCCTCAAGTATCTCAAGCGCCTCGCCCTCATAGCCGTGAGGCACGTAGACGAAAAGCTTCTTGACCCTGCGGCCGACGCTGGCGCTGTCTGAGAGGAGCCGCCACAGCTTGGCGCGACCCGGGTTCACGTCCTCGGCACGCTCCACCATGCCCAGCTCCTGGACGCCGCCGTCGCAGTTCAGTATGACTATGCTGGGGTATACGACGCCGTCAGGCCCCTTGATGCCGAACCGCCTCTGCTCGTCGTTCACGATCGTCTGGTAGCAGTTTGGCCAGCTCGTCTCCGGCTGGTCGAGGAAGGGGAACCGAGTCGCAGCTATTATCCTTGTGACCCTGTGCCTCTGAACCTCTGCGTCAACCAATCAGCTCAGCCCTATCTGGTCTGCCACGCCCTGCATGGCCTTTATGGCTATCTGTGAGAACTCGCTGAACGGTAGCCCGATCTCCTCGCACCTCATGATGTTCTCCCTGCTCACCTGGCGGGCGAACGACTTGTCCTTCATCCTGCCCTTGATGCTCTTCGGCTTCATGCCCTCAAGCTTGGTGGGCCTCACCAGCGCGTTGGCGACGATCATGCCCGAGATGCCGTCCGCCGCGAGGAGGCTTATGTCGAACCGGGTCTCGGCCTTGTAACCCGTGAGCTCGTTGTGGCTCCTGATGGCCTTTAATGCTTCCTCCGGGAGAAGTCCCTCGACCATCTCGGCGGACTTGGCTCCGTGCTTCGCGAAGTCTTCGCCGAAGGTCTCGTAGTCCACGTCGTGGAGTATGCCGACGGCCTCCCAGAGGTCGGCGTCCTCCCCGAACCGTATCGCCATGCCGCGCATGATGGCGCCAACGGCGATCATGTGGTTCACGAGGTTGTGGTTCTTGACGTGCTTCTTCACGAGGTCTAGGGATTCTTCCCGGGTGATCATGGCTTATGGAGCGGGTCGGCATTGTTTAAGCGTTAGGTTGATATGGTGTCGCGGTGGCTATGGTAGTCATTCGGTGAAACCCTTGACGGAGACGCAGGTAGACAGACAGACGCGCATACTCAGCTACGGACTCATCGTCATGACGCTGACGCACACCATGACCCACAGCTTCCAGAACATACACACGGCGCTGTTCCCGGTGCTACGCGACGAGTTCATGCTCACCAACCAGCAGATAGGGATCATCGCCGCGATACCTAACCTCTGCCAGGCGCTCCTCACCATACCGGCTGGGCTCCTCAGCGACAAGATAGGCAGCAAGAAGATGCTTCTACTGGCCATGGCTGTGGCGTGCGCCGGGGCCATAATGGCGAGCTACACCAACAGCCCGACGATGCTCATCGTCGCCGTTAGTCTCCTCTACATCAACACCACCGTCTACCACCCGGCGAGCTACAGCTTCGTCTCACGCAGCTTCAAGCCCCGGGAGAGAAGCAAGGCACTCGGCATACAGGGGGCAGGCGGCACCCTCGGCATGGCGATTGGCCCCATAAGCCTCGCGGTGCTCATCTACTTCGGGTTCCAGTGGAGGCAGGTGTACCTGTTCTGGTTCTTCCCGTTGCTCCTTGGAATCGCGATGATCCTCAGGATAAAGGATGAGCCGACTGAGGACGTTGTGCTCACCGACGCCGAGAAGACTGATCAGGGTCAGTCCAGTAGCCTGCTCTCAGCGAGCCTCATATTCTTCATGGTGTTCAGCGGCGTAAGGATGATCGCGGCGGGAATGACCAACAGCTTCCTCAACGTCTACCTCGTGGAGACCCAGGGGTGGAACTTCGAGTTCGCGAGCCTGATACTGGGCGGCAGCTACATAATGGGCATAATCGCCGCCCCCGCAGGCGGGTTCCTGGCCGCACGCTTCGGCGACAAGAAGTGGACCCTGATGGTGCTCGCCGCGAGCTACGCGTGCTACATAGCCGCGTTCCTCGTGGGAGGCGTCCTGCCGTTCACCCTGCTGTTCCTGGGCCACGGGTTCTTCAACTTCCTAGGCATGGCGTCCAACAGCAGCATCATGGCCAAGCTCTCACCAGGCAAGCAGCGTGGGCTAGGGTTCGCCCTCTACTTCCTGCCCGGGAGCGTCATGGGCGCGGTAGCCCCGATAATGGCTGCGTTCATAGCGGACGGCTTCGGGATGTACACAATATTCATGGCGAGCTTCGCCGCCTACGTTGTGGCTATACTGGTGCTCAAGTTCGGCGTCAAAGTCGAGTAAAACCACTACTCGACAAAGACTCAGAGGGGCACTCGTCCCCAAATAAAGAGTTACAGGAGGTACGGCCAGACAAGGTACGCCATCAGTATAGTCAGCAGAGCCCCCGCTATATCCAGGAAGATGCCGGCCTTGATCATCTCCGGCATCGACACCTTACCCGTGCTGTAGGCGATGGCGTTTGGCGGAGTCCCCACCGGCAGCATGAAGTCCAGGCTCGTGCTGATGCCCACCGCCACGGCGAGTATCACAGGACTGAACCCTATCTTCTGCCCGAGGCCGATGGCTATGGGCAGGAATATGCCTGCGCTCGCCGTGTTGCTAGCGACTATGCTGATGCCCAGCCCCGCGACAGTCACCATGGTGATGACTATGAGAGGCGAGCCGCCGCCCGTGAACTCTAGCAGCAGATCACTGATGACGTTAACGAGGCCCGACACCTCCAGCGCGTTGCCGAGGCTCAGGCCGCCGCCTATCAGCAGCAGCGTGTCCCACTTACCGTTCTTGATGTCCTTCTCGTCTAGGAGGTCAAGGAAGTACAGGAGCACCGTGACCAGGGCGGCGACCATCGCCGAGCTGTAGCCGTGTCCGCCCCAGCCTATGGCGTTGGCTATGGGCTCGGGTAGCTTCCCCGTGAGCCAGGCGAGGACGGCGAACCCGAACACGTAGAGGGTGTGGCGTTGCCTGCGTGTGAGCTCGGTGCTTGCCCGCTCAATAGGTGGGATGTTGGTTACGTCTGTGGGGAACAGCGCGAAGAGCACCACCCAGATGAGTAGCACCTGTATTATTGCTATAGGGAAACCGTAGAACATCCAGCCCAGGAAGCTGATCTCTATGCCCGCGAGCTCCTTGAGGCTCGCAGCCGCCATGGCGCACGTCGTCGTGCCCACGAGGGTGCTGAGGCCGCCCGCGGTGGCAGAGTAGGCGATCCCCAGTATCATAATCTTGCTGAAGTTGCCCTTGCCGTCCTTGACCCGCTCGGTGATGTTCAGAGCCATTGTGATGAGGAGCGCGGTGGCAGCCGTGTTGCTGATCCACATGCTGAGGAACCCCGCCGTCGCCATCACCGCGAGCACGACGAACCGGGCGCTGGCCTTCACCTTAGAGAGGATCAGGTAAGCGAAGTACTCGTCCAGATCACACTTCTCCACGGCGACCGCCAGCATGAAGCCGCCGAGAAGCAGCATCACAACCGTGTCGAAG
>JAFGTA010000178.1 GCA_016934355.1 Candidatus Bathyarchaeota archaeon | reverse complement strand
GAGCTGAAGCGCTCAAGCATGGCTGCGAGCCCCGCCGGTGAGCCCGGTACCGCGGCGGCCATCTCCGGGGCGAAGGGGTGAGGGCAGAACGGGGCGAGCCCCTCGGGGAGTGTGGGGGACGCGTCCATGAAGTAGGGTTTACCCGTCTCGGCGTCCCAGTAGAGGAAGGAGACGGTGCCCGAGTGTGTGGTCATGTGGGGCTCGTAGACGGGGCCTGCGAGGCTCGCCGCCACGGCGGCGTCCACCGCGTTCCCGCCACTCTTGAGCACCTCGACCATTATCCTGCTGACCTCGGGGTGGCTGCTGCTCACCGCCCCGCTTCTACCCGTGACGACCTCCTTGGGTCCCTGTCTGGGCTCCAATGCAATCACCGAGGAATAGGAACCAGAGGTATATGAAGCAGCGGAGGGCGATGAAAACCTTCAATATGGCATAAACTGGAGTCTATGCCATGCCTGAGAGCAGGAAACCCCCGGAGTGGGTGTATAAGGACCGTAGACCGGGGACGGACCGCGAGTACTTCGAGAACATGACGCGGTGTATCTTCCAGGGCGGCCTCAACTGGAGGATGATAGCCAACAAGTGGCCCAGTTTCAGGGAGGCGTTCGACGGCTTCGACGTCGACAAGGTGGCGGAGTACGGCGTCGACGACATCGCTAGGCTCAGAGAGGATGAGGGCATCATCAGGAACAGGCAGAAGATCATGGCCACCATCGAGAACGCCGAGGAGTTCAGGCGTATCGCCTCGGAGCACGGCAGCTTCCAGAGGTGGTTGGACGGCATCGACAAGAGTAACAACTACAGCTTCGTGGCGAAGAGGCTGAAGTCACGGTTCAAGCGGATAGGCGTCAGCACCGCCCACATCTTCCTGTGGAGCGTCGGTGAGCCCATCGAGTATGAGCCTGATCTGCATCGGAGGCGGCCAAAGGAGATCGTCTGACCCGTCTTCAGTAACAGCGTTCTGTTGCATCGTTTCTTATCACGGAGACCTATCACGCTTATAGTGTAGCCTTAGTTAACGGGTCTCCGCAAACCAGATAGTCTATGACAGGGGTGGCTCTATCAGCCCGGGAGCGGGGACCGTTGAACGTATAAAAGGGGAAGGGGAGACGCCCCGCTTCCGCGCCACCTCCTATCCTATCTAGGATACCTTGAGTGAGAGGTAGTCCTCGACGATTACCTCTCCCAAGTTCTCTGGGTCGACGTACGCTATCCTTCCCAGGTTCTCCTTGGCGACCCTCTGAGCCATCTGCCTGAGCATCTCGTCGTCGTCAAGCATGACAACGTTGAGCACGAGGCCGTACAGCCTGTACAGCTTAGCCTCCTCAAGAACAGCCTCCATTGCCCGGTGGAACCCCACGAACTCGCCGTCCAGATAGTTGGGCGCCGAGTCCGTTATGAGGTGGCACTGCTTGTTCCCCGGCTCGTAGGCGACGCCTACGCGGAAGGCGCGGAGAGCCGCCCTGATGTCCGTGAACTTCATGGGCACCGTGACCGCGGGCAGCATCCAAGGCTTCACCTCACGGACCTCCTCGCTGAACGCGTATACTCTGAGCCTGTCCTCCGGGTACCTCGCCCTCATGAGCTCGGACATCGCGAGAGCAGTCTCGACGGCTGCCTCCAGCTTGCCCCTCTTCCTCATCGAGGCGCTCTGGTCGACGAGTATGCCGAAGTGAAGCTCGGTGCTGTGCATTGGCTCGTAGACCCTGAAGTCCTCGGCGGTGAACCCCCGGATGCCTGCTCCCCTCTCCAGCGCGGAGAGGAGTGTGCGCTCTATGCTTATCCTGTGGTACGGGTCACCAGGCTCGTAGGGTCGTATCGTGGAGCCAGTCCACGCGCCCTGCCCGGCGTCCTCTATCTTGTGGGGGCCCAGACCCCGCCTCTCTAGGCTGAGAAGTATCCTGCTGAGGAAGCCCTGCCCCATTACCCGAGCCCCTTTCGATGTCAGTCTGAGGCTCTGCCCGCTACGGTCGATGAGCCCCTTCTCCTCAAGGTCGCGGAGTGTCTCGTCGTAGTCGCTCCGCGAGACTGTCTGGGGCTCCCTGCGGAGCATGCGTATCTCGTCCTCAAGCTCCTGCATCTCGGATGAGTGTTCGGCGTCGCCTGCGTCATCGAGGTTCTCACCCTCGATGAGCCCCTCGGGCTGCCCCTCCATTGCCTTCAGCCGCTCAAGCCTCTTGGTAGCTTCCTCCAAGCTCCGCTGCGCCCGGGTGAAACGTTTCTCGGCGTGCTCCTTTGTCCGCTCCATGAACTCTGAGTCGTGGTCCAGTCCCTGCCCCATCTGCATCCTCGCGGCGTCCCTGAGCAGCTCCAGAAGGCTGTCGTCGAAGTCGCTGCACGGGTTGCCTCGGCTCATTGCTACTTCAGCTTCTGCGGGGTGTATAGGGCGTCCTTGTTCCGGTACTCCTGCACGATGCCCTCTGCGAGAAGTGCGTTTGCGAGGAGCTCCACCGCCGAGGACCAGAACTCGCGCTGGGTCTCAGGCGGCGCAGCCTCGGGCGCATCCCTGAGGACCTTGTCCAGCCCGTCGACGAGCATGGGTCTCTCCCAAGGCTTGACCCCAGCCATGTACTCGACAGCGCTTTGTAGAGAGGGGTACTCTTCGAGTGTTTGCGGGATGGCTTCTCTGCCTAAGAGCCTGTCAACTTCCTCCACGAGCTCTCTTGTGTCGAGGTCCTCCGCTACGACGGCGAGGACGGGCTTCCCTACGTCCCTGACGGCGTACCAGAGCACGTCCTCAACCACCTCGTTATTGCGTGTCATGAAGGCGCTGGGGCTGTCGTCGAACCCTATGAGATCGGCGCGGAGCCTGATCCTGCCCCTGAGCCCGAGTTTGAGGCCGTCGGCTGCGTCCATCAGCCGGGCGACGCTGCCACCTCTCAGCTCAGTGCTGCTGTACACGTGGTCCAGGCTCTTGATGCTGCCCCTGATGCTGCTGCCTCGCTCGATGTTGGGGCAGTCACGGGTATAACGCACCGTCTTAGCGACAACATCAACGATCCACCATGGAGCGGCTACCCTCCTCCTCAGGTCGGAGGGCTTGATACCGAGGGGCACAGATGCCTGGGCGTCCTCCTCCTCCGTGAAGAAGTCGTCCATCACCCTGAACCCCTCCTTGAACATGATCTCACGCTCGACGCCCTCCCCGGGGAGCCCCATGGGAATGAGCTCCAGCCGGTCCAGCAGCGGCTCGGGCACCCTGTTGACGTGGCTGAACCCCGACGGGTTCCCGGTGGCGACGAAGAATATGTCGATGGGCCTCACCCAGTTGTACTCCTCCAGCACGATCCTGTGCTCCTGCAGCATCGGGTGGAACAGCACCTGCACCTTCGTAGGTATCGCCGGCAGCTCGTCGACGCAGACGACGCCCCTGTTGCCGCGGAGCACCCCTGTGCCTATGAACGCCCGGGGGTCAGTGGGGCTGTCCCCCTTCACGATGGCCTGGAGGTCCTTGACGCCGAGTATCTTGGCCTCGTTGGTGTACTCGTTTCCCTGTATCCTGCTGTACCGCTGCCTCCCCGAGATGAACTGGATCTCCGGGTCCTCAAGTCCTCGGCAGCTTGGGCACTTCCACTCCTCTGGCCACTTGGGGTCGCAGTTGTAGGGGCAGCCCTTGATCTTGGGGACAGGCGGCAGGAGCTTGGAGAGGCTCTCGGCGAGCCGTGTCTTGCCCGTGCCCTCCCGGCTTACGAGGTAAGGGTAGCTATTGCTGAGCACTGAGCGTATGACGTCCCGCTTCGTCTCCTCGCGGCCCTCTATGTCGGGCAGCGGGTCCTCGCCAGCCCTGAACTTCATGAGCATCATGTACCTGAGCTCGTAGGCTACGGGCATGGGTGTGTAAGAATCTAGGTCGAACTCCAACGTGGCTCCCCGTCGATATGCATCCGGTTCCGCGGCGATTAAAAGATTCCGCGGAAAGGGGGGGTTACTCGGTCTGTGGGAACATCCGCACAGTCTCGTTCATGAACTTGCGGATGGGCAGCTCCTGTGGGCACTGCTCCTCGCATTTACCGCAGGCTACGCAGTTGGAGCTGTGGCTCTCAGGCGTGATCTGTTCCCAGTACTTCTCCTTCACCTTGGGGTCCTGTCCGCTCATGTAGTACTCGTTGTAGAGGCCCATGATGGCGGGGATGTCGACGCCCATGGGGCAGGGCATGCAGTACCTGCAGGCGGTGCAGCCTATGAAGCCCAGTTTGTTGTAGGCGTTCTTAGCCTCGTCGTAGAGCTTCAGCTCCTCGGGCTTCAGTGAGCCGACGCCGCTGCGTCCCGCGTACTGTATGTTCTCCTCGACGTGCCTCATCTCAGACATGCCGCTGAGGACGACGCTGACCTCGGGGTGGTTCCACACCCACTGGAGCGCCCACTCGGTGGGCGTCCTCTTGGCCTTGGCTTTGTCCCATACCTTCTGCACGTCCTTTGGCGGAGTGACGGCGAGTTTACCGCCCTTCAGCGGCTCCATTATGACGACGGCGAGCCCCTTCGCGGCTGCGTACCTGAGCCCTTCTAGCCCCGCCTGGTACTCGGTGTCCATGTAGTTGAGCTGTATCTGGCAGAACGTCCACCCGTCGTAGGCGTCCACGATCTCCTTGAACAGTGGCACGTCGTCGTGGAAGCTGAAGCCGAGGTGCCTGATCTTGCCTTCCTTGATCTTCTCTTCGGCCCAGCTGAAGACGTCCAGCTCCTTGAGGATTGGCCACCTCTGCTTCCTGAGCCCGTGGAGCAGGTAGTAGTCTATGCGGTCTGTCTGGAGCTTGCCGAGTTGCTCGTCGAGGTACTTGTCGAAGTCGCCTCGCTCGTTGATGAGCCACGTCGGCATCTTTGTCGCAAGCCTGACCTTCTCCCTGTAACCATCCTTCAGGGCTTTTCCTACTAGCTTCTCCGACTCGCCCCGGTGGTAGGGGTACGCGGTGTCCACGTAGTTGACTCCGTGGTCTATTGCGTACCTGATCATCTTGATGGCGTGGGGCTCGTCGATGTTGCTGGCGTCTCCGCCGATGATGGGGAGCCTCATGGCCCCGAAGCCCAGGGCGGAGGGCTTCCAGTCGAGTTTACCAAATTTTCGGTACTTCACGTTTATCACCTAAAATGATGTGATGAGATCGAATCCATCGCATATAGGAGTTACTGGACGCGGTTCTCCTTTGGACGCTGGGCTGGGCTTTGATAGCGGTCCGGGTGCATGTTTTATATCTTTGATCAGGCAAATACACCAGAGTTGTCAACCAAACACAGTTTACTGCTGCTGTTGGCGGCGGCTATGGTATCGCTGACAGTAACAATGGTCTCAGGATATGATCCAGCCCCTGAGGTCTCGGGAAACCAGACGATAGCAGTGGAAAACACGGTGTACACATTGGAGGGCCCCCTCGTCTTCAGAGACGACGCGTCGCTGACGGTCATCAACGGCACTCTGATCCTTGGGAGGATGGGCGACGACTCGTATGCCTGGGCTCACCTCAACTTCACCGACAACTCTAGGCTCGTTCTCATTGACTCGAAACTCGTTGGTACGGATGAGTCCACCAACGCGATCACGATGAAGGATAACTCCTCCGCCTACATCCGCGGCACCATCTTCGCGGAGGCTCCGAGCAACTACAGCGGCTCCTTCAAGCCGAGTCTCCACCTAGCAAACAGGGAGGTCGAGGTAATCGGCTCGGACGTCTACTCGCTGAACGTCGGAGGAGATACCGTGGCGGTCATCGAAACCAGCGTCGTGAACCGGCTGTCCCCGTGCTCCACCGCCACTACGGTAGTAATCAACAGCACCATAGAGGACATCAGGTTATACTACAAGGAGGGCGACTATGTCGTCGACACGGATCACAGCGGCTTCCACAGGCACTGGAACTCCGACCTCATACAGCCGAAGTCTCACATACCGTACAACCTGGTCCTCGTGAACAGCACCCTCTCGAACCCGCTGAGCTACGTTTTCCAGAGGTCCACCGTTGCGGTTACGGACACGGAGGTGAACACCCTCTACACGGACGACGACACCAACCTCACCGTGATGAACAGCGGCGTTAGATACCTGAGAGCCACCGAGAGAGGCGGCCTGAGCCTCGTCGTCGAGGACTCCATGATATGGGAGCTGCACAGCTGGATGAGCCATACGAATGCGTCGATAACAGGCTCAGACATCGGCGTCCTGAGCATAAGCACGTTCGACGACCTCACCCTCACAGTCGACGGCTGCACCATCGGGGAGTTTCGTAACTATGAGACAGGAAACCAGGGAACCGAGATCAGGGACACGCGGATCGAGACCCTGAACATAATACAGACACCGGGCACGCCGTACAGGTTCAGCGGCGTCACGCTGACAGCCATCAAGAACGGGCGTACAAGCGGTTCAGCGAGGGTGGACCTCAGAGACGTAGAGTTCACGGACGACGCCCACATAGAAGTACAGGCAAACCAGACCCTCACGGTGGTCAGGCACTACCGACTCATAGTCACAGAAAACAACGCGCCAGCGCAGGGGGTGCCCGTGTGGATGATAACGGGAGACGAGAGAACCGGCGAAGGCGTGACAGACGAAAACGGAGAGATCACGCTCAGGGTCTTCTATAAGGATATGGGGGCAGACGCGCAGCCGGGCAGCTTCCACGTGGAGTTGGGCAAAGAGTGGCTGGAGCTCGGGTTGTTCAGCGACTCTCCTGTGCACATCGACGCCACCCATAGAACCCCCAGAAACCTCCTCGCAGCCGCTTTTATCGCAATCATGGCAGGGATCATGGTTTACCTCGCCCTCATCCTAACCAAGCTTGGGGTCTTGAGAACCTGATCGACCACCTACAGGCGTTACGAGGACCGGCGGCGTATCGTGAGTATTTTCCTTTATACCACGTTGAATGTCTGGTTAAGCATGGTTAAACGGTACGCTGCGTTCACCCTGCTCACCCTCATCATCGCGCTGTCACAGACCCCTTCACAAACTCAAGCAGACGCTCTTGGAACCACTCTCGTCGAGGGCGACCTGATCCTGACGGGCTCCACAAACAGAACCATAGCGAACACGCATCTAACCGTGGAGGGAAGCCTCGTGCTGGAGGACGACGCGTCCCTCACCCTGGTGAACTCCACACTGGTCCTAGCCGAGGCGCCCGACAAAAGTCAATCTTACGTGCTCCGCGGGAGAAGCAGCCTCACCGCAGTCGACTCCAACATCACCTGGACTACTCAGGGCGGGATACGGCTCACCGATAACTCCGCCGCACACCTCGAAGCCACCCACGTATTCAACGAATACCAGATACTCAACAGAACCCTCTACAGCCACGGCTTCGGGCTCAACGAAGACTCCACGCTCACCGCGTCCAACTCCAAAATAGGCTACCTGAGGCTCACAGACAACGCATCCGCCACAGTCACCGGCTCCACAATCGGCGACTTCACCACCCGGTCCACCGAAGCCACACACATATCAGACTCCACCATACTCAAGACCACACTCCTATACGCCGGGAACAGCATCCACGTCGACGGCAGCCTCACAGGGCATCACACAGAGTTCAAGCCGGACCACCTGCTAACCGAGGGCGCCGCCCCCTACCCATTCACCCTGACACAGACCAGCATAGAGACGCCGCCGAGCCTAGACCTCACGGACTGCACCCTTGAAACCGAGAACACGGTCCTGAACATCGTCATGACGTGGGGCCAGTCCAGCGTCTCGGTCACAGGCTCCCAGATATCAGCCCTGTACCTGCTCCAGAACGCGTGGGCAACGGTCAACGACACCCGGGTAGATACGCTGACCCTGAGGGAGGGCGACTTCAACGTCCAGCTCAGAGGCGTCGACGCCGGCACCGTCCACTCCTTCATGACCACCGGACTCAACCTCAAGACCCGCGAAAGCAGCATCGGCACCCTCAACCTGGAGTACGCGTACCCGGGCAGCGCCAGCAACGTAGAGCTGGTGAACACAAAGGTGGACCACCTCCCCCTAAGCCCATGGGGCCCGAGCCCCTACCAGTTCGAGGGCTCCACGGTCCAGGAAAGCGTCACCCTCAACGCAGACTTCTTCGGGGCGCCCCTGACGGTCCTCACAGGGGGCCTCAGCTTCGGCGACGACTGCACCCTCGCCCAGGGGGTCGAGCAGGGGGTCACCGAGGTCACACGGGTCTACAAGGTCACTGTAGCGAGGGGCGCCTCACCCGTGGAGGGTCAGCCGTGGACGCTGGCCAGAGGCGAACAGGTCATCCGTGAGGGGGAGACGGACGCCGCCGGCGAGGCGGTGCTCACCCTCACGTACCGGAGGCTCTACGAGGTCATCGAAGACCCCCAGCCCGGCGGACCTTACCTCACAGACGTGAACAACCTAACGGCTACGCTGACCCTGCGGGTCGCGGACGCGGCGTACGAGCTGGGCCTCTTCACCGAGACACCCGTCAGGGTAGAGCTGAAGCCCGTGCAGCCCGACAACACGTGGCTGATAGCGGCATCAGCCGCCCTTGCGGCGGCAGCAGTAGCCGCTTTCATTTATTTACGGAGCCGGTAGACGGCGACCCGTTACAAGAGGTAACCGCTATATTCGCGGCGCGGGAATATGGTGTGATTACGTTGGAATCGGAACGTTATGAGAGAGTCATGGCCGTCATGCGCCGCGAGGTGCCCGACAGGGTGCCGTGGAGCATATGGGGCCACTTCCCCGCAGTCAACTGGCTGGACCACTACAGCTGGGAGCTATCCACGAGGAACGGCGAGGAGTCCGCACGGGCACACATCGCCCTCCTACGGGAGCTCGACTACAAGATGGACATGCTCAAGGTGACGCCGTACTACAGGTTCATGGCGATGAAGTGGGGCAGCGAGTTCGACTTCAAGGACAACGAGGAGGAGGCGCCCACCGTCAGCACCGCCGTCAAGGAGCCCAGAGACTGGGAGAAGCTATGGGTACTCGACCCAAAGAAGGAGCTACGCGAGTACCTGAGGTGCAACGAGGTGCTGGCCCGTGACCTGCGCAGGATGCCGTTCATCTACACCATACCGAGCCCACTGATACAGGCCATGAACGGAGTCGGCACCCCCGAGCGCGTCATAGAGGACATGAAGAGCAACCCGGACGCGTTGAAGCAGGGGCTCGACACCATCACGGAGACCACCATCGACTTCACCAAGGCCTGCATCGACGCCGGCGCCCCAGGCATCTTCTTCGGCATCGGCGGAGGCGGACGCGTATGGCGCGAGCTCACCAAGCCGCAGCTTGAGAAGTACGCCCTCGGCTACGACAAGAAGGTACTCGACGCCGTGGACTGCCCCATAAAGTTCCTGCACATATGCAGTACCCCCGAGGGCAACGCACAGGACAAGAACCTCATGGAGTCTGGCTGGTTCAAGAAGTACCCCGTGGACTGCATCAACTGGGACGCCCACGACTTCACGTGGCTCGACAAGGCCAAGAAGATATACGGCGACACGTTCGCCATCTGCGGCGGCCTCAACAGGGACACCACGCTCCACTCCGGCACCCAGGCACAGGTGGAGGCCGAGGCGAAGAAGGCCATAGACGACGCGGGCGAGGGAGGCGGCTTCATGCTGGGACCCGGCTGCACCGTCCACCAGGACATGCCCCGCGAGAACTACAACGCCGTCGGCAGGGCCGCGTTGAAGTATGGCGTCTACAAGAAGTAGAGCAAAACCCCCTCCACCCTCTTTCAGAGGCTTTTTCTTTATCGTTAACGCGTTCACGCAAAAGATATGGATCAGAGCTCCTTCAAAATTATTTAATCAAACGCCGTTTACGGGTCGATGGACCCCCGTATAAGCCTTCTTGACCGGCTGAAGCTGCAGCTTAGAGGCTACGTCTACCTCGAAGAAAGGATCGAGCCGGACTGGAAGGAACCTCTGCCGTTCTACGCCTTCAAGTGCCCGGTGCACGGGCTCGTCGAGAGCTACCCACAGGGATACGAGAAGAAGCTGGTGTGCCCCAAGTGCGTAGAGGAGCTCAAAGAAGAGATGAAGACTCATGAGGAGGAGGCGTCAGTTGACGCGCTGCTCATGGACGCGGCCAACGAGGCAATGAGGACAGTAGAGGTATAACCTATTCCTCTGTTGTTTTTCCCCAGTTTCTCAGTACATCCATGATGAGCCGCACACCTGGGCCCTTGCTTCCCTTCGGGTTATAGCCCTTGTCGCTGCTCTGCTCCATCAGACCCGCGATGTCCATGTGAACCCACGGCACGTCTTCCACGAACTTGCTGAGGAACCGGGCCGCCGTGATGGCGCCGCCCGGCCTACCGCCCGTGTGCTTCCAGTCGGCGACGTCGCTCTTCAGCTGCTGGTCGTAGACTTCCCAGAGGGGCATCCTCCACACCCGCTCCCCGCTGGACGCGGACGCCTCCTCCACCCGCTTGGCGACGCCGTCGTCGTTGGCGAAGTAGCCGATTGCGTGCTCACCGAGGGCTACCTGCATGGACCCCGTCAGCGTGGCGAAGTCGAACATGGCCGCCGGCTTATAGTTCCTAGCGGCGTAGCTGAGGGCGTCGTTGAGCACCATCCTGCCCTCCGCGTCCGTGCTTATCACCTCGACTGTGAGGCCGCTGTAGGTATCCACGACATCCCCGGGGTGATACGCCCTGCCGGAGGGCATGTTATCGGTTGCGGGCACGACTCCAACGACGTGGAGGGGCAGCCCCAGCCGGGCGACCGCCTTCATCGCCGAGATCACAATGGCGCCGCCCGTCATGTCTGTCTTCATCAGCGGCATCCCGTCCCTGCTCTTCAGGCTGATGCCGCCCGTGTCGAAGGTGATGGCCTTGCCTATGAGCGCCACGGTCTCTCCCTCGCCATACTCCATCACGATGAACCGCGGCGGCTCCTCGGTACCCCTCGCCACGGCGACGAAGCTGTGGAGCCCGATCCTCTCGGCGGCCTCCCTGTCAAAGACCTCGATCTTGACGCCCAGCTCCTTGAGCTTCATGGCTTCCTCGGCGAGCCTCGAAGGTGTGACGCGGTTTCCAGGGCCCCACGCCAGCGTCCTGCACATGTTCACAGACTCGGCTATGACCCGCCCCTCCTCAACGGCCTTCACAAGAGCCTCGGAGGCGATGGGGGAGACTATCTGGAGCTCCTCGATGTGCTTGAACTTGTCGAGGCCTCTCGTCTTATGCTGCGGGTCGCTGTAGCTCCCGAGGATGAACGCCGTGACCACCGCCTCCGCGGCCTCCACGGTGTCCAGCCTGCCCTGAGCCGCGTGCTCCAGGCTCACGCCCACCGTCTCGACTCCCAGGTCCCTGATCCTGCGCGAGGCTTCGCCCAGGGTTCCACGGAGAGTCTCCGCTGTGAGCTCCTCGGCCTTGCCGAGTCCCACCAGCATGAGTCGGCTGGGCTTGGCCTTCCCACGGGTGTAGACGACGGATGTGTCTCCCTTCTTTCCCTTGAAGTCCCCGAGCTCTACTACTTGCTGCGCCAGCTCTCTCAGCGGCTTGGGTATGCCCAGCTCGCTGGACTCTGCCCTCTCCTCTGTGACTCCCACTAGGAGGAGTGGTGTGTCGGCGTCTGCCAGACGCTGTTTTTTAATGATTGTCTTCATGTTTGATGCATGGGGCTCTGTTTATTTAAATACGGGAGCATCCTCCGCCGCTGTTCGGAGCATGTTTAACGCAATACCCGTGCTGTATTGTCGACAATTTTATATTTCCCGGACAATCACGACTGTGATCCTGATAGACTCTGTTTACAGGATGATTCGTTTAAAGGGATATGATTTTATAATGTTGCGTCCATCCTATTTGTGGAAAACCCCCTTTGGTGAAAAGATGGCGCTAGAAGACGTGAAATTCCTAGGAATAGTGGATCAGGTCGGCCTGGAGCGTGACGAGACCGAGTTCCGCAACTTCAACCTGACCGTGGGCATCAAGGTTAAGACGGATAAGAAGCTGACGTTCCTCGAGGGCGAGCGCCTCATCAAGCAGCTGAAGAAGGAGCTACTCGGTAAGAACATCGAGCTGGGGGCCATCGCCATCCCGTGCCCGGTATGCGGCAAGACCTTCAACACGGAGCAGGGCATGAAGCTCCACGTGAGGAGGCAGCACGAGGGGGAGCCCGAGCCGCCTGAGGAGAAGCCTGAGGTTCAGCCGGCGAAGAAGAAGCGGCGCGCCAAGAAGAGCGGCGCGAAGAAGGCAGCCAAGAAGTAGGGCTAGTCGGCTTTCAGTTTTTTACGTAGCTCGATGAGTGCCTGTACGTCCGGGTTGTCGGTGTTGAGCTGGTAGACCACGGAGACCTTCCCGACCTTGCACCCTGTGACCAGGCCGCGCTCCATGAGCTGGGGCATCACGGGGCTGATGGACCCCGGGTTCTTGTCTACCCTGCGGGCGATCTCCCTGAGGTTCATGTACTGGTCTGTGTTGTCTATGAGCATGTCTAGGACGAGTAGGAATATGGAGGGTCCGAGGAGATCGTTGAGGGTGTGGTTCACACGGTTTAACATGTGTTTCGTAATATAAAACATCGTCCCCCAGCTTAATATATGGTCAGTTATACAAATGAATGTTTGAATATCCAAACATTTATATCGGTTTCGAGCCTGCGAAATACCAGACCTCTCTGCACAGATGAGGCGAGAGAGGAATGGAAGTTAAATCATAAAGTCACATGGATGAAGATTGTATAGGGTAGGGGAGCGCTAAGATGAAAAAGATACGACTAGGAAAAACAGGTCTCATGGTTTCGAGGGTCGGGATGGGCGGTATCCCGATCCAGCGTCCGCCGCTACAGGAGGCCGTCAAGGTGATCAACAGGGCGCTTGACCTCGGTGTGAACTTCATCGACACGAGCATCGGGTACGGGGACAGCGAACTGATCATAGGGAAAGGCGTAGCCGGGAGGAGGGACGAGGTGATACTCGCCACCAAGGGAAGGTGGCTGAGCAAGGAGACGGCGGCGGAGCACATAGACTCCAGTCTGAAGAGGCTTGGTACGGACTACATCGACCTGTGGCAGATGCACAACATAAAGGACCCCGAAACCTTCAAGCAGGTGATCGCGCCCGGCGCATCCATAGAGGCGGCTCACGAGGCGCTGGACGAGGGAAAGATTCTGCACCTCGGGTTCAGCACACATAACCTAGAAGTGGCTCTCATGGGCGTGGAGTCAGGGCTCTTCGAGACGGTTCAGTTCCCGTTCAACTTCATCGCCAGGGAAGCCGCCGGCGAGCTCATCGCCCACGCCAAGAAGCACGACGTAGGGTTCATAGGTATGAAGCCGTTCGCCGGCGGTAACGTCACCGACGCGAGGCTCGCCATCGGGTACGTGCTTCACCACGAGAGTGTGGTGCCGGACCCGGGAGTGGAGAAGATTGAGGAGATCGAGGAGATAGTCGGTCTAGTGGATGAGGGTATTGAGTTAACGGACGGCGACTGGGCTAGGATGGACTCGATCCGTGACGAGCTTGGTAACCGGTTCTGCCGCCAGTGCATGTACTGCATGCCCTGCCCTAACGGCGTGGAGATATGGCTCCTCACCTACATGGAGAACCTGTTCAGGCTCTGGCCGCGGGAGCGGGTCATACAGGTGTTCGGGAGCCAAGCCGAGACCGCCCTGAAATGTGTCCAGTGCGGCGAGTGCGAGGAGAGGTGTCCCTATGGGCTGCCCATCAGGGAGCTGATCCAAGAGAACTACGAGTTCTACAAGAGAGAGGTCGGACTAGGTGCGTGAAATGAGGCCATGATGGAGATCGAAGATCGTCTGGAAATTCAGGACCTAGTTTCTATGTACTCCTATGCCTACGACGAGAACCTGATTGACGAGTTCATGGCTCTTTTCGCTGACGACGCAGAATTGGACCTGCTCACCTACTCCAAAGACTTGATTCGGGATGGAAATTCACGAAACGGAAGGTAAAGAGGAATTTGAGATGAAAATTGGTTTACAGGTCATTAGCTTCGATTGGCCCGGTAGCCCCAAGAATACAGGTAACAAACTAGGAGAAATTGCCACTACCGCAGATGAAGCTGGGTTCTACAGCCTATGGGTAATGGATCACTATTTTGAGTTGGGCGGCGTGTTCGGCGGGGCCGAAGCACCTATGCTGGAGGGGTATAACGCGATCTCCTACTGTGCAGCCCTGACTAAACGAATCAAGACCGGGCTCCTGGTGACGGGGAATGTCTATCGACATCCGGGTCTTCTGGTGAAAAACGTTACGACGCTTGATGTCCTTTCGGGCGGGCGTAGCTACTTCGGGGTTGGTGCAGGATGGTATGAACAAGAGGCTAGAGGCTTAGGGGTGCCTTTCCCCCCGTTGAAAGAGCGGTTCAGCCGCCTAGAGGAGACGCTCCGGATAGCCAAGCATATGTGGAGGAACGACCGCTCCGCGTTTGAGGGTGAGTACTACAGGCTGGAGGAGCCCATATGCATCCCTCAGCCCCTGAGCCAACCTCATCCACCTATTCTTATCGGTGGTAGCGGTGAGAAGGTGACACTGCGTCTTGTTGCCAAATACGCTGACGCCTGCAACTTGTACTTCGGGGCTACGCCGAAGGAGTTCAGCGAAAACCACCACGAGATATACAGGAACAAGGCGAAGATCCTGTCTGGGAAGCTGAATGTCTTGAAGAGACACTGCAAGGACGTCGGGCGTCCCTACGAAGACATCGAGAAAACAGTCCTAGGAACCATACGAATAGCACCCGGAGAGATGGGACCTGACGACGTCATCGAATTATGTCGTGAGCTGAGCGGACTCGGCTTCGATCACGTCATCTTCAACATGCCCAACGTCCACGAGATCAAGCCAATCGAGATCATCGGCCTGGAAGTCATTCCAGAAATAGGTGAACTGGATTCGCGAGGGAAACATTCCACTACTGGACTAAATGAGAGGTAATATCGTATTGAAGAAAGTACGATTAGGTAAGACAGGCTTGATGGTCTCGAGGGTCGGGATGGGCGGCATACCCATCACCCGCCCCCGGGAAGATGAGGCGATCAAGGTACTCAGGCGCGCCCATGGTATCGGCGTCACGTTTTTTGACTCCGCGACTGGTTACGGGCTCGGGGAGAGCGAGAAGCGGATAGGGAAAGCCCTGAAGTATTGCCGGGGAGACGTCGTGATCGCGACGAAGACGGGCGCGACGGACGAGAAGGGCGCTTCGAGGGCTCTAAAAAGGAGTCTGAGGCAACTCGACACGGACTACGTCGACTTATGGCAGCTCGGAAACGTAACAACCTTCGATAAATACGAGCGGCTGCGGGGCCCCAACGGGGCCTTGAAGGCAGCCAGGGAGGCGCTGCGGACGGGGGTAGCCAGGCACATAGGGTTATCGACCCACAGCATGGCGGTCGCTCTCGAAGCCGTCTCCTCAGGCTTGTTCGAGACCGTCCAGTTTCCGTTTAACCTGATCGCGGACGAGGCAGCGGATGAACTCATCCCATTAGCCGAGGAACATGATGTAGGCTTCATCGCCATGAAGCCCTTCGCAGCCGGCCTCATTAAGGACGCGAACCTGGCGATCAAGTTCCTTCTCCAGTATGATAACGTCGTATCTGACCCGGGGATAGAGACGGTTGAGGAACTGGAGGAGATCGTGGGCATCGTCAACGGCCCCCGCGGCCTCACAACCCAAGAGAGGCAGATGATAGGAGAAATCCATGAGAAGATGAACAACCGTTTCTGCCGTCACTGTGAGGAGTGTCTTCCATGCCCGAGAGGCGTCTATATTCCTCAGCTGATCTACCTGACCGCCGCCTACAATCTAAGGTCCGGCGAATGGTTCAGGGATGGGCTTGATGAAGAAGTAGAAAGCTGGGAACAATGCGATCTTTGTGGCGACTGCGAGGAGAAGTGCCCCCACGGGCTCCCCGTCAGGGAGATGATCCAGGAGAACATAGATTTCTACGAGGCGTTAACATCAGGTGGGCGGTGATTCTTTGGTCAAGGAACAGGGATCAAATCTTTTCGTGTTGTCGTCGCTGATCATCGCCGTCATCTCCGCGTTGAGCTTCTTCGGAGGGGTTATACTGACCTCAACTGACTCCCTGACATTGGATCAGGCGCCCACGGAGCGTGGCACGATGATGAGTACGAACTCGGTTGCGATGAAGCTGGGAAACGCGATAGGGGCCGGCTTAGGGGGTTGATGTTGCTGCTGTTCAAATGGAACGTCGTCGGGGTATCACTGGGATTGCTGGGAATCGTGTCCGCAGGTATATATCATCTCTTAAATGAGGAGTCTGGAGGAGTACTAGTATGAAGAAAGTAAAGTTAGGTAAGACTGGGTTGATGGTCTCAAGGGTCGTGATGGGAGGCATCCCCATCCAGAGACCGCCGTTCGAAGAAGCCGTGAGGATAGTCGAGAAAGCCGTAGAACTGGGCATCAACTTCTTCGACACATCCATTAACTACGAGGACAGCGAGCTGAGGATCGGTAAAGGAGTCAAGGAGCACAGGGATGACGTTATCCTCGCCACCAAAGGAAGATGGACAGACAAGAAAACAGCGGCAGAGTGCATAGACAGGAGCCTGGAGAGGCTTGGCACCGACTACATCGACCTCTGGCAGTTCCACAACCCGGGGAGCAACGACCGCTACGACGGCCTCTTCAAGCCGGGCGGGGCGTACGAGGCCGCCGAGGAGGCACTCGAGGAGGGCAAGATACTCCACATCGGTATTTCGCTTCACCCTATGGACGTGGCTCTCAGGGCGGTGGAGTCCGGGAAGTTCGAGACGCTGCAGTTCCCCTTCAACATGGTGCTAAGAGAGGCGAAGGACAGGCTGATACCCTCCGCGGCTGAGCATGACGTCGGGTTCATCGGGATGAAGCCCTTCGCCGGGGGGAGGCTCACGGACCCGAACCTCGCCATCAAGTTTGTGCTTCAGCACGACAACGTGGTACCTGACCCCGGTTTCCAGTCGGTCGAGGAGATAAGGCAGGTGATCGAGATTGCTGAAGGGGATCTCACCCTCTCCGAGGCCGACCTCAGCCGCATCGAGGAGATACGGGCGGAGGTCGGCACAAGGTTCTGCAGGCGCTGCGGCTACTGTACGCCGTGCCCCCAAGGCGTTAAGATACAGAACATGATGTTGCTGCCTATCATGTACAACGAGTGGCCCGAAGACTGGATTCTCAAGTTTGACTATTTCGATGATGTCACGGGCAGCACCGAGAACTGCATCGACTGCGGTATATGCGAGGAGAAGTGCCCCTACCACCTGCCCATCAGAGAGATAATGCGTGAGAACGTCGAGTACTACAGGAGGTACGTGGAGGCGAGAAAGTGAAGCTGGGGTTCCAGCTACCATACTTTGACTGGCCGGGGTCGCCCACGGCCACGGCTTCGAAGCTACGTGAGATAGCGGGCGCCGTCGAGGAGGCCAGGTTCAGCAGCTTCTGGGTGATGGACCACCTCTTCCAGCTGGGCGGCGCCTTCGGTGACAAGACGGCGCCTCTGCCCGAGGCTTATACGACTCTGAGCTACGTGGCGGGGCTCACAGAGAGAATCATGCTGGGTGTGTTGGTCACCAACAATATACTCAGGCACCCGGGCGTCCTCGTGAAGATGGTTACTACGCTGGATGTGTTGTCCGGCGGCAGG
>JAFGTA010000177.1 GCA_016934355.1 Candidatus Bathyarchaeota archaeon | reverse complement strand
TCCTTATCCTGCTTGATAACGCGATGCACCTGTGGGCCTTCTGCGGCAGATGCTCCTCGCAGAAGGTCAGGTTACAGTATGGGCACCTGACGGGCTCCTCTATCTCCTTTCCGCAGAAGTAGCATAGCGGCATCTCAACCTCAAGGAATCGGCAGCGGTTTAAAAGTTTACCAAGGGATCATCAGGATCGGTAATACGTGCCAGCACAGCGCTGTCCATAAACTGAACAAATCGTGTTGTGCTCTAGAAATTATTTAAACGCAAGCAGAGTAATCTAGAGGCGATCCGGGTTGAAGTCTTCCCAGTTACTAGGCATATTCATCGCCCTCGTGCAGATCGGAGGCGTCCTCGGCTTCACAGCCGGGATGCACGCCATGATCGGGGTGTTCTCAACGGTCATCCCCGGTGAAGGCGAACAGATCGACCTCGAAATGACCGACCCGGTGATAATACACATGAGTCTCACACCCCGGAACGACGGCTACCTGAAGGCAACGCTATACGTCACCCTCAGCCTGGTCGCCGAAGGAGACCACGTCCTCGCATCGGACTATGCGGAGGTCACTTTGATGCCGGGGGAACAGGCTCCCGTGGATCTTGAACTGTCGATACCTCTGAGCACGGCGATGCAATACCTGCAGGACGGGTCCGACGTCGAGTGGGTGACCAGCGTAGAGGTATCGAGCCTGTACGACCTGATCAGCTTCTCCAACACCGTGACAATGTCAGGAGGCGGCGACTAGTGGAAGACAGAAGAGTAGGAGCCACGCTGTCGGCTCTCCTGACGGTGATCATCTTCGTGGGGGTGCCATACCTGCTGCCTCAGTACCTACCGCCGGACATAGCCCAGATGATAACTGACTCCGGCGTGGACCTGCCCGCGTTCCTAACCCAGATGAAGATACTGGGCGGAGTCACCGCGATGATAACCCTCGTGAAAGGCTTCGTGGACAAGACCAGCGTCACATACCTGGCTGCCTCGCTGGTACAGAATGTCTCAGCCCTCGGGTTCACCGTCATCCTCCTCGGGGTCGGAAACTACATGAGCCTCGGCCTCACAGAGTTCACTGTGGCCATGGAGGGCGGCACCAGCTTCATACAGCTAGATATGCGCGCCTTCATCTATCTCACGGTGGGCGTCGTCGTACTCAGGATAATCCAGTCCGTCCTCGAGTGGAGCGAGGCGCGTGTAGAGGCAGCCCCACCGGGCAGAATAGCTCCCTAGGGATCAAACATTTTTACATGGTAGCTACCCACGGATAGGCATGACCATAAGGGTCGCCGTGAGCGGAATACCCAGAGGCTACCAGTACCCCAGACCAGACGGAAACTGGCTGCAGGAGAAACACAGGAGACAGATACTCGGCGTCAGCCCCGAGATCGAACTAATCGAGGTGCCCGCAGACAAAGTGACCGGAGACGAACACGCAGATGTTGTCCTCGCCGAGGGCGGAAACCGCACCCACTACCCGGGCGAACTAGACTGGGCGGACTACCAGCGCCTCTTCACCCCCAGCCTCAGGTGGGTGCAGCTCTGCAGCACAGGGTTCAGCGACAACATCACCCCGGAGGTCCTCGACGGCTCCGTCACCCTCACCAACGCCCCCGGCCTCCACACGCTGCCGATAGCGGAGAGCGCGGTCGCCGCGATGCTGGACCACGCCAAGAACCTGAGACAGAGGCGCGTAGACCAGCTTGACCGCAGGTGGACACAGCTCAAGAACGACGAGCTCTACGCGAGAACCGCCCTCATCATCGGCCTCGGGAACATAGGCAGAAGGGTGGCCCACCTCTGCAAGGCGTTTGACATGACCGTCATCGGCACGAAGCGTAGAGCCGAGCCGGTCCCAGATGTAGACACGGTCTTCCCCGTGGACGAGCTGCTGCCCCGGCTCCGTGAGGCAGACTACGTCGTCCTGGCTGCTCCGCTGACCCCGGAGACCGAGCACATGTTAGCGGAGCCCGAGTTCAGGGCGATGAAGGAGACCGCGTACCTCGTCAACGTCGGGAGGGGAAAAACCGTGCACGAGCCCAGCCTCCTAAAGGCGCTGAGAGAAAGATGGATAGCGGGAGCCTACCTCGACGTGTTCGAGACCGAGCCCCTGCCAAGGGACCACCCCCTCTGGGGCATTGACAACGTGTTCCTCGTCCCCCACGACAGCCACAGCAGCCCCTACATCGGTGACAGGGTCGTTGACATCTTAACCGAGAACCTCCGCCGCTACATAGAAGGCAAGCCCCTAAGCCACGTCTGCGACCCCGGGCGAGGATACTAGCCTTTTTTAGACGCCTCCCCAAATATATTCAATCTCACCGGCGGACCAACCATTGACCACCTACGCTATAGTACACGGGGACGACGTCGACGGCCTTACATGCGGCGCCTTCCTGAAGCGCCTCACAGGCTGCGAGGTCTACCTGGCGAACTACGACAACATGGAGCACGCCCTCGACAAGGTGACGCCCCCCGTCGACACACTGTACATATGCGACCTCAACATCCGGGCAGCGCTGGAGCCGGACCTCATGAGGATCAAGGGGTTCGCCGAGGTGAACATCATCGACCACCACCAGATGGACCCGGAGCTGAAGCTGCGGCTCACGGACGCGGGTTTCAGCGTCATCCTAGACCCGAGGGACTGCGCCGGAGACCTCGTCTACGACACCTTCAGGGAGGAACTGGGCAGGGAAGCGGCTCGCATCGCCTCATACGCCGCCATAAGCGACATGTTCGAGGACGGGCCCATCGGCTCCGAGATACTGGCGAGGGTGGACCGCAAGTTCGCGCAGCACGAGGCCCAGATACTCACCCACGCCCTCAGCAAGGACCAGACCATCGACTTCAAACGGCTTGTACTGGCGGAGCTCAGCCACTACAGCTACCCCCACAGGATACCGGGCGCCGTGGACCTCGCCGTCCAGTGCCTCGAGGAGATGACCCGGGTCAAGGAGCAGATAGCCGCCAACTCCGTCGTCGAGGGGCGCGTCGCCCACATGGAGGCTGTGAGCACCCACAGCACTGGCGCCGTGGCGAACCTCATCATCGACACCCTCGGCGTCGACGTGGGCGTCAGCTACAAGGAGAACGGCGACTACGTCAACGTCAGCCTCAGAGGGGAGCTCTGTCTCCATGAGCACCTCGGCGACATATCCATGGAGCTCGCCGACAGGTACGGCGGCTTTGGCGGAGGCCACAAGCGGGCCAGCGGCGTAAAGATACCCAAGGAGCACCTTGAGGCGTTTCTCAGGGACCTCGTCGCGGCGCTCAGCTAGCACCCATGCGCCTCTTCCACTCCACCCTTCTGCGAAGACTCCTCACACGGTCCTCTAGGCTCTCAAGCCTCTCGGGGTCGAAGGGCACCCACCCCTCCTCGCGGGCGTCTGCGCCGTATAGCTCCTTGGTGCGGCATATGGTTACGCTGCACTCTTTGACGCCGTCCCCCTCTGCGCATCTGAGGCAGTTCATGGCGCGCGCCAGCCTGTACAGCCTTATCCTGTTGAAGGGGTTGTCCAGACCGTAGTACTCGGGAGACGCGTAGCGTATCTCCTTCTCCGTGCCAGTGTCGCTGTACAGAGTGTACTTTTCGCCCTCGATGTCCTTAGCCAGCGCGTTGAAGAGGCGCCGGTACACCCTGAGGTTGATCCTCTGGCCCTCGAGGACCACGGGCAGCCCCTTACCCACGTGGACACCTTCCGCAGCCCAATGACAGGGTCATGGGGATCGACCCCTGTGAGCGCCTTCAGCGGCATCCACCAACCTCATGTACGCCCCCTCGGTGTCACCGCTCTTCATTATGTAGGAGCCCGACGCAATCCAGTCGGCCCCCGCCTCGGCCGCCATCCTCGCCGTCCGGGGGTTCATCCCGCCGTCCACCTCGATGACTAGATCGTCCTCTAACCTACGCAGCCTGGAGACCTTCTCAAGGCACGCGGGGAGGAACGGCGCCCCGTACCTGCCCGGCTGCACGGTCATCACGAGGACTCCGTCGACGATCTCAGTGTACGGGGTGACAGCTTCGATGGGCGTGCCCGGGTTCACGGCGAAGAACACGCCTAGCCCCGCTTCTCTGAAAAGAGCCGCCGCCACGCGTACGTCATCCAACGCCTCCACGTGGATGACCACAGTGTCCACCTTTCCGATTAAACCTTCAATGTAGTCTGTGGAGTCTTCGACCATGAGGTGTGCTTGGTAGGAGGGCCCGTCTCGTGTGGCGAAATCGAAGTCAAGGGACCTAGCCGGGACGAACCTGCCGTCCATGATGTCCAGCATTATGTCCTGCGCAAAGCCCTCCACCGCCTCAAGGGCTTCGTCTAGTTGGCGCTGCGTCTCAGCTATGATGGCTGGAAGAATCTTGTGCCTCATGCCTTGTCCCCGCGTCTTCAACAGTGTATTCTGTGTACATCTTTTTAGATACTTTTCCTTTTCCTAACATCCTCATTTTGTTTTATGTTAATCCATAATGTCCCATGTAACTGTAACAATATTTCGTTGTTTTTTCTCCTCGTGATACCGCTTGTAAACCCTCCGCATCATGGATCGATCTACATGTCTTTCAACTATAAGTTTTTATAAAGAATATACAATAAATAACAGTCATACATGACACTATATAACAGAGATATTTTATATGCAAAAAGAATACCTATCTTAATTAATCAAAATCAGAGATACACCGAACAATAAAAGATGCCTAGAGGCTCAGAGATGGAGGGGGGAGACGTGACCGAGAGGAGACCGATAAGGATACTCCATGTAGACGACGAGGACTCCCACCTCGAGTTCACAAAGATCTTCCTCGAGGAGCTCGACGGCGACGTCGTCGTCGACTCCGCGTCAAGCCCCGAGCAGGCCCTCCAGCTACAGAAGACCAACTCGTACGACTGCATCGTCAGCGACTACAAGATGCTGTCGATGGACGGGATCGAGCTCGCCCAAAAGGTCCGGGAGATGAGCAGCGTACCCTTCATACTCTACACGGGGCAGGGCAGCGAGGAGGTCGCCGAGCACGCCTTCGAGGCAGGCATCGACGACTACATGCGCAAGGAGTCCGAGCCCAGCCACTACCAGGTGCTGGCGAAGCGTGTCAGGCAGAACGTGGACAAGTACAGGACCGAGCAGCTGTACCGGAAAGTCGTGAACGAGAGCCGCGACGGCATAATAATCCTTGTGGGGCTGGAGATCGCTTTCATGAACCAGGCAGCCGCCGAGCTCTTCGGCTGCAAGACCCCCAGCGGCTTCATAGGCAGAAGCGCCGCCGAGTACCTAGTAGAGCCAGAGCAGAGACTCACGGAGTCCCTAGGCGAAAAACAGGGACCCGAAGCACCTCACCTCTTCGAACTCCACTACAGGACGGCGAGCGGCGCTATCAGGGTCGCCGAGGTCTCCTCCTCGACCATAAGCTACCTGGGCCAGGAGGCCCACCTCTGCTTCTTCCGGGACATCACCAACAGGAAGCGGATGGAGGAACGGCTCACCGTCCTTCATCACCGGGCTACTAGGCTCGGAAGCCAGGGCACCCTTGAGTCCATCGCTGAGACGACGCTGGACATCATGCAGACAGTCTTCGAGTACCAGGTTGTCTCGTTCCAGGTCCGCGAGGGCGGGTACCTGAGAACCGTCAACGTCCGCGGCGCGCCGCCGCTGAAGCTGGCCTTGCCACTGGAAGGCAGGGGCATTACAGTGAAGGCCGCGAGGGAGAAGCACAGCATACTCGTGAACGACCTGAGGAGCTGCGAGGACTACTTCAAGGGCTCCGCTAACTCCCTGAGCGAGCTAGCGGTGCCCGTGGTGCTAGAAGGCGAGACCGCAGCCGTGCTAAACGTGGAGAGCCTCGAGCTTAACGACTTCACAGACGACGACAGGAAGCTTCTGGAGACCCTTTCATACCATGTCGCCTTCGCCTTTAACCGCGTCCAGGCGAAAGCCGCAGTACCTAACGGCGAGGACGCCAAAGCCATGCGGCTAGACTACGCATTGGGCCGCCTCGAGGACGCCGAGAAGGTGAGCACCCTTGTACGGGACGAGCTTCAGGGCTCGTTGCGCTCCATCAGGAACGCGTCCGGCATACTCCTGGACCAGCCTGAGATGCTTCCGGACCTCGTGGGGTCCATAGACAGGGACGCTGACCACGCGTCGAAGGTGGCTGACATCATCACCGAGACCCTTGAAGCCTCCAGCAGAGACGAGGTTTTCGTCGAGATAAACCAGATAGTAAAATCCGTGATGGAGACCACGTACATCCCGAGGACCATCAAGACCGAGTATACGTACGTGGAGGGGCTGCTCGTCTCCGACGCCGGCCGCGGCAGGGTAACCCGCGTGATAGAGAACCTTGTGAGGAACGCCGTGGAGGCGATGCCGGGCAGCGGAACCCTCAGGATAACGGTCTCCAACAGCGAGGGGTACGCCCGGATCGACGTGACGGACACCGGGACCGGCATTTCGTCTGACGCCTTGGACAGGCTGTTCGAGCCGTTCAACTCGACGAAGCCTGGGCACTCCGGGCTAGGGCTGGCGTTCTGCAAGAGGACAGTGGAGTCTATGGGCGGCTCGCTGGGGTACGAGACGGGTGACAAGGGGACGACGGTAACAGTGTACGTTCCCTTGCGTGATGAAAATAAAAATAGAGAAAAATAGTGGATTAAGCGACGGCTTTCTTGCTCTTTATCTTTATGACCTTGGGCTTCGCCTGGTCTATGGTCACGGTGGACTTGTCCTGTTTAAGCAGGAACGGACTGTCCACGCCGGCTAGCACCACCGTGGCCCTTATCCTGCCCTCCAGCTCCGGGTTCACCTTGCTGCCCCAGACTACCCGCGCGTCCTTATTGACGCTCTCGAGCACCATCTCGCCCGCGCGGTTGATGTCCTCGAGGGTCATGTCTTCGCCTCCCTCGATGTGAACGAGGGCTCCCGTGGCCTTGCTGATGTCTTCGACGTCGAGGAGCTGGTTGTCGAGTGCCTTCCCTACGGCGTCCTCTACCTTGGTTCCGCCATGCCCTTCCCCGAAGCCTACGGCGCAGATGCCTCCGCCCATCATGATCGCCTTGATGTCGGCGAAGTCTAGGTTCATGATGCCGGGTACGCTTAGGGCCTCTGTGATGTTGTTTATGAAGTCAGTCACCCTAGCGTTGGCCACCCCGAACGCCTCCCTTACGGGAAGCTTTCCAGCGACCTTCCTGAGCCTGTTGTTATCGATGACTACAACGCTGTCGCAGACGTCCAGAAGGTTTTTCAGACCTTCCTTGGCCTTGCCGAGCCTGGTCCCCTCCACGTTGAAGGGGATGGTGACGACGCCGATGGTTAATGCGCC
>JAFGTA010000176.1 GCA_016934355.1 Candidatus Bathyarchaeota archaeon | reverse complement strand
GCCGTCGTCATGGACCCCGTGGTCACCATGACGCTGTCCGCGTCGTCGCAGCGGTACAGCTCAACGAGGCCGCCGTAGCGTCTGCCGAATGTCTCGCCGTAGCTCCTGTCAACCTCCTCTATCACCTGCTTCGCAGTCTCCAGCACCTCCTCGTGGAGCCGCCTGTACGTCGTGTGAAGCGCCGCCGGGATAAGGCCCGTCGGGTACTTGTCGTTGACCGTGGGGTCTAGGGGGTAGGGCGCCCTGTACGGCGGCAGCCACTCGTCCACCGCCTCCTGCGGCGGGATGTCCACCCGCTCGTGGCTGTAGCTCAGGTAGAAGCCGTCTAGGCTAATCATCGAAGGCAGCAGTACCCTGCGGTCCTCCGCCACCCTGTAGAGCTGAAGCACCATGTCGAGGCACTCCTGGTTAGACTCCGCGACGCTCACGATCCAACCAAGGTTAAGCTCAGGCTGGATGTCGCTGTAGTCGGGTCCAAGCGCCCAGTACCAGCCCAGCGTCCTGTTCGCCACAGCCATCACTATGGGAGTCCTGTAGCTGGTGGCCTGAGCGACCACCTCGTGCATGAAGGCGAGGCCCTGGCTGCACGTCGCCGTGAAAGTACGGGCACCCACGAGGCTCGCGCCGACGGCTGCGCCCATGCAGCTGTGCTCGCCGTCGGTGTGGATGTACTCGGCGTCCAGCTCGCCGTTGGACACGAAGTCGGCTATGTACTCGATGATAGTCGTTTGCGGGGTTATCGGATACGCTGGCACCACCTCGACCCTGGCCAGCTTGACGCCGTAAGCCACGGCCTTGTTGCCGGGCATCACGTCGAACTCGTGGATCAACGCTTCTCCTCCTCCATCGTTATCGCCTTCTGGGGGCACTCGTAGGCGCAGATGCCGCAACCCTTACAGAAGCGGTAGTCGATCACAGGCTTACGGTCGGCCCCACGCGTTATAGCCGCCTCGGGGCAGAACCCCACGCACAGCCCACAAGCCACACATTTCTCTAGGTCAACCGCGGGCTTGAAGACCCGCCAGTTGGCCACGTACTGTCCACCTTTGACTCCGCAGTCGTTCAGGGCGAAGCCCTTAATGTCCGGGTCCTCCGTCAACTCGTCCACCCAAATAAATTACCGGAGCTGAAACAGTGACGGGCACACGCAGAAACCTTCAGCGCCCACCGCATCTCAACTCTACGAGACTTCAAACCCTACAGTAATAACCTATTCGGATCGTTATTCCACAATGTAAATACTGTAAATATCAGGTTAAGCGGACAGTTGGCTTAGCCATAAAGTGAAATACTTTTACCCTGCAAGTCATTCCAGATCGACATGGACCCCGACAAGTTCTACTCGAAGCTGGGAGCCTCCTTCAAGCCAGGCGTCCTCACCACGGTGGTGCTCGCCGCCGAGGAACTCAAAAGACAGGGAAAGAAGATAATCGGCCTCACAGGCGGCATGTACGACGAGCCGAGCTTCCCCTGGAAGGAGGTCAGGGACATCTACGCCGAGGCCACCGAGGCCGACTGGAGGGTCATGCTCCAGTACGGCAGCACCATGGGCCTCATGCCCCTCCGCGAGGAGCTGTGCAAGTGGATGAAAGGCCACAAGATAGAGGCAGACCCCTACAGGGAGATCATGATCACCACGGGCAGCCAGGAGGCCCTCGACCTCGTGACACGGGTCTTCCTGGACCCCGGCGACGTCGTCATCGTGGGCGCGCCCACGTACCTCTCCGCCCTCGGCGCGTTCAGGACCGTGAGCCCGGACATCAGGCAGGCCAAGCTCGACGACGACGGCATGGTCCCCGAGGACCTGGAGCGGGTCATCAAGCAGGTCAAGGCGGAGGGTAAGAAGCTCAAGCTGCTCTACATCATCCCCAGCTTCCAGAACCCGACGAGCACCATGCTCACCATGGAGCGCCGTAAACGGATACTGGAGCTGGCGGAGAAGCACGACTTCCTCATACTGGAGGATAACCCCTACGGCTACATCAGCTTCGAGGAGCCGATGCCGACGCCGCTTAGGGGGCTCGACAAATCGGGGCGCGTCATGTATACCAGCACCTACAGCAAGATCGTGTCGCCGGGCATGAGGATAGGGTGGCTTGTGGCTCACCGGGAGTTCATCTCCAAGATGGTGGAGGCCAAGAGCAACATCAGCATAAGCAACGCCCTCCCCAGCCAGTGGGCGGCCGCCAAGCTCTTCGAGAAAGGCGTGGTGGACAAGCAGATCGAGAAGATGATCAAGGTCTACAGGAAGAAACGCGACGTGATGCTGGAGTCCATGGACGCCAGCTTCCCCAAGGAGGCGAAGTGGAACACGCCAAAGGGCGGCCTATTCCTCTGGGTGAAGCTGCCGGAGCACGTCAACGCCACCGAGATACTGATGGAGGGCATCCAGAGGGGCGTCGCCTACATCCCGGGAAGCAACTTCTTCACCACCGACACCCACAACTACATCAGGCTCAACTACAGCCACCCGAGCATCCCGGACATAGCTGAGGGCATCCAGATACTGGGGGAGCTGCTGAAGGAGAATATATAGACCCATTTTCTTCAACTGATATATGAAGCAATGTTATTTTTCTCAAGCCTATAATGTTTATAATCGTTCCCAGAAGAGGTGCATCTGCCTTGAGTCCACGAAGATCAAGCTTTCAGATAGCAGTTGACGTACTTTCAGTCATACACCAGGGAGAGTCAAGGCCGACTAGGATAATGTACGCCTCCAACCTTTCGTGGAACACCCTGAAGAGCACCATCGACCTGCTCATCAACAAGGGGTACACGGAGGAGACCTCAGACCTACAGGGAAGAGGAAAACAGTACTTCATCACATCCTCGGGAGAGAACGTGCTGAGGTACTACGACCGGCTGGAGGAGCTGGTCAACCTGGATGTAAGGGCATAACACCGCCCATTTTATTCCATCACAGCGTGAACACATTAAACCACATTCACACGGCTTCAAGCAGTCGAACACCTCAGCCTTCAAATCACCACGGATAGACTGGGGTCGGCAGAGCCAACAGGAGAATAAACGCCGGTGGGGGCGGGCACATCCGCACAATAAGTCTTATCACCGGCGGCGTTGACGGTATACAAGGGTTCTGCAGGGAACATGAATCTCACAGAAAGGGAGACGCTGTTTCTAAGGGCTCTATGCACCTTCAGGCATGGACACGTGAGCCAGGACACCCTAAGATGCAAGCTTGAAGAGCAGGGCGTATTGGTAGACGAGTTCAAGCAGCTGAAGAAGCGCCTCCTATACTCGGGGATCATCGGCGTCGTGTACGGCAACGTCACACTGGAAGACGAGAGCTACCGCGCGCTCGTCGAAGACGATTGGCCTGAGTAGCCACGTACACGGATTCTCTGTTCAGAGCACGTTCACCTGTTCCTTTAATCAAATGAATAAAAAACAGTGTAGAAACCGGCATATCGATAGCAGGTGAACGCGGCGGATGTTGTTTTTGAGCAAATGAAAACGATTAATTAAAACATGTTAAGATTAAGACACTAGTGAAGGTAGCGTAGACTTGTCGAAACAACGTATCAAGCTCATCAAGCAGCTGTGCAAGGGATGCGGCTACTGCATAGAGTTCTGCCCCAACAAGGTTTTCGAGAAGTCGGACGAGATCAACGAGAAAGGCGTCGTGCCGCCGGTGATCAAGCACCCGGACAAGTGCACCCTCTGCGGCCTGTGCACGAGGCTATGCCCGGACTTCGCTTTAACCATAGAGGAGGAATCCGATGAGTGACAAGGTGCTCACCGGCACCCACTTCGTACACGGTGACTGGGCCTGCGCCGAAGGCGCCATCTCGGCGGGCTGCGGGTACTACGCCGCCTACCCCATCACACCCGCCACCGAGATCGCGGAACGCATCGCACAGAGGTTCCCCACCATGGGCGGCAAGTTCATCCAGTTCGAGGACGAGATAGGCGCCATCGCCTCCGTCTTAGGAGCCTCGTTCAGCGGCCTGAAGGCGATGACCGCCACCAGCGGCCCCGGGATAAGCCTCATGCTTGAGAACCTCGGCTTGGCTGTGATGACCGAGGCGCCGTGCGTCGTGGTCAACGTCATGAGGGGAGGCCCCAGCACGGGGCAGCCTACGGTGGGGTCTCAGGGAGACGTGATGCAGTGCCGCTGGGGGATGCACGGCGACGTCGAGATAATAGCGTTGGTGCCGCAGTCTGTGCAGGAGATGTACGACCTGACGGTGGAGGCTTTCAACCTCTCCGAGGCGTACCGGACACCCGTCTTCCTGCTCAGCGACGCCAACATAGGCCACCTCTACGAGAAGCTGGTGATACCCGAGGAGGACAGACTGCCCATCATCGACAGGAAGAAGCCGACGGTGCCGCCCTCCGAATACCTCCCATACAAGGCGGACGAGTCCCTCGTGCCGCCCATGGCGAGCTTCGGAGACGGCTACAGGTTCTACTCGACGGGGCTCACCCACGACGAGAAAGGCTACCCGGATATGTCCGTACAGGCTCAGGACAAGCTGGTCAGGCGGCTCAGCGACAAGATCAGAAGAAACACCGACAGGATCACCAAGATCGAGCGGCTGATGGTGGACGACTGCGACGTGCTCGTCGTCGCCTACGGAATAACCGCCCGCTCCGCGGCGACAGCCGTGAAGCAGGCCAGGGAGAAAGGCGTGGAGGCTGGGCTGCTGAGGCTCATAAGCCTCTGGCCGTTTCCAGACAAGGTCATAGAGGAAGCCGCAGAGGACGCGAAGGCCGTCGTCGTGGCCGAGATGAACTACGGGCAGCTGGTGCGGGAGGTCGAGAGGGCGGTCAAGCCCAAGCCCGTGTGCTTCCTGCCGAAGCTCGGTGAGAACCCGCACACGCCCCAGGAGATACTCGAGGCGATCAGGGGGGCTGCGATGTGACTGAGCACATGGACCACGCCCTAGAGGGCTACCTCAGGATGGACAGGCTGCCCCACATCTGGTGCCCGGGGTGCGGCCTCGGCATCATACTTCACAGCTACGTCGAGGCCATCCAGGACCTGAACATGGACCTCGACAAGATCGTCACGGTCTCCGGCATCGGCTGCGCGGGCAGGGCATCCGGGTACGTCAACACTGACGCCTTCCACACGACCCACGGCAGGGCGCTGCCCTTCGCGACGGGGATTAGCGTCTCCCGGCCGGACCTGAAGACGGTGGTGAT
>JAFGTA010000175.1 GCA_016934355.1 Candidatus Bathyarchaeota archaeon | reverse complement strand
TTCTCGCGGGCTCGTGGCACATGTTGCTGAGGGTGCTGGGGGTCCACCAGAGCCTGTGGCGCTCCGTACAGATGACGTTCGTTAGCATGTTCGTGGTCTGGGTGCTGCCCATCCCGTCGGGCGTCGAGCTCATCAAGGCGTACCTCGTACGTGGCGAGGAGGGCAGCAACATGGGCAAGGCCGTCAGCTCCGTCATCGTGAACAAAGTCTATTACTTCATCAGCTTCGGCGTACTGATAACTCTCGCCGCCGTCATGGTGACCTTCGTGGGCGGCGGGCAGATACCCGTCCAGCCCGTCTACGTGTGGTTCGTGGTGCTGTACGCCGTCGCCAACACCGTGCTGTTCGGCGTCGCGCTGGCTCCGAGGCACCTCCAGCGGCTTTACGAGGGGAGCCCCGGGTGGATAAGGAGAAACATGCTCGACAGGATATACAACCCGGAGATGGGGCTTGGCGGGTTTCCCGTGTTCGTAGACGAGATACAGAAGGCGATAACCAGCCTACAGGGTCGGCCCGCCGAGAACCTGCTCTCGCTGCTCATGGTGGGGTTCCACTGGAGCACCGGCGCGTTGACTGCGTACCTCGTGGCGCTGTCCCTGGGCTACCATGTTAGTTTCTGGGTAGTGGTGCTCATCTACGCTGTGATCGAGTTCATTCAGCAGCTTAACATACTGATCCCCAGCGGTCTCGGTGTGGTGGACGCGGGGCTCACGGGTGCCTTCGTCGTCGTGGGTGTGCCTCTGAGCGCGGCGTCTGCTATCAGTCTGCTCACCCGCCTAGCGACTTACTGGTTCGAGCTGGTGCTGTGCGGGGCTGTGAGCGTCCAGTTCGGGTACCGTGAGGCGCTTGAGGGATATGTCTAGTGATGCGATATCCTTTTATCTAACCACAGTGCTGTATCGCTAGTGATATAGATGGAGTTCACGGTTCAGTTTGCGGTGCAGATCCTACTCGCGGTAGCGACCTATCTGCTGGGCATGGCCTTCGCGGGCAGCTTCCTGGGTCGGAGATGGATGGGAACAGTAGACGTGTTCCTCCACAGGACCCTCAAGCTGGAAGTCACCATAGGTAAATACCTTTACTGGAAGCACTTCTGCAACATACCTCACCCGCCCAAGCCCAAGAACATGCAGAAGCCCACCGGCCTCGCCGGGATGCTGTTCACCAAGTTCGTCGAGTAGCCCCGGAGCGTAACCGGAAACATAAAAAGCCATAGCCGGGTTTCATCACACCATGCTCCGCCTCGGCGTCGTCGGCTGCGGCCGCGTCACCACAATGTTTCACCTACGCGCGATAGAGGCCACCAGGGACGTGGAGGTGGCCGCCGTCGCAGACGTGAACGAGGAGCGGATGCAGTCAGTCAAGAGCGAGTGCGGCGCAGCGAAAGGCTACAGTGATTACCGAGAACTGCTTAGGGACCCGGATATCGACGCCGTCGCGGTGAATACGCCTCCACGGTTTCATGAGGAGATGGTGCTGGAGGCCCTCGGGTACGGTAAGCACGTGCTCTGTGAGAAGCCTCTCGCTGAGACGGTGGAGGGCTGCATGAGGATAAAGAAGGTTCAGGGTGAGACTGGGCTCGTGGTGCTACCGGGGCACAACTATGCCTTCACCCCGTGCCTCATACGACTCAACGGGCTAGCCATGTCGGGGAGGATAGGCGACGTATGTAGCCTAAGCCTGTCGTTCGAGAACAACCTCAGGACATACCGCAGCCAGACGGACTTCAGGACCACACAGACCAACGGACTCGTGGAGGACGTGCTCCCGCACATACTCAGCGTCTCGAAGCAGGTCGCTGGAAGGGCCGTCGAGGTAAAGGAGCTGCGGTCGTGGTGCGAGAGCTACAAGGTGTGTGACAACATGGAGGTCACCTTCGTCACGGACAGGGAGATACCTGTGGAGTGTAGCCTCAGCTGGACTAAGCTGGTGCCTAAGTTTAAGGTCGAAGCCTACGGCTCCGCGGGTAAGCTGAGCGCCGATCTCATGATAAAGCCCTTCAAGGTGGTCTGCGAGAGGGACGGCGTGAAGACTGTGTACAAGGACCGCGGCTTGGGCTGGTACCTCGACCTCGTTAAGTTCAAGCACCCCAGCTTCCAGAACCAGTACAGGCACTTCGAGCGCCTCATCAGGGGGGTAGAGGAGCCCCTCATCACCGTGGACGACGAGGCCGCCATACTGAGGATAATGGAGAAGGTCTCGGCAGAGCTATAGTGGAGGTTATGGGCGTGAGCAGGGTCTCCGTGGTGCACTGCGGGGGGGACGTCTCGGCAGCCGTTCGCAGGGGCGTGGAGCTGGCGGGCATGGACCTCAGGGGAGCCAGGCACGCGGTGGTCAAGCCCAACATCTGCAACGCCAAGAACCCGCAAGGCATGGTTGTCACCGACTTCAGGGTCATCGAGGCAGTCGTGAGGCTTCTCAAGGAGAGGGGCTGCGACGTGACTGTGGTGGAGTCCGATAACATCTCTGGCTCAGCGGACATGAGGGCGAAGAGGTCAGGACTAATGGATAAGCTGGACGAGTGGGACGCGTCATGGCTGAACCTGAGCCACGACGACTACGAGGAGCACGAGGTAGCCGGAACGGTGCTCAGGCTCCCCAAGACGGTCACGGAGGCGGAGTACTTCGTCAATGTTCCCAAGATCAAGACCTGCGCCCACACCCTTGTGACTCTTAGCATAAAGAACCTGTACGGCGTCTTCCAGCGCGCCAAGAAAGGTAGGCTTCATAGTAAACTGAATGAGATACTGCCGTATCTCGCGAAGACCATCCGCAACGATCTGGTCGTGGTGGACGGGCTCATATGTATGGAGGGCAACGGCCCAGTCGTAGGGAACCCTGTCTGCCTCGACGTCATAGTAGCCGGGGTGAACGTCGTCTCGACGGACTCCGTGTGCAGTAGGCTCATGGGCTTCGACCCCGCGGAGATACCGCACATCGCCTTATCGGCTGAGATGGGCGTCGGCGAGATCGATCTAGACGGGATCGAGGTCGTCGGCGACGATTGGGTACAGTGTGTGAAGACGTTCGAGCCTCCGTATAGCCTAAGGGCGACGCTGAAGTCGCTGAAGGCGATACGTGAAGTCTACCTGGGCTAGTGACTACCTCGGCGAAGCGTGGTCGTCCCACGTGAAGTCGTGCATCTCGCTGTATGCGTAGCCTGTGCTGAAGTATATGGCTACGTTCAGCGTGTAGGCGCCGTCTTCGAGTAGAGGCACGTCCTCCATCACGGCGTCACTTGATTCGCCGCCGTATTTCTGGGATATGAACAGGTTCGGCGTGTCGTCTATGCTCCAGACCAGCACCTTGTACCAGTTGTCCTTACCAGCCCCCTCGGGCGGCGTCCACTCGACGTGGAGGTCGGCGCCCCTCCGCGTCCACTGCACCTCGGTGGGGTAGCTCATCCTGCTCTGCTCGTAGTCACAGTGCTTTGTGAGAGCCGTCTCCCCGTCCTTTATGAAGTCGAAGCGGTAGCGCCCCGACTCGGGTTGCCCGGCGCCGGCTGGGCCGTACAGCACGAACCTCCGCGTTACCTCCCCTGAATAGTCGTTGACGTTGAAGTCCTTCTCCAGCTCGTACTGGTTCCCGGAGGGGTCCGTGACGACTACTCTGTCGATCTCCCAGAGGAAGCCCTCCTCGAGACCGGAATCGGATGTACACTGGAAGTCGTTGACCTTGAACTCGTAGCTGGCTCCATCGGGGCTGTTCTGGCTCCACACCTCAGGGGTGATGAGAATAGCCGTGTTCTGGCTGACTAGGCGGAAGGAGACCGCCGCCAAACCGATCACGGCGATCAACACTATAAGCGCCTTGAAGATTCTCCTCATCCAGTTTTCGGTCGGCCTCCGGGGTTTAATGTTTGGTGAACGATGATATCGATCACGTGCAACGTCGGCAGCGGGCGATTCCTCCGTTTTAAAAAAAGAATATATTCTATTGGCGTATCTCACTGTGGATGAAACGAGCTATACAGGTCCTGCTTCTATCGGTGTTCGTCGCCATGCTTGGACTCGGCATCGTCAGCCCGATACTGCCGCTGTACGCCGAGAACCTGGGAGCCACCTACACCCAGATAGGGCTTCTCAGCTCCGCTTGGAGCATATCACGGCTCATATTCAGCGCCCCAGCCGGCAGGTTCAGCGACACCACCAGCAAGAAGAAGGTTATCGTGGCGGGGCTGCTTGTGTACGCCGTCGTTTCGCTGCTCTACTCCATAGCTTGGGACTTCACGTCCCTCGTCACATTCAGGTTCATCCACGGACTCGGCTCAGCCATGACGATGCCCGTCGCCATGGCATACGCCGCTGAGCTTTCCCCTCAGGGGTCGGAGGGGCGGTACATGGGCACCATGAACTTCGCGATGTTCGGCGGCATGGGGTTCGGCCCCCTCCTCGGCGGCAGCCTCACAGACCTCTTCAGCATGAGTGCCCCCTTCTACTTCATGAGCGGCCTCACGGCCCTCAGCCTCGTCCTCATCATGCTCTTCCTACCCGACCTGGGTTCAACGTCTTACAGCGTCGACAAGCCCAAGCCCTCATTCAGGCGGGTGCTCTCGAACAGGATACTGCTGGCCAGCTTCGTCTTCCGCTCGGTGAACGCGCTGGGCCGTGGAGCCATCATGGGGTTCCTCGCCATATTCATGACCAACCCCGTGGCCGACGGCGGGCTAGCGCTCTCCGTGACGGCGGCCGGCACAGTGCTCTCCGCCGGACAACTATCATCGGCGGTGCTTCAGAGGCCGTGCGGAGACCTCGCCGACAGGTACGACAAGAACAGGCTCATCATAGTTGGGGGGCTCGTCTCCGTCGTGGGGATGGTATGCTTCCCTTTCACCCACACTTTCTGGCAGGTGATGGGGGCAAGGCTCATTTTCGCAGCCGGCAGCGCGTTGATGACGCCCGCGATCACGGCGATAGCCGCCATCGAGGGCCGCGGCCTCGGCATAGGGACCACCATGAGCGTACTCCAGAGCGCCATGAGCCTGGGGATGATGGCGGGTCCCCTGCTTTCCGGGGTTCTCGCCGACATGTTCGGCCTGAAGCCCATCTTCTGGGTGGGCTCCGCGATATCCCTGATAGGGCTGGGGCTGTTCGTGGCGCTTCAGGTAGGCGTCGAGACCAAACAGGTGCCTGTTTAGCCCCGGCGCCTCCCTACGTTCGTCCCCTGTCGTACGGTTTTTCGTTCAGTGTCGAACACCTTTAAATAGTGAGCCCGTAAGATGTTCAGGTAAAATTTCGCGAGTGAAGCACTTGAAGACATCAAGACAAGTCGGCATCGTGGGGTACGGCGCCTACGTCCCCATGTACCGGCTGGAAGCCTCCGAGGTGAACCGGGTCTGGGGGGGAGACGGTGCGCCGGTGGAGGAGAAATCAGTGGTAGCGCCAGATGAGGACACGGTGACCATCTCGGTGGAGGCGGCGAAGCAGGCTGTGAGGCGCTCCGGCATAGACCCATCCGAGATAGGCGCCGTCTACGTGGGCACCGAGTCCAAGCC
>JAFGTA010000174.1 GCA_016934355.1 Candidatus Bathyarchaeota archaeon | reverse complement strand
CTGTCCATGACGCCGCCGCCTACGAGGATGCCGTAGGTGAGGGTCCTGTCCACGAGGTTCCCCACGGTGTTGTGGAGGAAGTACCTGCGCGTCCGGCCCTCGACCACTGTAGGCCCGTACTGGTGCACGAGGATGAACGCGCCCAGCCTCTCCGCTGAGGCCCAGAACGGCTCATACGCGGGGTCATCGTAGGTGACTCCGTTAACGTGGTCGTCTACCATGAACCCCTTCAAGCCGAGTTCAGCCATCCCTCTCCTCATCTCGTCGTTGGCCAGCCCGACGTCCTGCATCGGCAGGGTGCCCAGCCCCATGAAGCGGTCCGGGTGGTCCTCGGCGAGCTTGGCTATCTCGTCGTTGCACTCCATGGCGATCCTCGCGGTGGCCTCGGGTTCGCGGTTGTACTGGTAGAAGCAGTCTGTGGGCGAGACGAGCTGGGCGTCCACGTCGAGCCTGTCCATCTCCTCTATGCGTCGCTCGGGGCTCCACCTGTTCTTGGGGTTGTCGAGTTCGCCGTCTCGGGCGGTCATCCCGTGCCAGCCGCCTCCCGACAGCACCGCCTTCTGGAACTTATAGGGCGTCAGGTGGACGTGCACGTCAACTATTGCACCTTTCTTCATGGGGCTCCCCCGTCACTATCATCTATAACGTATTTACTTTTTCCACGCGTGGCACAATAACCCTCCTTTTCACTTCACTCACCCTTCATCATTAAATACACATAGGAACAGAGTTGGCTACCGGTTACTTTCAATGGAAGAAACAGTCTATCACAGATTAGCCGAGCACCTCGATCAACTCCCCGGCGGGTTCCCACCAAGCCCAACCGGAGCCCACCTACGCCTACTGAAGCTTCTCTTCACGCCAGAAGAAACAAGGTTAGCCACTCATCTAACCCTCGAACAAGAGGAAGCAGACACCATCGCAGAGAAAGCCAACCTCACGGTCACAAAGACCGAGCAACTACTCAGCGAGATGATAAGAAAAGGACTCATATTCTCGGTGCAGCCGAAGCACGGCCCCACTCTATACCAGGCGATACCTTGGGTCATAGGAATATACGAGTTTCAGGTAAACAACTTAAACGAAGACCTGCTCCAGGCTCTAAACGACTACTGGAACACAAGCGAACCAAGGGAAGGAACATGGCAGCTGAACCAACTACGTACCATACCCATCGGAGAAAGCATTGAACCAACCTTAGAGGTGCTTCCCTACGAGCGGGTGGAGGCGCTGATCGACGCCAACGACAGGTTCGCCGTGGCACCCTGTATCTGTAGAACCAAGGAAAAGAAGCAGGGACGAGGCTGCGACGCGCCCACGGAGACGTGCCTAATGTTCGGGGAATTCGCGGATTTCTACGTCAAGACAGGCCGAGGCCGCTTCATCGATAAAGCAGAAGCGATGACGATTCTAGCTGAGGCCAACGACGCGAACCTAGTGCTGAACCCAACGAACTCCAAGTATGTCTCCGCGATATGCTGTTGCTGCGGATGCTGCTGCGGCATACTGAAGGGCCTCCAACAGTATCCCAAACCAGCGGAGGTTGTGGTCAGCTCCTTCACCGCACAGTATGACCCTGACGCCTGCGTTGGCTGCGGAGTCTGCCTTGAAAGATGCCAGATGCAGGCCATCACCGAGAAAGGGGGCACCATCTCATTCGATGCCGATCGCTGCATCGGGTGTGGGCTATGCGTATCAACCTGCCCAAGCGGAGCGCTTACGCTGGCGCGGAAACCGGAAGGCTCCCGGAGGGAGATACCGGCGACGCTCTATGACGCCTGGTACACGATCGCCGAGAAACAGTCAACGAAACAATAGAAATCGACAACCTTCACTCTACTCCAAAGGACTCGATTTCTTTTCCTTCATATACCTCTGGGATGAGAAATGGGTAAATGTATAGTGCCCAGCATAGAATATCTCCGTGCCTCGTGACTACAGAATCGAAAATACATTTTAACTATCGCTCTAACAAGACTTATTCAAAGAAGTCGTTACTCTTTTGTGTAAAAACTAGGCAGGATACATCTTTTTTATATTTTAATACAGGTTTCTAAGAACGTTGACAGCGTCAAAACCCCTGAAGACCATCATCCTAGCGGTCGCACTCGGCTCACTGCTCACCCCATGCCTAGCCTGCTCGGGCGTAGGTTTTCAGTTCGGCTGCATCATAGGCGACCTTGAAGAGAACGAGCCCCACTGCATAATTGCGCAGATGTTCGAGAAGGACGCCCGAGCAGAGCTAAAAGCGCTGGGCATCACACTGAACTTCGACGTACTCATCGACGACGCCACCGGGCAAAGCGCCGTCCACCTTGAAAAAGTCCAGGGACTCAAAGCCATGGGCGTCGTCTCCGTAGTCGGCGGCGACACCGACAGCATGGCCAGCAGCTCCCTCGGCTACATCGACGACAACAACATGCTAATGATCAGCCCCACCTCGAACGGGCTATGGATCGCGAAGCCAGACGACAACCTGTTCAGGCTGTCCCCTCCCATCACCGCCCAGCCCAAGGTAATATCCGAAGCACTGGAAACATTCGGGATCAGACACCTCGTCGTCCTTAGAAGCACAGAGGACTGGACGCAGGGCGTAGGCAAGGACGTCAGGAGCCTATTCACCGGCACGACCGAGACATTTACCTACGACGAAGGCTCCTACCATGACGCGCTGCAGAGGGCCGAAGCCGAGATCGAGAGACGCTCAGACGAGTACACGGCAGAAGAGGTCGGGGTACTGCTGCTCGGGTCCACCATGCTCCCCGAGATACTGAACCACGTAGACGAGCACACGTACCTGCCCAGAGTCCCCTGGTTCGGCACCACCGAAACAGTAACCAAGAGACTCCTCAGAGACGCAGACGGCGACACACTGGACAGGGTGAAGCTGTTCAGCCCCACATCCGCGTGCGCGGAGTCACCGTTCTACGACACACTGAACCAGAGGATGATCGACGAGACCGGGGAACCCCTGACGTTCAGCCAGGCATGCGTCTACGACTCCTTGGCAATCCACTTCCTAACCGTGCTGGCGACGGGAGCCTACGAGTACGCACCCATGAAGGAGACCCTGCCCCAGGTCGCCTCCATATACTTCGGAGCCAGCGGATGGTGCATCCTCGACGAGAACGGCGACCGCGCAGTCGCAGACTACGTCATCGAAGGGTACGACAGCAGCGCAGGCGGTTTCACAGAGTACGCTCGCTACGACGGCGTCGAAGAAGAAGCTACCTGGGGCGACAAACTTAACCTGCTCAGCTTCCTGTTCCCCACCAAGACGAGCCTGACCTGCACCGTAGACAAGGAGAAGCCCTCGCCCCGCGATAACGTAGCCGTCACGGGGAGGCTGAGCCCCGCCGCCCCCGGCGGGCGCGTGCACCTGAGGATCACAGACTGGGAGAACCAAGTAGAGGAACACGAGTTAACCCTGGACTCCTCCGGCAGGTACACCCACCTGATGGGCATAGACGGCGTCGGCAGATACCACCTTGAGGCTTCATACCCCGGGGACGACCAGCGCCTAGGCTCCGAGGCCGACACATGGTTCAACGTCCTCCAAGGCTCACATCTAACCTGCACCCTCAGCGACGGCGAGATAGCCGTAGGAGAGACAGTAGATGTGACGGGATCACTCGACCCCAGCTTCCCGGGAGCCTACGTCGACGTACAGGTCAAAGGACCGGACGACTACGAATACATCAAACGCACCAAGCTTGGCGAAGACGGCAGATACAGCACACCCTTCACCCCTAGGAAGACCGGGAGCTACACGGTAAAAGCGTCATGGCTCGGCAACAACGAGACGTGGAGCGACGAAACCAAGACAACAACACTAGAAGTAAAGAAGATCACCACAACTCTACGCCTAGACGTAGAAGAGACCGGGCTCCACCTCGACCAGAGCGCCACCATTACGACGAGCATCCAGCCCAAGCCCCGGCGCCCAACGATCACGCTGACGACCGTGAAACCCGACGGCTCAACGCAGAGCAGCGAATACACCCCCGACGCCTCGGGGGGGCACACGCAGACCGTCGAGCTCGACGCCGTCGGCGACTGGACACTCCAAGCCACGTGGGGCGGCGACCAGAACCACACCTCCGCCACCAGCGAGGCAATGCACCTGCGCGTCGACAAGAAGCCGTCCAGCATCGAGATAACCTCGCTGAACCAGACGCTCCTCATAAACGACACCCTTGTGATAACGGGTAGACTTCAGCCCGCCTGCATCACAGGCGTACACCTCACCATAACATGCAACGACACCGAGACATCCGTGTACGCCGTCACCGACCCCAGCGGCGAATACAGGGCGACCCTCAGACCCGAGAAGAAAGGAACATACCACGCCCGGGCAGCATGGCGAGGCGACGACACCCACAGCGAGGCGGAGTCAGACGCCCAGTCGTTCGAGGTCAAGCCGCCCCAGATCGGCTTCATAAAGGTGCATGTAGTAGACCGAGATGGAGCCCCGATACCCGACGCCAACGTCACATGCACTCTTCACGGAGACGAGGAAACCATCATCCACCTGCTCACAAACGCCGAAGGCATCGCCGAGCTAGGCGACGCGCCCGTCGGACAATACGAGGTATCATCACAGAAAGAAGAGTACAGGCCAGGCCACGCCTCCACGGATGTACCGTTCCACGGCGAAGCCTCCGTCACCGTGCAGATGGAGAGAGAAGGCGTGATGCAGGTCATATACCGGAACTCGCTTCTCGTCACAGGAGTCGCAGCGTCGGCAGCAGCTGTCGTACTCCTACGCAGATTCGTGTTCAGGCACTGAACAGTTGTGCTGTCCTAGCCTGCCCTCTCCCAGATCAGGTGGGTACTCAGTTGTCTGCCGCCGACGAGTTGAAGCGGGGTGCTCAAGGTCAGCCTGTCGCCCTCAAACTCAAATATCCGTTCCTGATCCTCACCCACCCAGTTAGGAAACAGGCTCACCTCGATTCTGTGGATGACCCTGTCCCCCTTAACCTTGTACCGCCCGCTGTAGGAGACGTAGCCGTCGAAAGCCGCCACCTTCTCCTCCACCGTGCCGCCCCTGATGTCCCCAGACGCGAAGACAGGGCGTCCACCCTTCATGAACGCCACCGACATGAAGCCGCCCCTGCTGTACACGAGGTAGCCGACGCGCTCACCCCGCCTGTACAGGCTGCCATCCTCCTGCCTCGTCTCCACCGAGACGAGCCTCCACGCCCCGACAAACTCCTTATTGTTTTTCGCCAACTCGACCACAGAGGATACAGTAGGCGAACCGGGATAAGAGTTGAGGAGAGAAATAGCGTGATACAAGCTCACTAGGCATAAGACGATGAGTCCTTAGTGAGAAATGTCGTCGCCTCCGAGCTGATTCATTAACCTTATCTAGTACCCCCACTCCTACCTAGTAGGGGTACCCCTGCCTTGTACTTCGATCCTCTGCCCAAAAAGAACCGCAGCGACCTATTCGACAGAGAAGAAGAGCTGACAAGGTTCTCAGAAACCCTGACCTATTCGCCGCTGATCGTGATCGTCGGGCTTCGGAGAACCGGGAAAACATCCTTCATGAACGTGGCTCTGTCCGAGTCCCAGTGCCCTCACATCGTCCTAGACATGCGGGGGCTACCATATAACCCGTCGCGCGCCGACATGGTCAGAAAAATCGAGTCCGCCTTCAACCTAGTCAACAGGAAGTGGCTCTCGACGATGCTAAACGCAGTCAAGCAGGTGAAAGGAGTGTCGATCCTCGGCAGCTCAATATCCCTGGATTGGAGCAACAGCGGAGTAGACCTGGCAGGTCTCTTCGACAAGATCAACGCGTGGGCAGAGGCCAACGACACGAAGTTCCTCGTAGCCTTCGACGAGGTCCAACTGATCCGCGGCGAAAAATACATCCCGAGGCTGTTCGCCCACATCATAGACTACGACCAGAGCATCTGCCTCGTCGTCACAGGCTCAGAGATGGGGCTGCTATTCGACTTCCTCGGGCTCGACGACCCCGAGTCGCCTCTCTACGGGAGGCACTTCACCGAGATCAAGATGAGCAACTTCACGCACGAGGAGTCCTTAGAGTTCCTCTCCACGGGCTTAAAACAGATAGGCGTCGCCGCCAATCGAGATGTAATGGAGTATGCCGTCGAGAACTTGGACGGGATCGTCGGCTGGCTAACGCTGTTCGGGGCCAGATGCCGAGACCGAAACGAAGTCAACGCGGAGATCGTGGACGCCGTAGTGACGGAGGGAGGCAAGCTTGCGCGGGCTGAGGCGTTGAAGCTCGTGAAGCACTCACCCCGCTACGCCGTGACGCTGAACTACCTAGCTAAGGCTAAAACCGCGGGCTGGAGCCAGATCAAGTCCATCATGGAAGCCCGCGAGAACCGGACGCTGCCTAACCCGACAGTCTCAGACATACTCAACAAACTAGTCAAGACCAGCCTAGTCGAGAAAGACGGGAACTATAGAATATCAGACAGGCTACTCGAAAAGGGTATCCTAGAGAATCCTCTACCAGAAGACTAGGCACCCTCACCTCTACAAACTTGGTAAAGAACATTCACAAAACCGAGCCATGCCATCTTCACTGCAAAACATTTCAGAAACGTCGCCGCCCCTATAACCATGGTACGGGTAGACGAGTTCCTCGTAGAGCGGTGGATGAACGAGTACGAGCACGACGTCGAAGTCAACATGGCCGAGACCTGCGTACAGCCCTTCACCCTCCGCGAGTTCCTGGAGTTCACAGGGCGACCAGACTTCTTCGAAACCCTCATGGACACCCAGCTCACCTACGGCTGGATCGAGGGCAGCCCAGAGCTCAGGGAAGGCATAGCCAGGCTATACAGGGAAGTGGACCCCCGGAACGTGCTGGTAACAGGTGGCGCCATAGAGGCTAACTTCAACAGCTTCTACAGCCTAGTAGAGCCAGGCGACACCGTCGTAGCCGTCCACCCCACATACCAGCAGCTGTACAGCGTCGCCGCAGGCTTCGGCGCCAAAGTAAAGCATCTACGCCTGCTACCCGAGAACAGGTGGCTCCCAGACGTCGAGGAGCTGAAGACCCTCGTCGACCGCGAGACGAGGATGATCGTAATCAACAACCCCAACAACCCCACGGGCAGCCTCATCGACGCCGCCACCCTCAAAACCATCTGCGAAGTGGCTGAGGATGTCGGCGCCTACGTCCACAGCGACGAGGCGTACAGGGGACTCTACATCGACCCACGGGATAAGGTACCCAGCGTCGTCGACATATACGAGAAAGGCATAGCGACTGGCAGCTTCAGCAAGCCCATAAGCCTCACCGGGCTGCGGCTCGGCTGGATCACCTCATGCGACGAAGCCGTCCACCAGTTCAAGCTCCGAAGAGACTACACCACCATCAGCAAGGGCATGATAGACGACGCCCTAGGCGCCCACGCCATGAATCACATCGACAGGATACTTGAACGCAACAACAGGATCGCCCGCGACAACCACAGACTACTCGATGAATGGATGAGGGACGAGCCCCTGATAGACTGGGTGCCGCCACGCGCGGGCAGCGTCGGCTTCATGAGGCACCACCTTGAAGAGAAGGCGTGGGAGATATGCAAGCAACTCATCGACGAGAAGAGCACCTTCATGGTGCCCGGCGACTGTTTCGGGTACAGCGACCACATCAGGATCGGCTACGGAAACAGCGCCGAGGTGCTGAAGGAGGGGCTTAGCCGATTCAAGAGCTACCTGGAGAAGCGCCTGTGAAGCCCCGCGTCGTGGTGAGCCGCTGCCTCGGTTTCGAGGCTTGCAGATGGGACGCCGAGATCATCTGCAGCGACGAGGTGGACCAGCTCAGGGAAGTCGTCGAGTTCGTCACCGTCTGCCCCGAGACCGGGATAGGGCTGGGCGTACCGAGGAAGCCAATAAGCCTCATACTGGTCAACGGAGAGACGCGGGTGATCCAGAAGGACACGGGCAGGGACGTCACGGACGAACTGGAGGGCTTCACGGAGAGGTTCCTCGACGAACTGGGAGAGGTCGACAGGTTCATTCTGAAGAGCAGGTCGCCTTCCTGTGGGCTCGGGACAACAAAGATACGCGTTGATTCTGGCGTGTCCCTCGGCTCAGGCGTCTTCGCCTCACGCGTGGAGCGAAGATACGGCGGCCACGTCATAATCGACGAGGACGAGCTAAGGGAGATGGGCACCGAAGCCTTCCTCAGGCTAGTCTCTGAGCCCTGACCTCTTGTATATGCCTCGCAGCATCGCTATCTGCCCGTTGTGGTGGATGAGCTCGGCCAGCAGGTGGAACAGCAGACCCTTCCTGTCTGTTTGCCTGCCCCAGAGGGTCAGCGGCTCAGCGAGCTCCTCGTCGCCGGTCTCAGCGATCCCCTCCTTGATAACTGTGTAGGCTTTCCTGAGGTCCCGCAGCACCTCCTCCAGCGTGTGGGGCCGCTCCTGATAGTCGTCGTCCCATCCACCCGGCTTCACGGTGCCGTGGATGGCCTGCGGTATAAGGATGAGTCCGATCCTCGCCATGTGCGTCAGTATCCACATCATCGTGTTGGAGCCCTGGCACGGCGTCCACGTCGCCTCGTCCTCCGATAACCCGAAAACTTCGCCGTTTATCCGCTCGTATATGTAGTCCGTGTGCTCCGTCAGGAGCCGACCCTGTGCATCCATGGACGAAGTATACTGTCTTACCCTATTATCGGTTCTCTATAGCCGCCTGTACCTCGCTCTTGAACTCGGGGGTCCTCCAGAAGCTCTTGATGGGCCTCTGGTTGACTATTACCAGCTCGTTCCCCCTTCTAGCCGCCTCGGCTGGGCGCTCCCACTGGTTGAGCGTCTCCACCGGGTACCCCGGCGACACCTCCTGGATCAGCTTCTCCACGCTGCCCGCGAAGCTGTAGCTGTGCTCACAGTTGACGTTGTAGAACACTATGGCTTTACCCGCGTCCTCTGGGAGAGGAGTGTACATGGGCCGCTTCCTCAGCTTGTATTCGCCGTGGACCTCAAGGTACATCTCGTCCTCTCCCTCCTTGAAGCCGTGCATCCCGTAGAACTCCTTGAGGCTTAGCCCCTCCCCTGTGGCGAACGGTTCCGCGACTAGGAGCAGGCACGGCTCACCCTTCAACGATTCGAGCCCCTTCTTGGCTTCGCTGACGAGGTCAGAGAGTAGCCTTGAGCCCGCCCCCTTCCCTTGAACACGGGAGTATACGCACTCGATGCGGATGACGCCCTGCCGGGGGTTCGACAGGTAGGGGAGCGCCTCCTCGGGGTAGTACATGATCTGGGAGATGGGTAAGCCATCCAGGTAAGCAACCTTGATGAAAGGCCCGTATTCTATGAGGGTCTCGCGTAGCCATCTCTCCCGTAGGCACCTGCCATCCATCAGCTTCGACCCCGGCTCCGCCTGCGGGCTGCAGACCTTGAACACGTCGCCGAAGCCATCCCGGATAGTCTTAATCTCTATCATTTGTCATCACTGGATGAGACAACGATGTAACTGATAACATTAATCAGAATTGGGAGGTGATTTTCTTTACAGTAAATTATATCCAGCGACAGCGAAATGGCCGTCGTATGTGAAGGCGGTTCTGATCCCGTATTTATCCATTAAAGCGAAGGACGTGCAGTCAGTGAAACTGGTGCATGTGCTCTTCTTAAACCTCACCCAGGCGTCGTCGAAGACCTCTTCGTCCACCTTTAAAATCGAGGTGAATGACGAGGCTAGTAATGCGTTGCCTACCCTCTCCGCGAGCTCCGGGGTCCCTAGTACGCATTTCATGAAGGTCACCGACTCATCGAAAACATAGTCTGAGACATAGAGCCTGGTGAGCGGTATTTTCCCGTCTAGAACTTCTCCCATGACCCTAGAGGCTTCTTGGTGGAACCTGTCGTCGACGTTGTAGTAGGCGATTATCGCCGATGTGTCTATGAATATCTTCAACCCTGTTTCTCCTTGTAGAGCGCGTCGTCCAGTCGGGAAGAGTCTGTTTTCACCCCAGTCATGACCGGCTCTACGTTAAAGAGAGGGTCTTCACTTAGTGGTATCTGGGTTGCCACCCACTGGTGAACCGCCTCTCTTACCCCGTCCTTTATCGATATTCCCTTCTTCTTAACGGTCTTTTTGAGGAGAAGGTACTCGTTGTCCTCAAGTTCTGTCTGAACTACCTTTCTAGCCACACCATTTCCTCCGCATGGAATATTTACATGTAATAAATACATGTTAAGCCCATTTAAATAAAGTTGTTGATTCCTACACTGCTGAGTTTATAACGGCGTAGGCATCACTTTCTCTATCTGGTGAGGGGCTTGGCTGACATCTGGGCGTGGATGAGTAACCTTGTGTCGTCCTACGGATACGCCGGCGCCTTCATTATCAGCATATTCGGCAACTTCACCATCTTCTTCCCAGTGCCCTTCGTCCTCACCATCTACGCCTTCGGCGCCACGCTGAACCCGCTCATCCTCGGCGTCGTCTGCGGCCTAGGCAGTACACTCGGCGAGTTCTCCGCCTACCTCATAGGACGGGGCGGACGCAGGGTCATCGACGAGCGGTACGGCGACCGCCTGGAGACGGCGAAGCTCCTCGTCCAGAGGTACGGAATGTCCATAATATTCCTGTTCGCGGTGCTGCCTCTGCCAGACGACCTGATACTCATACCCCTCGGCATGCTCAGATACGATCTCAAGAAGGCGATGATCGCAATGCTCCTTGGTAAGACAATCATGTGCACAGCCGTCGCCTATGCCGGCAGGTACAGCTACGCCATCATAAAGGATATCTTCGTATCCAGCGGCATCCTCGGAGGCTTGGCTTCCACGGTTCTGCTTGCTGTCATCGTCTACGCCATGATAAAGATAGACTGGACAAAGTACATAGACGTCAAGCCAGCGGAGAGTTAGTTATCAGCAGGTCGTAGCCCTTGGACCTGCTGGACACCTTGCTGCTTATCATCCTCATGGTCTTCAACGGTATAAGCTTGAAGCCGTTCACCTTGTACAGCTCCCGGATGAGCTCTGTGTCTGAGTTGCTCTGCACGAAAATAACCCCCTTCTTGTCAAGCTCGATACAAAGGTCACTGAGCCGCCGCTGCTCCTCCTCGGAGAACCCCCCGGCGGAGTAGTCCGTGAAGTTGGCGGTCCTACTCGCTGGCATGTACGGCGGGTCGAGGTAGCATATATCCCCCTCGTCGGCTTCACCGAGGATGTAGCCGAAGTCCCCGTTACGGATGTCTACGTTTTGAAGCAGCTTACTTGCTCTGGTTATTCTGTCGGGGTGGACGATGGTGGGGTCCTTGTACGTCCCGAAGGGCACGTTGAACGCGCCCTTGGAGTTCACCCGGTAGAGCCCGTTGTAGCAGGTCTTGTTTAGGTAGAGGAGCAGTGAGGCGTCCTCCGCGGCGTCGGCTGGGCGGGAGTTGAAGCGCTTCCTCCGACTGTAATACTCCTCCTTGTCGTAGCTGTACTCTGAAGCGATCTCTATAAGCCTCTCCGGGCAGTCGCGGACCACTCTGTAGAAGTTAATGAGCCGGGGGTTAACGTCGTTGACTGAGCCCTTTCCCGGCTCAAGTTTGAAGAAGACGGCGCCTCCGCCCATGAAGGGCTCGTGGTACTGGCTCTCCTCGTGGACGGGGAACAGGGAGAGTATCTTCTCCACCATGTACCTCTTGCCGCCAGCCCACTTGAGGAGAGGCTTCACACGCCGCACCTTAGAGCGTCGTGAAGCTCTCCACGATCTCCGCGTCGAGCCGCTTTATGAGCTCGATGACGAGGCGGATCGCGTTCTCCGTGTCCTTCAGGCTCAGCAGCCCGACGTGGCTGTGGATGTGCCGAGTAGGCACCGTTATGACGGTGGTCGGGCACCCCGCGCGGTTCATGTGTATTCTGCCGCCATCGGTGCCTCCGCCCCACATCTGGCTAAGCTGCAACGGTATCTGCGCCTGCTTAGCAGTCTCCATCACGAACTCCTTGAAAGGCTGGTTCGGGATCATGCTACGGTCGAAGGTGTTGAGCCCAGGGCCCTTACCCATCTTGGTGAGCGCCTCCTGGGGTTTG
>JAFGTA010000173.1 GCA_016934355.1 Candidatus Bathyarchaeota archaeon | reverse complement strand
CTCAAACGGTGAAAAGATGGTAACCTCCAGCGGGATCACGGGCACCGGATTGCACCTCGCCGCGGCGGGCGCCCGAGGCGTCCACGTGAAAGACGTGGGCGAGACGCTTGAAGCTGTGAGAGCAGTCGCCGGCGACGAGACGTTCCAGCTCTTCGACGCAGGCATTGTGGCCGGCTGGAGACACCTGTTCCACGCGGCTGTGAACGCCTACAACGCACTTTCTACCGGCGAGGCGGTCTCCAAGAGTCTGGACGTTGAGACCCTGCTCTACGCCTCGTGCCAGGACCAGATATCCAAGGCGTTCGACCTCATGGGACTGAACCCAGACGTACACGAGGTGGCTGCGCTGGTCTTCTCGGAGGATAAATCTGTGGCGGAGGGTACCGCCTCGCTGATCGTCGAGAGCCTAGGAGTGGTAGACGACTCGGTGCTCGCTGTGACGCCAAATAAGTTCAGTAAGTTGAAGAAAGTCTTCGAGGTAGGCGACGAGGCGCTTGAGGCCGTCGGGGGGAACCCTTACGACGCCTTAACCAGCCTCGTCATCGAGAAGGGGGCCCTACTGCCCCTCCGTAGATAGCCTATACCTTTCCTTCTGCACGTTCAGCATGTCACTGGGCTTTATTACGGAGACCCCCGCCTCAGTTCCCAGTATCTCGATAAGCACAACCCAGTCCGGGTTACCGAGATCAACCCTCCTATCCACGGCCTTCGCTACAGGATCGATGACCTCAAGGCTGCTCAACTGGGTCCTCCGCTTCTCAAGGGTTATCCTGAAGCTCTCCTCCTCGCCGATCCTTCCGATCAGCGAGCGGACAGTCTCCACTATGGTCTCGACGTCGGTCTCCACCCACGTATGTATGGGCATGAGCCTGTACACCGCCTTATGCCTCGACGGTTCAGCCTTCATGTGCTCCCTGAGCAGATGAACAGCCTCGATGGGGTCGAGGTTGGTGTACGCAAGGACCAGGCCCTTCACCCTAGACCTGTCGACCTTGGGACGCTCATCGCCGACCGCCCTGAGGTTCATCCAGAGCTCGCTGCAGGCTTGGCTGAGGTTCAACTGGTCCGTGGTGGCAAGGAGGTTGTACTTCATCGCACCATATACACGTGGACATGTTTTTTATACTGCCTATACAGAAGCCGTGTGATAGCATTGAAGGTCGGCTCCCGGTGCGGTTACTGCCTCCTCCACAGAGGCTACAAGATGATTAACCTCAGCACGGACGACGAGGAGACCAAGCGGAAAGCCATGCAGGAACTCCTCAGGCTTATGGGAGACACGTTCAACTCGGACGCCGTGCCCAGCGTCATAGGCGCAGATAGGGGCAGGGTAATCGCCCGCGTCACCGGCTGCAGAGACCCCTACGTGGATATGAAGAAGGAGGCAAACGAACGGGCACTGGAGCTCCTTCCGGGACTCCGGAAACACGTCGACGATCAGCCCCCCGGTGAGAAGCTGCGGGCGGCGTGCATCATAAGCTGCCTGGGCAACGTTGTGGACTACGATGTACCAGGTAATGACAGCGACATCGACGCCGCCATGACCCTTATCGACGAGGGCTTCTATATTGACGACACCGACGAACTCAAGGCGTTAATCGAGGACGGCACGAGGCTCCTCTTCTTCACAGACAACGCCGGTGAGATAGCGTTCGATACCCTCGTGGTGGAGGAGCTGAGGAGGCTGGGCGCCAACGTCACGGTGGCGGTCAAGGGGGGCCCGAGCCTCAACGACGCGTTGATGGAGGACGCCGAGTCGGTGGGGATGACCAAGGTGGCTGACGAGGTGATAACCACGGGCACCGACGCCATAGGTGTCCGACTTGACGAGTCACCACAGTGGTTCCTCGACCGCTACTACTCAGCCGACGTGATACTGGCTAAGGGTATGGCTAACTGGGAGACGCTTACAGAGACACCGGCTCCGTGCCCGCTTATGTACCTTTTCAGGACAAAGTGTGAGCCCGTAGCGAGGGCGGTGGGCGTCCCCGAGAGGCAGAACATAGCCTTCCTAGTCGAAAAAGGCTGGAAGCTCTAGCCTTTCAAGGCATCTGTGATCTGCTTGCCGGTGACGGGGCCGCTTCTGAGTATCCAGAGTTCGCCGCTGGTCAGATCCAAGACCGTTGAAGGCAGACCTCCAGGCGTGACGCCGCCGTCGACCACCACGTCCACCGTCCGCCCGAACTGAGACATCGCCTCCTTCGCGGTTCTTGGCGGGGCTTCCCCCGACTTGTTCGCGCTCGTGCTAATGATGACCCCCGCGCTCATGGAGGCTAGTCGACGGGCTACGTCGTGGCCTGGCACCCTCACGGCCAAAGTCTTCTTGCCGTGGGTCACCCATATAGGATAGTCGATCTTCTTGGGCAGCACCAAGGTGAGTGGTCCGGGCCAGAACCTCTGGGCAAGCACCTCGGCGGCCACGTTGAACTCCACGATCCTGCGAGCCATATTCTCGTCGCCGCATATGAGGGGGAGGGGCTTGTCAGCCCGTCCCTTGATCTCGCACACCCGCCTGGTTGCGTCGGGGTCGCTGGGGACGCTGCCCAATCCGTAGAATGTCTCGGTGGGGTAGATTACTATGCCGCCGGTCAGCATTGTGGTGGCGGCCAGCTTGAGCCCCTCCTCGTCCGGCTTAACTACCTTCATCGCTCATCATTCTCGCCGCGTGGATTTAGGTGTCGTGGTCACTCGTGGTGTAAGACGATGCCCAAGGCGTAGATCGTTAGCATTCCCAGCACGAGTATAGCGAGCTGCAGCAGAGCTCTGCGTCTGTCGTTCTCGTCGTGCATCTCTGGGATCAGCTCCGAGGCACTTAGGAACAGGAAGGCTCCGGCGCTGAACGCCACCATCCAGCCGCTAAGCCCCTCGACAGCGGCGATGAAAATGGAGCCGAAGATGCCGCCGATGACGACACTCAACGCCGCGGCGAAGTTGAGGAGCAGCGCCCTCCTACGGTCTATTCCCCCGTAGACGAGGATGCCATAGTCCCCCATCTCCTGGGGTAGCTCGTGGAACCAGACCGCGATCGCGGTCGTCAGCCCGACGGTGAACCCATTGATGAAGCCGGCTGCTATGATCATTCCATCGATGAAGTTGTGGATGAAGTCGCCTATGAGGTTCAGATAGACGAACGCCTTTGTCAGCTTCTTCTCCTCGCCGTGCTCGAACTCATGAACATGCCCGTGGCCGTGGTACCAGTAGATGCCTCTCTCAAGGAAGAGGAAGAACACGAAGCCTACCGCTATGATGGGGTAGACAAGATGTTCGTCCACCAGCTCCACGGCTTCAGGGAGGAGGTCGAAGAGTGCAGCCCCCAGTATTGTGCCGGCAGAGTATGCTACAAGCACGCTAAGCATCTTGTGGAGGGTCTTCTCGTTGATGCTCAGCGTGAACATGCCGATGAAGCTGGTCAGGCTGATCACGATTGTAGCTAAAATTGTTTGAAATGTGCTACTCAACATCCTCTTACACTCTGGAACCGGGTATAGTAAACATTTCGAAACCTCATGGTGAGGTGAATTGAAGCGAAATCGGCGAAGCCTACGCTTAATCGCATTTGTATTTGATAACAATTAATAAACGAAATCACTAGTTTTAACTAAAAACATGATAACTGCGGTATATAAAGTTAAAATAATGCCACATATGGCATAAAAAGGCTTTTTTATAGTTATTACGAGGAAAGGGGTTGAAATACAGATTCTCTGGGCTATATGCCTTATATTCTCCCCCACACGTAACGGTACTCTAATATGAACGATTCAAACACAAGAAGCATCCTGAAAACCACGGTCGTCGCGGTCTTCATACTCTCGTCCGTGCTGCTAAACCTCCAGCTACTCCAGACAGACAAGTGTGGCCTGGTGGAGGCTAACCAGGAGCAGGGAGTGGTCTACGGGGCGGTCGAGGGTAGGGTCATCGAACTTAAACCCGACTCGTACCTGCCTTTCCTCGTAGAGTTCAACATGGACAGCCAGCCTGCTCAGGCGTGGTGTAAAGCATCGGCGCGGGCAGAGGAGCTCTACAGGGAAGGCGCCTTCGAGGAGAACCGGACAATGGTCCTTGCCGCTATAGACATCGAGTCCATGACGGGCGTGGTCATCGACGCAGTCGTCAACGACCCACTTGAGGAGCCTGCCTCGCCATCGGAGGAGCCGCAGGCCCCCGAGGAGCCAGAGCCTGAACCGGAGCCCCAGCCAGAGCCAGAACCGTGCGTTGATCTTCCGCAGGGCTTCGAGCTGGTATCCATGGAGCCGGGGCCGACCCCGGGGATAATTGCCCCAGACGGAATGGTTAAGCTCACCGTGATGACCCAGCCCTTTGACGTCCCGGGCGTCACGGTCTACCCGCCCCCCGGGGTCTACTTCGTGGCCAAGAACACCATAGTGACCTTCAAGTGCGTCTCTGGGGACGAAGACTGGGAGTTCAGCAACTGGACACTGAGTCAAGGGATACTCGGTGTACGGCGAAAACCCGGCATAGGCTACGAGCACCTGCTCAGGTGGAGGGGGGACGTCGACACCGTCGTCACAGCCTACCACAGTGAGGTAGTCTAAAAAAAAGAGGGTTTATCTCAACGCATAGATTTTGTGAATGGCTAAAGCCAGAAGAGTCGCAAACGCCAGCACGGAGGCTACGTAGGGCGCGGCGAGCTGAATGGGCGTGTACGACACCGTCCCCCCTACCGGAGAAAGTATCACCACGGTGGCCGAGTCGCTGCCGCTGAGATACTTGTCGTCCCCCACGTAGGCGTCCACAACATCGGCTAGATCGTCGGTTCCGCCATAGTCCGTGTACTCCAGCGCCTCGAACGTCATCTCAACCATGAGCGACTCCAGAGGCGGAAGGGAGCTTGGGCCCGTGAGGTCTGTCCACTCCAGCACGCCGACCAACTCGTCCACCATGTCGGGACTCGGTGAGGCGCCTATGTAGCCCAGCTTCGCTGGGTCGTAGCTGTCCCTTAGGGGCACCGTCTGGATTGGCACGTCGCCGTCGTTCGTCACCGTGACCCGGAACACGACGGTCCCGCCGATATCAGTGTAGCCTCCCGAAGGGTCCTTCAGCGTCTTACTGACGGTCATCTCTGCGTTCATCAGGGTAACCTCGGCCAAAGCCTCCCCGAAGAGGTAGACCTCCATATCCAAGACCTTGGCGTCGGCCACAATAGCCGAGTCAGTCGTCGTACCTGGAAGGGTTCCCCCGACACCAACGAACGTAACCTCGATCAGAGTTGTCTGCAGCGGGTCCAGACTGCCCGATCCCGTCAGGTCAAGCCACTCCAAAGCGCCGGATAGCACGTCCACCGTGTCAGGCGGAGGATTCGCGCCTATATAGCCGAGCTTCGACGGGTCATAGGAGTCGGTTAGTGGCACTGTCTCGAGGGGTAGGTCCCCCGTGTTGGTGACTGCTATGGTGAAGGCCACCATGTCTCCGACGTAGCAGTCCCCGTCCAAGGGCATAGTCAGCGTCTTCTCGACGAGGACGCCCACCTCAGCGATGTCCACGCTCCACGAGTCCACGTTGTCCGAGGGGTCCAGATCGACCTCGTTGCTGGTTACCTCGACGAGGTTCTCCAGTGGATCTGGGTCAGTTTCCTGAATTATGTAGTGGTAGGTGTATATCCACTCCTCGTCGATATCCAGCTCGTCGTTCCCGTTTGTGTCGCCCGACAGGTATGCAGGTGTCCCGCAGAGGCTGTCCGTTACCTGGACTCCTGTCGCGGCGGTGAACCCGAGGTTACCCACCGCGAAGCTGTAGGTTATGTTCTCTCCTACCAGCGCCAGGATGGGTCCAGTCTTCACTATGTAGAGGTCGACGGGTGTAGCCAACTGGAAGTTGTGGATATGGGTACGGTCCTCGCCGAGGTTGAAGACCCCGGACTGGGTGAGAGGCGCCCCCGGCGGTTCCAAGGGGTCGTCGTCGCTGAAGGGCAGCAGGGCACCCAGCGCGGGGTCCAGCGGGTCGTACCTAACGCAGTAATCGCCCTCCAGCAGCTCCGTGAAGTCATAGAAGCCGTTCCCGTCCGTGAAAGTGTCAAGGAGCACGAAAGGCGTGCCCGAGCAGTCCAGCAGCTCCACGGTCACCCCGGGGACCGGCACCGGCGTCGTGAGGGTAACGTCTGTGATGAAGCCCTCGACGACGCCGTCGGGAGCGACGGTGATGAACGCCGTCGCCTCCGGCGAGTAGGTGTTGCCGAAGGGGTCGGTGCCCGTCGCCCTGCCCGTGTTGATGTAGTTCTCTGCGGGTACGTCTGTGGGCGTGACGATGAATTCTATTGTTATGCTCTCTCCAGGCTGCATATCTTCGCTGAGGTCCCATGTGAGCGTCTGCCCCATTATAGCCGGGTCCTCTGATGTTATCGAGCCATCCGTGTGGGTGATACTCGCTGGCCCCAGGTAGGTGAACCCGGGCGGCAGCTCGTCGAAGACGTCGACGCCCAGAACGTTGAACTCGTTCTCCTCACCAGTCGTCATCACTAGGGTAAACGTCGCAACGCTGTCGACGGAGACCGTTGGCGGGAACGCCGTCTTCTCGATGTCGAGCACGATGTTCGCCGGTGTATAGTCCAGCGGGATTATGGTGTAACCCCAGTCGTACCCCGGCAGGGGTCCACCCGCCTGCGCGTGTATTGATTCGCCGTAGACCACTGTGAAGGGGAAGTCTGCGAACAGGTGGGTTCCCGTGTTGTCCATATCAGACGCGTCGAAGAAGCCGTGGGACTCCACCTTGTTCAGGGTGACAAGCTCGTCCACCACCGCGTCCTGGTTGTAGTCCGCGTAGATCGTGGTCCCGTCGAATATCGGTGAAACGTAGAGCTGCATGTCCTGGCTGCTGGTCCTGCCGCTGGGGGCGTAAGGTACGAAGTACTCGCTGACCAGGGTGCTGGCGTCTATGGGGACGTACCCCCAGTCGCGGTCTCCCTCCCCGGTATCTACAGAGACCAGAATGATTATCCGCTGACTCTTCTCCGCGGATATGTGTACCGGGGTGTCGCCAGCCGTTGTGAAGCTCACGTCCGTCGTGCCCGCAGCCATCGCCCGGGGGCTCCACCCGGGGGCGACTCCTGCATCTGTCTCGATGGTGACCGACGCGTCGGTTATGGCACGTATGTGATACCTGATGTCCAGAGGCGACGATCCAGAGGGAAAGGTTGGTACCCAGAAATCGTTGCCGGTGAACCGCTCGTCCTTCAACGTGAAGTACCTTATGTCGTAGTTCTCGCCCCCACTGGCGATGAGCCCCACCTGTATCTTGTTGTTGGCCACGATGTAATCACCCTCGTTGACGTGCTGAATGACGAAGCTATCCCCCCTGCCTAAGTTCTCTGTGCCTGGAACGCCCTTCATGCTGTAGCTCACAACGGTGCCGTCTGCCGTGCTCTGGACCACAACGAAGGTGCCGCCGTCGACCTCGCCGCCTCCTAGAAAGTCGTCGGTTCCCACCGTATCCTCGCCGGCTGGAACCACGTAGCTCTTCTGGGCTTCATCACCACCTTGCTCAACTGGGTATAGCTCCCACATGCCGGCGATGAAGTTGCCGTCTCCGGTCTCCGGCCTCCTATCGGTTGCCCCGCGGAAGACGCTCAGAGGGCCGCCTGCGACGAAGAAGTAGTCACCGCCGTCGACCCCGGCTGCCCCCGGGTTATCCAGCGATCCACCAATCAGAGCCCCTTTCGCGCCGGGTATTATCTGGTAGTACGGCGCAACCCAGTTATCGAATGTTATGACTCCGCCCTTGTCCAGCCTGAAGACGGCGTCAGCCCCTGTGAAGTCGCCCTTTTGGAACGTGTAGCCGTTTCCCTTCTGGTCGACATAGATGCGGGTCTCGTCCTGATAGGACACGACGCTGAAGACGCTGTACGGGTTCGCTCCGGCTGTTGACAGACCCACCGCAGGGTCTACTGCCTCTTCGATGATTGACGCGCTGTTGCCTAGGACGTAGAATGACTGGTACCCCGACGGTATGGATGCGTGTGCCGGCGAAGAAATCCCTGTGAATATCAGGATAGCCGATAATATCAGTAGGTGCTTCTCAAATGCTCTATTTTTAAAATACATGTAACCCTCAATAAAGGTTCACGGTCATGTTACCATTAATCTTAGAGTAACCAGAACAAACGACCTGAAGTTAACTACAAATTTTATAGTCCAGAACGTGGAAAATCTCATCCCCCAACAATCACCGCAAAGAAAACGAGGCTGCTCCCTCGACAGGATAAATCAACAGTGAATCGCCCAACTCCCCTCTACAAGCCTCAACCGCGCTACCCAGCGGTTCACCCTCAAGCATCCTCAATATTAGCGATAAAACCACCTCGTCTGATGACGAGAGAGAGACAGGGCCCGCCCACCCTACCACAGCGGACGCGCCGGCTTCGCGGAAAGCCTCGGCCAAGGCCTCGTCACAGAGTCCCTCACACCCCATGAGGACCACCAAGCATCTATGGAACTTACCCATATGACGCTCCACGAAAGTAGAGCCAACCGCGAAGACCATCCTCGGGTCGTTTGGAGACCGCGACAAGTGCACCTCGTCGGCCAACTGCATCATCACGTACCTTGAACCATCGAACTCTTCGCCTGTGAAAAGCCAGACCTCGTCCTCGAAAACACCGCTGTGTGCCCGGAAGACGAGAAGCCTGCAACCTCCCGGTATCTCTGTCAGCCGCTCCACAGATGTCTCGATGCCTCTGTACACATCGACCTTGAATCCGCCCCCACCGAGACATGCCTCAAGGGTGTCGGTAAAGTTCACCCCAGTCTGGGTATCGTAAAGGGGGTCAAATATCACCGCCCTCGGGGGTCGCCGCTCAAGCTGGGTCTCCGTGAGGAACGCTGAAGCCGCCGACAACGCTACGAGTGAGACGACTATGACTGCGCCGTAGCGGAAGGCGGTCCTTAAATGAGCCACTTCTGATTCCTTCGACCCGGCCCAGTAAACGGTGGAGTCACCGGATCAAGCCGTCATCGGAGACAGTTGAGGCTCTTTATGTTTTATCCGAGGCTTTATTAACACCCCTGCGTTCTGAGTCAGGAATATTCCAAGGAAAACCGCTGATAGAAAATGAACTTCGACGAACTAGAGATCAAACAAGAGATCAAGAAGGCGCTCGCGGAGATCGGTTTTGAGGAGATGTTTCCAATACAGGAACACGCCATCCCGCCCATGCTTCAAGGAAAAAACGTGATGGGTCAGGCTAAGACGGGCACAGGGAAGACCGCCGCATTCGGCGTACCCATGCTCAATAACCTAGACCCCGACTCGGGCTTCGTGGAGGGTCTCGTGCTCGCCCCCACAAGGGAGCTAGCCCAGCAGATAACAGAAGACGTGAACACCTACGGCAGACACACTAAGGTCTGGGCAACGCCGATATACGGCGGCGTCAGCATCCAAGGCCAGTTCAGGGAACTCAAGAAGAGGCCTACCATCGTCGTGGGCACACCCGGCAGGATAATGGACCACATGAGGCGAGGCACCCTCGACCTCAGCAAGGTAAAGAACGCAGTCCTCGATGAGGCCGACCGCATGTTCGACATGGGCTTCTTCGAAGACATCGATTTCATCCTTAGCCAGCTACCAAAGAAAAAGCAGGTAAGCCTCTGGAGCGCCACCTTCGACGACCGCACACGGAACCTATCAGCGCGTTTCATGCCAGACAGCGTTACGGTGAACATGAGCCGGGACGAGATCGGCGTAACCACCATCCAACAGTATTACATGATACTAGCGGCCCACGAGCGCGAGGACACCCTGATACGCCTCATCGAATACTTCAAGATAGACAGGGGCATCGTATTCTGCCGAACCAAGTACATGGTGGACCGGCTCACAAGCACACTCAAGAGATCAGGGATCTCCTCCGAGCCTCTGCACGGTGACTTCACGCAGGCGCGGCGCCAGCAAGTCCTCGAGAGCTTCAGGGACGGTCAGTATGACCTCATGGTCTCCACAGAGCTTGCGGCGAGGGGCCTCGACATTCAAGACGTACCGTTCATCATCAACTACGACATCCCGGACGACCCACACATGTACTTCCACCGCGTAGGCAGGACCGCCCGCGCAGGCAAGGAGGGCACGGCCATAACCTTCGTGATGCCAGATCAGGAGATGGAGCTGGAGCGGATCAAGGCCATCACCCAGACCGAGATCGAGAAGTTCGCGCTACCTCCTTCGTTCCTCTACTAGTCCACGCCTTTTATACCCAGACTCGTCCTCTAACCCATGAGCAGTTACTTCGCAGGGCAGCCCTCCCCTGAGGAGATCAATGAGAGGATCAAGGGCTTTCAGTCCTGGCTTGAGATAGACTTGGACGCCATCGGATACAACCTTGAGCAGGTGCGTAAGAGAACCGGGCGGGAGGTCATCCCCTGCGTCAAGTCCAACGCCTACGGACACGGCATAGTCCCAGTGGTGGCTTACTTGGCTACCCAAGGGGTCCAGCGGGTGCTCGTAGCCAAGCTCCACGAGGCCATGCAGATAAGGGAAGCCGGCGTCGACGTCGGGATACTGAACATCGACCCCCTCTTCACCCCCGAACAGTTCGAAACCATCGTCAAACACGACGTGAGCCAGACAATATACCAACCTAAGCCAGCCGAGATGCTAAACGAGGCGGCTACGAAACTCGGTAAAAAAGCAAGCGTGTGGATCAAAGTGGACACGGGGCTCGGCAGAGTAGGCGTGAGGTGGAGCGAAGCGCCCGCCCTCATAGAGGAGATTAACAGCCGCCCCAACCTGAGGATCAAGGGTATATTCTCGACGCTCTCTGAGGCAGAGGAGCTGGACAGGGAGCAGGTGAAACGGCTCCTAGATGTAGGGGAGAGGTGCGCGCCTAAGGGCATAGATGTGGGCACCAGAAGCATCGCGAGCAGCAACGCCGTTTTCCACAAACCATACACGTATCTCGACGCCGTGAGGCCGGGTATAATGCTGCTGGGGCTCTACCCTGAAGAGGAAGACAGGGGTCAGGGCATTGAGCTGAGGCAGTCTCTTTGCCTCAAGGCGCGAGTAGAGCACGTGAAGTGGGTGGAAAAGGGCGAGGCTTTGACTTATAGCCGGAGATTCGTGGCGCCTAAACGGATGAAGGTAGGGACGCTTCACATCGGGTACACCGACGGGTACCCGAGGGGCTTGACCAAGAAAGGAAAGGTCAGGGTTGGGGGCGAGATCAGGCAGGTACTGGGCACTGTGTCTGTTAACCACTTCCTCGTGGACCTAACCGGGACAGACCATGAGCCCGGTGACGTGGTCGAGGCGATCAGCAGGGAAGGGGAGAATGACGGATCCAGCCTCGCGTCAATGGCTGGGATAATGACATACAGCCTCGCTAACCACATGAACTACCTGTTACCGAGGGTCTACCTGAGAGACGGTGAGCCTATGGCCCTCAGCGAGCCCAGGCTCGTCGAGAAGTAGCCCTACCTGAAGGAGGGCATGACCTCCTCGGCGAAGGCCTCCATCCCGGAGACCAAATCTCCTCTCTTCTTAACGACAAAGTTGAACATGAAGTGGTTCACACCCGCGTCAAGGTAGCTCTCGACGCCCTTGATGATGTCCCCGGGGGCTCCTATGAGGCTCCACCGGGACTCCTCGCCGAACTCCACAAGCTTCTTACCCTCGCTGAGGCTCTGCATATGAGCCTCGGCTGGGCTGTCAAAGTACCGTCCAAGAGCCTTCTCACGTGTCGCCCCTTGGCAGACGGTGATCTCCTTGACGACATCGATGTCTGAGAGGCTTCTTCCCTGCTCCTTCAGGAACCCTTCGAGTCTGGGCAATGCTTCCCTGAACTGGCCCGGGTAGAGCCCGTGTATCCATCCCTGGCAGCTCACCGCGAGGTACCTGAGAACCCTGTCGGTTGTCAGGTGGCGTCCAAGGTACACGGGGAACGGCTTCTGTAGGGGCCTCGGGTAGAACTGTACCCCCTCGAACTCGACGTATTTTCCCTTGTAGGTGGCGGGGTCATCGTTGAACAGGACGCGCATCGCTTCGACTCCTTCAATCATCCTTCCACGGCGGTGCCTGACTCCGAGGGCGCTGGACTCCTCCGTGTAAGCGCCGGTTCCCACCCCGAGAAGCACCCTGCCCCCCGAAAGGGCGTCGAGGGTGGCAAGCTGCTTAGCGCATACCACGAGACTGGGCGTCCTCCACGGCAGCACGAATATACCCGTGGCCAGCTTCACCCTCCTCGTGGCTGACGAGACCGCAGCCATCGCAACAATGGGCTCAAAGAACGCCGGCTTGGGCCTCAAGTGGCTGACATAGTCCTGAACCGTCACGTGATCGTTACCCCAAACCGAGTCAAAGCCCAGCTCCTCGGCGTTAACAGCCGCCTCGACGATGGTCTCCCTTGAAGCGAACCCCGCGGGAACCATCAACCCCTCCCTTCCCGTAGGGAGCGAAACACCGAACAACACCATTATCTCTTCACCGATCCGTAGCGGCACCTGATCATGCTCCACCAGCCTTTTAATGGTAACCAGCCGCCGGAGGAGGAACTTAAGACCACACGCGGCCACAACTAACCATGGTTAGGTATGGGACTCAGCTCTCACTGGACCCCGGCTGGGGTGAGATACATAAGGCAGGCGGCTACGCCTCCACCCTTGAAAGCCTCGGGTACAGCTGCATCTGGTGCCCCGACGAACGCTTCGAGAGAAGCCCCTACACGCTCCTATCCATGGCCGCCCTCCACACCGAGGCCGCGCAACTGGGCGTCTCCGTCACCAACCCCTACACGAGGCACCCCTTAATCACCGGAGCCGCAGCCGCCACCCTCAACGAGCTTTCAGCTGGAAGAGCAGTCCTCGGGCTGGGGGCGGGCGCCTCAACCCTGTTCGAGAGACACGGCGTCGAGCGTCCAAGCCCGCCCCTGACGGCGATACGTGAAGCCGTCCAGATGCTCCAGCCCTTCCTACGCGGCGAGAAGGTAGACTACAAGGAAGGCGTCCAAGGCGCGGGAAGCCCCTACATGGACTTCGAGTCCCGACCTATTCCCATCTACATAGCCGCGAGGGGCCCGAAGCTCCTCAGGCTAGCGGGGGAGGTAGCGGATGGCGTCATCATCGGCAGCCTCGCCTCAGTGCAGGGACTCGGCTACGCGCTGGAAAACATTGCCATGGGGCTTGAGAGGTCCGGGCGAAGCCGCAGGGACATCGAGATCGTTTTCTGGTCCTACACGTCTATCAACGATGACCCTGAGCAGGCGCGGAGCACAGTGGAGCAGCTCGTAGTATCCTCTATGTGGAGCAGCAGAAGGATCATCGATAGGCTCGGAGTCGACGCGACCGAGTGGAGGCCTATAGAGCAAGCCATGGTTCAGGGGTTCAAGCATGGCCAACCCGCATCCAGGGTCTACGAGGACGCCGCGTCCATGCTTAGCCCGGAGATCATCGACGAGTGGTCCGTTACCGGCTCCGCGGATACAGTTGCGCGCAGAGCCCGGGAGATCACCCATAGGGGCGTGGACCAGTTCGCCGTGCTCGCACTGGGGTGCTCCATGAGGGACAGGATAGAGACCCAGAGAGCCTTCGCCAACGCGGCAGGTTTAGGGTGCTCCAAAGCGATATAATGGCGACGGAGAACTCTTTACCTGAACCCCGATGCTGCTGAACAGGGATAGAGCCGAGAGACTCATGACCGAAAACGAGTTACTGGCTCTGGTCGCTTCATCTCCAGCCAACGTGTTCTACTCGACCGACTGCAGCCCCTACGGTGACAGCCTCGCTGTGATGCCGCTTGAACGTGGAACCGAGCCTCTCATGGTAACCTCCATCGCAGGCACGACACCCGTCGCCCTCATGTCCCCACCATGGTTCCGGGACGTACGGTACTACGGAGAGTTCTACATAGAGGCACCTCCCACCATGGACGGGCTCACCCCGGAGGAGAGAGCCGTGGTCGAGGCGAAGAGGCAGTGGGAGCTGTCAAAGCCCAGAGACCCTTCAAAGCTGCTCATCGACGCACTGATGGAGCGGGGGCTCACCGAGGGAAGAATCGGCATCGACGAGTCCAACCTTCGGGGCAGTCACCCCCTCTGGGGCATGATCAAGAAACGCCTCCCCTCTCTGGTGCCCGTGCCGGCTCAAGCTCTGTTCACCGAGATACGCATGGTCAAGACCAGTGAAGAGATCAGCCGCATCAAGACCGCTACAAGGATCACGGAGAAGGCTTGGGAGGCGTCACTGGACTCCATCCACAGGGGTATAACCGAGCGTGAGTTCGCCGACGTCTGGCAGACCACCATCATCCACGAGGGCGGGCAGAGCAACTCGTACCTCGGCGCCTTCTGGCCGCCCGTCGCGTTCGGCCGACGCACAGCCTTCTCGGACATAGCCCAGCCCTCCAAGTACAGGCTACAGCCGGGGGACATAATCCGCTTCGACGGCGGAGCCACCTACAAGGGCTACCCCTGCGACATGGCCCGCGTGGCCGCCTACATGGAGGCAGGGGACAAGCTCAAGAAGTACTGGCACGCGATACACGCCGGGGAGCAGAAGGCCGTCCAGATGGCTCAGCCCGGAGAGGACACAGCAACAATATTCAACGCCGCCGTCGACACCGTCCGCAGGGAAGGCATAACCCACTTCAGGCGGCACCACACCGGACACGGCTGGGGCATCGAAGGCTACGACCCACCCACGGTAGGCCCCAAGGGCGTCAAGCTCGTGGAGGACATGGTGCTCTGCTTCGAGACCCCATATTACGAGGTGGGCTGGGGCGGCATACTCCACGAGGACGTCGTAGCCGTCAAACCCGGAGGACCACAGCTCCTCTCCAGCCCGGAGGATACGCTCAGGGTGGTCGGGTAGCCGGGTCTATGTAACGTAGTGCCTCGAAGTGAGGTATCTATCCCCACTGTCATGCATCACGGTGACCACCCTCTGGCCCCGGCCCATCTCCCCTGCCAGCCGCAGGGCAACCACCACGTTGGCTCCCGAGGATATCCCCGCAAATACTCCCTCCTCCCGCCACAGCCTCATCGCCATCTCCACGGCCTCCCCATCGGTCACCTGCACTATGTCGTCGACGAGGCCAGGTGTCATCACCATCTCCGCTATGATCCCGCCCTGTATCTCGGTCTTGGGGTACGGCTTCCCCGGTTTCATCTCCATCTTGGAGCCCGCCGGGATGGCGCCCACGACCCTCACCTTCTCCGAGTGCCCCTTGAGTACCTGGGCGACTCCCATGAGGGTGCCGCCGGTGCCTATGGAGGCCACGAAAGCGTCCACTTTTCCGCTTGTCTGTTTGAGTATCTCTCTTCCCGTGTTCTTCTGGGCTTCGACGCCGGAGGGGTTGGCGAACTGCCTGGCCCACCAGACCTTGGGGTCGTTCTTCTCTAGGGCTAGGCATATCAGTCTGCCGGGCAACTCCACCTCGGCGCCGGGCACTCCGCTGAGGCCCTCGTACTCGCCGGGTGATATGGTCTTGACATCGGCGCCGTAGCCCGTCATGAGGTTCTTCTTCTCTTCCCCCATCTTTCCGGGGGTGGTCTCGTATATTACGACCCTGTAGCCCTTGAGGGTGCCCATGAAGCTGAGGGAGGTGCCCGTGTTCCCCGTGCTGGACTCCACGATAGTATACCCCGGTTTCAGGCGCCCCTGCCTCTCGGCGTCCTCTATCATCCGCTGGGCCACCCTGTCCTTGATGCTCCCCGTGGGGTTCATATACTCCAGCTTAACCCAGACCTCGGCGTCGAGGCCCTCGGTGACCTTATTGAGTCTTACAAGCGGCGTGTTCCCTATGAGCTCGGTTACGTTGTTGACTGCATTCATTATGGGTTAGTTTGATAACGAGGGTTGATAAGACATGTGCAGGATTGGTAAAACGGTGTTCCCGCAAGCGATGCCCTGAATATTCCTGTGATGCTTAATTAATGAAACTGCTTGCGTATCAAATCGTCATGATTTAAATAAAAGCTTCATGGTATCTAGTTGGGAGCTGGGGTAGCATAGCTTGGCTAATGCGCTGGACTCATGATCCAGAGGAATAGGCACCAGCGCCTATGCCGGATAAAGAGCGTGGGTTCAAATCCCATCCCCAGCACCT
>JAFGTA010000021.1 GCA_016934355.1 Candidatus Bathyarchaeota archaeon | reverse complement strand
CTCAGCCCCGCCACGTCAGCCGATCCCCCGTAGTGCAGGTAGTTGAACACCCTAATCGTGACACTCTCCGAGCCCGGAGGCAGCGTGAGCAGCGTACCCCCCAACTCACCCATGGTGAACGCGAACACCAGCGCAGCCGCGGCGGCGAGCCCCGGAGCCTGCAGAGGCAGCCTAACCTCACGCAGCGCCTGAACCCAATCCCTCTGGAACACCCTCGCAGCGTCGAGGAGAAGGGGGTCACTCTTCTGCAGTTGGGCGAGGATGACCAGCGCCGCAAGCGGGGTGAACCTAGTCAAGGTTGCCAGAACGGGCAGCGCCAAGGTACCGTAGAGAGGCCCCACCCGGCTGTGCAGCGCGATCAACCCGACGCCAACGAGGGACGCGGGCACCGCCAGCGGCGAAGTCACAAGCAGCCACCACGACGCTTCACCCCCCCTCAGCCGCTCAGCCGCCGCGTAGGCGACCGGCAGGCAGAGAAGCCCCGTGAGGGACGACTGGGTCACCGTGAACGTAATGCTTGCCCCGGCGGAGCCAACCGAATACATGAAATCTGATAAGGAAGTGAGCTCGACGAGGAGGCTCCACAACAGCACAGCAGACTGCAGCAGCAACACTATGAAGGCGGCGTGCTGCAGCACCCTGAACCACGCTGGGTGCATCAGCCTCAGCGACCTCCCCGAGACGCTACTGCTCTGAACAGTGTTCCTCAGCGCCCTCTGGGAGAGCATCAGGGCGCCCAGCGTCACCGCCACCAGCGGCGCGGAGAGCAGGGCGGCCCTCGCAGGCATGTTCGTGGCGCTGAAGTCCGAGAACACCTCCAAGGCGTACACGTTATACGAGAACAGCGTCGGCACGCTGTAGTCCGTGACCGTGAAGACGAACAGCAGGCACGCCGCCGAAGCCAGCGCAGGCGCCGCAAGCGGCAGCACGACTTCCCTGAACACCCTGCCGTCGCCGTGCACCGTCCTCGCCGCCTCCACCGCAGGCGTCTCCACCGAGTTCAATCCGATGAGCGTCAGCCCCACCGCGTAGGGCAGGTAAGCCATCAACCCCACCCAAAAGCTCATCCCCCACCCCGAGGAGAGGACTTTAACCCCCAGCCTCGTGCTCAGGAACGAGGCGGCGGTCATCCACGAGAGGGCGTGGATGTAGGGTGGCACTGGGGCGAGGGCCAGGAACCACCACCTGAGCCTCGAAGCAGGGCCGTCGCCGTACTCCCAGAGCAGGCTCCCGGCGAGCACACCCAGCGCGGTCCCGGCGACAGAGACCGCCGCCGACAGGCCCAGACTCTTCATGAACAGGCCGAGCCGCCTACCCGACGGGATCAAGAGCGATAACAGGCTGGGCTCTGTGACGATCCCCCGCGCAGACAGGACTACGAGGTAGGTTAACGGCGAGAACAGCACGATGAACATGATGATTTGAGGTATGTACGGTCGCAGCCCCGGCCCAGGGGGCCCGGTGTCCGCCTCGGTTCTCATGGCTCTAACGAACGAATATCTCGGACATGTCACCTTTAGCCTGTTCGATGAAGCCGTAGATGTCAACGTAGCTGACGCCCATCCCCTTCACAGCCGAGGCGTCAAAGTACCCCTGCTCAACGTCGAGGCTGCGCAGAGGCAGCTGAAACCACCCCGACTCCACCAGCCCGGCGACCGTCTCCTTGCTCAGCAGGTAATCTATCAGCCGCTCAGCCTCCTCCGGGTTGGGGCCGCCACTGATCATGGCGACCGTGTTCGGTATCAGCAGAGTGCCCATCCCATCGGGGCCCTGATCTAGGAAAACCATCGCCACAGGGGCGCCGCGCTCAATGGCGCCGATGGCGTCGTCGGTGTCCGTGAGGCCCATCGCCAGCTGACCCTCCGCAACGAGGTCACGCACCACCGAGTTACCGTCCACCACCCTGACGCCGCTATCCCTGAGCAGCACGAAGAACCTGTAAGCCTCTTCGGGGCCCAGCTCGGCGTAGAGAGCCGCGGCCTGAGTCGCAGTGGTGCCGAAGACGGGGTACGCTATCCCGATCATCTCGGGCGGCACCTCCGGCTCAAGCAGGTCATAGATGCTTGAAGGAACCTGGCCCGGTTCGACTAGCTCCATGTTCACGAGGAGTACGCGGGCTCTGCCGCCGAAGCCCGTCCAGCACCACTCGGGGTCGACGTAGGCGGCGGGGATGCCCTCAGCCGACGGCGACCTGCAGGGGGTGAGGACGCCCTCCTCCTTAAGGAGTAGGGTCTGGGCTATCTCGCCGTTCCACCAGACGTCGCAGAGGGGCCGCGCCCTCTCGGCGACCAGCCTGTTGACTAGGCCCGTGGTCTTGGCTGCCTCCACGTCGTAGACGGCCTTCACCTCGATCCCTGTCTCCTCCTCGAACTGTCTAAACACGGGCTCCGAGAAGACCTGATCCACCGAGGTGTATATCACCACCTCCCTCCTGTCGCCAGACTCCGAGGCGAAGCCGTAGACCCCGAAGGCTATGACGAGTACCAGCAGCGTAGCCGTGAACCAGAAGTATCTCCCTGCCCCTGACATAGGCTCGCTAAGTAGATTGGCTGGTTATAATCGTTATTCTCTGAGTGCGAAGAGAAGCGCCACGGTGGCTACCAGTGATACTACGGCCACGGCGGTGAACGTGAAGGCGTAGCCCCTCGAATCTATGAGCGAACCCACCAACGACGTGGAGACCGCACCCACGATGTTCCCAAACATGGTGACCGCTCCCAGCCCCAGAGGCTTCAGACCCGAAGGCAGGGACGACGTTGTACCGCTGTAGATGATGGGCGAGAACAGGTAGAGAGTGAGCCCCAGCGCCACAAGGTTGACGGCCAGATACCCGCCGTCCGGCAGCGCAACGAGGGCCGCTAGGAACACGGCGCTCAACGCGGTCGCCCCGCAGATGGAGCGGCGGCGCCCAAGCCTCTCAGAGGCGAAGCCGCTTGATATCTTAGCGATTACTCCTGCGAGGGGCAGCGCCGTGGCGAGGAGCCCAGCGGCGGCGACCGCCATCCCGCGGTACTCCACAAGGAACGACGGCGTGAAAGTGAAGGTCGTCCTCAGCACAAGGTTGTACGTGGCATGGGCAAGAGCGAACGGGGCGAGCACCCTCCAGTAGCTCCTGATCCCTTCGCCGCCGTATCCGCACATGGACTGCTTAGGCTCGTCCCTCATCAGCAGCAGCGCCGCCCCGGCAAGCGCGAAGGCCGGGAGGGAGAGAGCCACGAACGCGGCCCTCCAGCTCCACGCGGAGACTATGGCCACCGTCAGCGGGAAAGCCAGCGCGTTCCCGATGTTAGCCCCGGACTCGTTGAACCCAATCGCCTTGCTCTGCCTGTCACCGAACCTGTCAGAGAGCAGCGAGTTCGCCACGGGCAGGTGGACTCCCTGGAACAGCCCCACGAGGAGCCTCAGCACGAAAATCTCTGTGAACCCGTTCGCGCCGGAGATGAGCATAGACGAGGCGCCGTAGCCGAGCATGCTCACGGTGAGGACCCTCCTTGGCCCGTACCTGTTGCTCAGGGCGCCCGCCGGCATCTTGACGACGATATAACCTATTAGGTAGGCTGTCTCAAGGAGCCCCGCCTCGGCGTGGCTCAGCCCAAGCTCCATTGAGAGTAGGGGGAGCACGGGCGGCAGAACGCTCCTGGCGAGGTAGATGCTCATCCAGCCCAGCCACGTTATGAGGAGCACAGTGTAGCTGTAGCTCCACCCAGCCCTCCGGCCCATGAAGCCAAGATACGGGCTACAGGGTAGTTATCACCTTCGGTGGACTAACGGTGCTTCTCAACGAGCTCCTTGACCCGCGTCTTCCCGCCCTTCAGCACGTCCTTGCCGTGGGTGTACAGCAGGGCGTCGAAGTCGTACTCGAGAAGCCTCTTGATGCCTCGGGTCGCCTGCGCGACATCCAAGCAGTACCTCTCGGGCGGCGGGGTGATGTTACCCTCGGCGTCCCCGAAGACCGTGTCCCCCGCTATGAGGGCCCTCTGCTTCCTCAGGTAGTAGCAGGCGTTTCCCTCGGAGTGGCCCGGCACGTGCACCACCTCTATGCCGCCGCAGATGGGCAGGACCTCGCGGTCGCTTAATCCTCCGATGTCCACGCCCGCGGCGGCCTTGATGAGGGGCGCCTCGAGCATCTGGGACTTTACGGGGGCGCCAGTCAGCTCCACGAGCCTCGGCAGATTCTTCACATGGTCTCCGTGCTTGTGGGTGACGAGTATGAGCTTCACGTCCCTCCAGGTCCTGCCCATCGCCTTGAGCTCCTCGCCGATGTTTGTGACGGCGTTCTCCCGCATACCGCCATCCACGAGTACGACGCCCTCGCCGCAGTCCAGCGCCCACGTCTCGAGGGAGTGGTCCCCCGCCTCGGAGTGGTCCATGCTATACACGCCTTCCATTACCTTAACCATCTAGAACACCGCATTACCCTCGCCTCACATGTTTAAAAACTAAATCACGGGTGAATTCACGCGTATGAAGTGTCCCCAGTACCCCGCTAAAACTGATACATGGAACAGAACTTAAAAATAAAGTCTAGGGCAGATAAAACGCCGGTTCAACGTAGACAGCCAAGCCCGGCTCAAGGCGTGAACCACGGTCACTGTGACACATTCACAGCCAGTAAGTCTACCCAACAAGAGGAGCAACTGACTGGGCGGCGTTCCATGCCATGCGGAGAAAAAAAACGTACCTGCTGGCGTCAGCCCTAGCCGTAGCGGTAGGCATCCTTCTCTCAGGCTACACGTCTCCCAGCCGCCATACGAGCGTCCTGGCCGTCGAGGCGGGGTCGCTGGGGGTCTACTGGGACGCAGAGTGCACCTCTCCCGTCGAGTCCTTGGAGTGGGGGAGAATCGACCCCGGCGACACGGTGGACACCGCCGTCTACATAAGGAACGAGTCGGAGGAGACCGTCCAGCTATCCATCGAGACAGACGGGTGGGACCCGCCGTCTGCCCCCGACCACATAGACCTAGGCTGGGACTACGGCGACGCTCCGCTGGGCTCAGGCGAGGCGGTGCAGACGGATCTGACTCTGACGGTCTCCCCCACGGTAGCCGGCGTAACCGACTTCGCCTTCGTCACCGTGATATCGGCCTCCCCGTTCGACGAATGCCTGTTATCGGACTTCGGCACACTCTTCGCCGAGAACCCGGACCTCAGGATGATATACCCCGCCGACTGCGCCGTTAAGCCGCTGGGCTGCGGCGGCGCCTCGCTGAGCGACTGGCTCTCCTCAGCCTTCTTCTACGTGGAACTGCAGAGCGCTGAGGAGGGACTGGACACCGACGCCGCGTTCATCGACCAGGAGACGGGGACACCCCTCGGCGGACCCGGCTCAGGCATAATCAGCCTCGGCGGCCCATTCGTGAACCCAGTGGCGAAACACGCCGAGGCCGACACGACCCCCGAGGAGGACCGCGCCCCAATCCGGTTCCACGGCGAGGGCGGCTACTTCTACTTTCAGCACTGGGACGGCGCGGGCATCCCGGGGGCGGGCCTCCCCACAGGCGCCATAAACGGCTTCATGGACATGTTCGTCATCGAGACCTACGTTGACGCCGAGGGCAGGTACATGCTGCTCTGCTACGGCTTCGGGTGGAAGGGCACCTACGCTGCGGGAAAGTACTTCAACACAGTCATACGGCCGGACATAGAGTCCTATGACTGTAGCTGGGTAATAGTACGCTGGATGGACAGCAACGGCGACAGCTTCGTCAACTCCGGCGACGACGGCGACACCTACACGGTCATCGCATCGGGCACGTGACGATCTCAAACCTTAAACGCGGCCCGAGAAACATTCAATCAGTGTTCTGAGATGAGGAGCTACATCAAGATACTAGGCCCACCCATGCTGAAGTCGATAAGGGCGCTTGAGAGGATAGCCGTCGACATGCCCGAGGTCTGCATCATGGACACCGTCATCGTGAGGGACATGCCGAGGAGCCTCGCCAAGGACGTGGGCGGCTACTTCACCGAAGCCGGCATCCGCGTCCCCGTGGAGCGGTGCGAAAGCATCATAAGCAAACACGGTGAGAGCCTCGGCAAATACGACTTCTTCTTCGAGTGGTCGAAGCCGCCGACCACCGACAAGCTCAACACCCTGATCGAGAGGATAGACGAGGCGTTGACGCCCCTCGGGTGTAGATACACCATAACCTCCAAGCGACGGTGACGGCGGAGAACAGCGCCAAACTCCTCCAGCCCAAGCCACAGCGGCGCACCGGCTGAACCGCGATGGCATTAAATCATGAGCAGACGAGCAGTAGACCATGGACAGGAGAGCGGCGCTCTACGCACTCGCGGCCATACTTATATGGAGCAGCCTAGCCGTACTAGGCTCCACGCTAACCGGTGTGCCATCTCTCCTCCAGGTCGGGCTAGCCCTGTCTTTGAGCGGGGCGCTGAGCCTCCCCAGGGTACGCGAGTGGAGGCTGCCGCCTGCGACGTGGGCGGTGGGCGTCGGCGGCATCTTCGGGTACCACTACCTCATATTCACGTCCTTCAAGCACGCCCCAGTCGTCGAGGCGAACCTCCTCAACTACCTGTGGCCGCTCCTCATCGTATCCCTCTCGCCAATCGTGCTTCCAGAGTACAGGCTCAAGCCACACCACGTCATCGGGACAGTGACGGGATTCGTCGGGGCGGCGCTCATCGTCACCGGGGGAAGCCTGAACCCAGAGCTCAGATACCTATCTGGGTACGTGATGGCCGCAGGCGCCGCGTTGACGTGGGCACTCTACTCGCTTCTCACCAAACGGGTCGAGCGGTTCCCGACCTCCGCGGTCGGCGGCTTCTGCATGGCATCCGGGCTACTCTCCTTGACTGCGTACACGCTGAGCGTGGTTGGGAAAGGGGCAGTCCACAGTCTCAGCCTAGGGGAATGGGTCTCCATAGCCCTACTGGGCCTAGGCCCCATGGGCGCGGCGTTCTTCCTGTGGGATAAAGCTCTGAAGGAGGGGGACCCACGGGTTGTGGGGGCGCTGTCCTACCTGACACCGCTGCTGTCGACCCTCTGGCTGGTCCTCCTCGGCGGCGAAGCCTTCACGTCAGTCTCCGGCGTAGCGATGCTCCTGCTGGTAGCGGGCTCGCTGATAGGTAGCCTGGACCTGCTTAGAGGCAGGGGAGACTCAGGTTAACACGTTTTATCCTCAGAAGCCACACGTATGGCTTGATGGAGAAGATACGGCGAACCCTCGATGTATACCAGGACGTAGCCGAGACGTACGACAGGCTGAACCACTCGAACCGTGGGATCGTCGACGAGCTTGAAGCCTTCACATCATACGTGCCAGGAGGGATCGTGCTCGACGTTGGCTGCGGCCACGGACGGGACTCCGAGTACTTCACCGAACATGGGTATACAGTCGTTGGGCTAGACGTCTCCTCGGCCCTCATCAGGATCGCGAGAGCCAAGGCCCCGGATGCCATGTTCATTCTCTCTGACATGAGGCAGATGGCCCTGAGAAACGAGACGTGTGATGGACAATGGGTATGCGCCTCCTTCCACCACCTTCCCAAGGAGTGCTCCGAGACGACGCTTCGGGAGTTCCATCGAGTGCTCAGGCGCTCGGGTGTTCTGGCGTTGTCAGTTAAGAGAGGAAAAGGAGAGAGGGACGAGCCGTTCAACAGGTACGGGGGCGGGCCGCGGTTCTACGCCTATTACCATGAAGACGAGTTGAGGGACATGCTTTCAGGGGCGGGCTTCAAGCCGGTCTCCTCTGAAGTGGTCGAGCAGACGCGGTTCTCGAGGAGCTGGGTAAACACGTTATCAAGAAAGGCATCTGGGAACGGACTCCTGTGAATCAACCATTGAGTTAGGTTCACCTGTTAACCGGTCCTCTCCAAGACGAGCCTCGTCGAAGACACGTCGACCTCAGTTATCCGTGCGCCGTCGACCACGATGGGGCTACCCAGCACGTCCCTGAGCGTGACCCTTCCCACCTCAACCACGGCGTAGATTACGTCCTCGGCGATCTTCTTCCCGTCGAGGAAGACCCTAAACTCGCACAACCTACTCCGCCCCCAGCCTCTCCAACGCCTTCCTGAGGTGCTTTGAGACCTCGCCAGACGCTTCAGCCGCGAGCCTCATCTCCTCGGCGACGCCTTTGAGCCCCAAGCCCTCTGCCTCGTCAACGGATGTCAGGAACCTCTCCCCGTGCTCATCGTTGTGGTGGGCCCAGTGCTCGATGAGCCCCCTAAGCCTAGCCTTCTTCTCGCTCAACCCTGCCACACCCAAGAAGTGGATGATACCACCCTTAACATTTACCTGAATCCTCCGTCGTTTCACCTGTGTTCCCGCCGCAGTGGATGCCCGCCCAATCCAGCTGGCCGAAGCCCTCCCCACTGCACGGTATACAGTAATACCCGTCGGTCCTCTTGACCGCCTTCGTCTCCATCACCTTCTCGCCGCATCCCCTGCATATGTGGCTCTCGAGTAGGCGGCTGTACCCGGGGAGCTCGGTCACCACATGCGTCAGCTTGAATATTTTCTCCGCAGGTATCTCCAAGACAGAGAAGCAGTGCCGCTTGTTGAGCTCCATCATGCGTGCCTCCTCCTCAGGGGTCGCGTCCCTCTCATTAACGATCCTCCTGTACAGCTCCTGCGTCTCCGGGTTCCTGTCCTTCAGCAGGTCACCCAGGTCGGGGCGGGCGGAGACCCTGACGCCTCTCCCGCTCCTCTCCACGAGGCTGAACGCGGTCTTGCCGTAGTCCCTGTACACGAGGCTGTTGTTCCCGAAGCTGCAGCCCGTCACCATTTGGACGCCGTCGCTGAAACAGCTGTTGGTCTCAACTATGGCGACGACGTGCTCCATCCCCGTGTTCTCCGACACGCCCAAGGCCTTCATGGCGTGGTGGCCAGCTATGACGCCCATGGCGCTGCCGACGCAGTGGTGCCCGTGCATGAGGGCCGTCCTCCGGAGCAGGCCGGCTAGATCGTCGTTCCTGATCATCTCTTCGATCTCGATGCGCGTATCGTTCGAACCCATACACACACAGTATTACGAATATATAAAAAAGTATTATCATGTTTTTGTCTCAAGCGGGTCTAGGCGACGGCGCCGTAGCCTCCTGACAAGGAACAATCGATACCTTGAGAGAAGGATCGTATGAAAAGTTCGATAGTTTTTTCATCTTTGTCGACGATTTTTCCATGATACCAATGGTGAAGAAGGACCTGTTCAAGGGACTGATCCCGGCGACCATCACCCCCATGGATGACAACGCCCAGATCGACACAGATGCCTACGATGAATACATGAAGTGGATAGCGAAACAGGGCGTCGTTGGACTAGCCGTCAACGTGGACACGGGAGAGGGGCCGACGCTAACATCCGACGAAAGGGTGACCCTCTTAGAGATAGCTAGACAGCGACTGAGAAGCCCAAAAATACTTGTAGCCGGGTTAACGGCGGCGTCTACGACCCAGTCCGTCGAGGAGGCGAGGAAGGCCAGGGAAGCAGGAGCCGACGCGGTGCTTGTCTTCCCGAACACGGCGTTCAGGGGTTACCCCCCAAACCCCGAGGCGATGAGGCGGCACCACCTCGAGATCGCGGAGAAAGCCGACGTGGACCTCATCCTATTCCAGCTCCAGGACGCCCTAGGCGGTATCGAGCTGGGCGAGGTCTCCCTGAGGGCCCTCGCCTCCCTCGACAGGGTCGTGGCGATAAAGGAGGCCACATTCAACTTCTCCAAGTATAAGGCCACAATGGCGCTCATCAGGGAGCTTGAGGCAGACATGGACAGGGGGATAGCGTACCTCACGGGAAATGACAACTTCATCCTCGAGAGCTACCTGTGGGGCTGCGACGGCGCCCTCATCGGCGCCGGCGCCCAGGACACGGCGAGGATAGCCAGATGCTACGAGGCCTGCGCCGAAGGTAACTACGCGGAAGCCGTCGAGTTAGCCAGAGCGTTCCAGCCCCTAGTGGACGCCGTATTCGCTCCCCCAGTACGGGCGTACAGGGCCAGAACCAAGGCATGCCTTTACCTGCAGGGCGTGATCCCTTGCAGAGCGGTGCGGCAGCCGCTGGTGGAGGTCACGGACTCCGGTCTTGAGCCCTTGAGGCATGCACTCAGGTCGGCCGGGTTAAAGGTCGTGAATTAAGTGAGCGCCGTGAGTGGAAGCGCCCCGTTCTCGTCACTGGACTCCATCCGTTCCTTGGCTAGGGAGACAGCTCCAAGAGTCGGGTTCTCCGAGGACGTCTCGATCCTCAAGACCCCGGTCCAGGCGGGGGACATTACTTTCCCAAACAGGGTCGCCATACAGCCCCTTGAGGCCGCGGACGCGGACTCCGAGGGGGCGCCCACAGAGTACACGCGGAGGAGGTACATCGACTACGCCGACGGCGGCGCCGGACTCATCTGGTTCGAGGCGTGCGCCCTCGACTTCCCCGAGGCACGAAGCCACGGCAGCATGATGGTGATCTCGGAGAAGACGCTGAAGCCGTTGAAGAGAGTCGTAGACGACATAAAGGAGAAGTCGAGGAGCCGCATGTATGAACTGGGGCTCGAAGGCAGGGCGGCGCTCGTGCTTCAGCTGAGCCACGCCGGGCGGTACAGGGTGGAGAAGTCCAGGAAGTCGCCAGCCATCGCGTTCAGGTTCCCGGGCATAGACGACGCCTACGGTATAGGCGGAGACGTGGGCAGGGTGCTCACGGACGCCGAGCTTGAGGAGCTGATGGACGCCTTCGTCGAGGCGTCGTCCCTAGCGTACGAGGCTGGGTTCGACGCCGTCGACGTGAAGGCGTGCCACGGGTACCTGCTGAACGACCTGTTATCGGGATACACGAGAGAGGGCGTGTACGGGGGAAACAGCTTCGAGAACAGGGCGAGGTTCCTCCTCGACACCATCAAGACGGTCAAGGAGGAGACAGGCGGAGCCGTCACGTCGCGGCTGAACGCTTACGATGGCTACCCGCCGCCCTACGGGTTCGGCTGCTCCGGCGAGGTGGACGAGGACACTGGGTTGACGGGGTTCGACCCGTCGGAGCCCAAGCGCCTCGTCCGCGAGATAGCGAAGCTCGGGGTAGACTTCGTGAACATCTCCCTCGGGAACCCGTATTACAGCCAGTACCTCACACGCCCCTTCGACAAGATGAGGGGTAGCAGGGACTCGCCGGTTCACCCTATGAAAGGCGTGGAAAAGCACTTTAACATCGTCGAGACCCTGAAGCGCGGCGCCCCGGGGATGAAGTTCGTGGGCTCAGGCTACTCGTGGCTGAGGCAGTACGGGGCAAACGCGGCGTCGTATAACGTTGAGCACGGCAGGGTGGACGTCGCCGGGTGGGGACGCCTCGCCATAGCCGCACCAGGATTCCCAAGATACGTGTTCGAGACAGGCGGTATACCGCCCTCGAAGACTTGCGTTGCCTGCGGTAGCTGCACGCGGCTCCTCCGGGCGGGGATAAGGTCAGGCTGCGTTGTGCAGCATCCAGATGAGTTCAAGGAGTCCATGAAGAAACTAGGCAATATGTGATAAATACGAATAAAGAATAAATATTAAGCTCTAACAAGCTCAGTTGTTTTTCTGATGAACTTATCAGCGTTAGCAATCAACGTTCGGGCGCCTTCTTCGGAGAAAATCATGCCGTAATCAGCGGACTCCCTCAGGTCCTTGGCTACGCTGAGATCATCCAGATACTCGCGCTCCAGTCTCCCGCTTTCAAGGAATAGTATTCTCAGGGCTTCTACTAGTGCTGTATGGCTCTTTTCCCTGTAGCCTTGGCTGTACAGTAAGGCGCGTGCTGAGTGAAACATGGAGTAATACGCCTGGACCGTTGACCACTTGTGGTCCTTAAGTTCAAGTGATGTACGAGCCTTCTCAAGATCGTATCCGGCTCCTTCAAGCTCTTTAATGACCGTTTCTCTGGTCGTACGGAAACGCTGGAGCTTTCTCTCTCTGAGTAGCTGACTGATACCCGGATCTACTCTTGCTCCCATAACGTTATTCCTCGAAGTATCTCATCGTACAGCGGCTTGTCCCGGTTTCTCAAGCTAATGTACTCGTTCACGTCGACTATTAGAGGAGAAATGCTCCTGATAGTATTGTAAGATTTCAATTTAGCCGAGACCAAGTTTTTCTCGTCGGTCAGTATGAATAGGTCTATGTCGCTGTCCTTAACATTTCTCCCATTAGAGCAGCTACCGAATAGTACTACCCTTTTTGCGTGAGGCTGAATTAGCGTCACAAGTTCTTTGAAGTCCAACACGTTGAAAAATACCTTCAGTTGACGGGCAACCGGATCACCCAGATTGTACCTGTAAAGGTGGATCTTGCCTTTCTTTTCCAGCAGCACGAGTTCCTGCTTCACTAGCTCAGGAAGAACACCGTTCGCAGAACCTACGCTTATACCTGCCTCTTTAGCCAGCTCTCTTTGGTAGAATGAATGAAGCGGATCAGAGGCTAGTGTGTATATAGCCATCAGAGAAGCACCGGATAATATTTTCATATTTTTGAACATACGTTCAATAAAATGAATGGATGCATATATCGTTTACTGAATAATTAATAGAGAGTCGTGCATACTTGTGCGTTTAACTTCTCTACTGGCGTCACCGGCTTTATTATCAACACATGAACGGATGCAGTGAAACCCACAAAAAAAAGTCTGATCCATAACCTACACAGACATTCTGTCTTAGTCCATCACAGGATTATAAAAGCGCGAAACCTTTGATTACAGGTCGTGAGGACAATGGCTACGGGGATCGCGTTTGATCATGTTCTAATTATCGTGCGGGAGCTAGAGCGTTCCATAGAGTTCTACAGGCTCCTAGGCTTCCACCACATCGAGACGATCCAGAGACCCGAGGACAGGGTCGGCGTCATGAGGCTGGGCGATACCAAGATCGAGCTCATGTGTTTATCTGAGGGAAGGGAGACGCACCGCCTACCTAGAAATCTCACGGACATTGGGTTCAGGCACCTAGGGTTCAGGGTGGATGACATAGACGAAGTGTATAACAGGCTTAAGGATAAGATCCGGTTCGACTCGCCGCCCACCCCCATGACGGGAAGGGCTGGGCGAATGACGGTGTTCTTCGCCGACCCCGATGGCGTCGAGCTACACTTCGTGCAGGAGTAGGGATGGAGGTGGCGCCGGGAAAGGGATTCGAACCCTTGCGTCGACAAGCGACACCAGCTTTCCAGGCTGGCGCCCTACCAGGCTAGGCTACCCCGGCACACCGACAAGTTAACCCCGGCCCAGATTTAAATCAATAGCTGTTCCACACAGTTTAATACCGACCGCCCCGAAGATACCGCGAACACAGATGAACGTAAGCTGGATCGACCGCAGCCAGAAGACACTGGACCAGCTCAAGGAGCTGCGTGAGAAACGGGACCAGGACCGCCTCGACCTCGTCAGGACCATGAGGTACGGCTTCGGCGCCCTCGGCCAGAGCCTCGGCGGATGGATGCAGTGGGTCAACAGCCCGGAGGTGATGAGTCAGTTCAGTCAGGAGGAGCTCCAGGAGATGAGCGACAACATACTGGACCTCGTCACCAAGTTCGTCGAGTACGACAGAGACATCACGGACTGCGGCATGAAGAAGGGCCTTGGCAAGCAGCGCGAGGAAGACCCCAACAGGTTCGTAATTTAGAGGCTTATTCTCGTCGGCGGTAGCCGACCACGTACCCAAAACGCATTATAAAACTAAACGTAGTCTATACCATCGACGCCTCGGTTCGATGAGCCATGTGGATTCCAGTGGTAGCTAGGCTCCTGAACGGGCTGGTGACTCTGTACTTCCTCCCCTACCTGCTAGGCATCTATAGGCGGAGGCAGAGAAGGTTCTACCTGTACTGGGGCCTCGGGTTCCTCCTCTACGGCGTCAACAACCTGATAAGGACCTGGATGCTCTACGCCGGCGACACATCGATCCCCGCGGAGCTCGCGGCGTTCACCTTCCAGTCCCTCGGATTCACCCTCATCATCTGCGGGATAGGCGAGCTTATCGACAGGGCGAGGCTGCTGTGCCTCGCCTCGCTGGGTGTTCCCCTCCTTATGGCACTGCTGTACCTGACATCCAGACCCATCCTCGTCGCTCAGGTAATCGCCCTCGCCCCGTACCTCTTCATCTGCGCCTGCATCACGCTGATCAGGCTGAGCTACGACATCGACCTAGACCTCCTGGTGATAGGTTGGTGGATCATACTCCTCATCAACGTAGGGTACATGTTCGGCTACGTCGGAGACGTGACCGCCGACGCCTTCTCGGTCTTCGGGAAAGCCGTCATATTCTACGGCATGACTAAGCCCAAGTTCACGTTGCTCGCAGAGGACTTTGAGCAGTTTCTGCTCGGGGGGCACCCGCGCTCATACCCCGAGGAAGCCGAGGGATACATAATGATGGTCGAGTCAAACACGAAGAGGAGGCACGAGATGGAGTGGCTGAGGAAGAAGGTTCAGGCAAACTCCCTCGCAGGCGTGAGGACCATCCTGGTAATCATCTACGACCTGCTCTCTATGAGTTTCCTCAAGGAGCAGGGGCTCCTCGGGTTAGAAGGGATGTACGTGATAAGGATGCTGAGCAGGCCACAGCCTTACAGGGCGACCTTCTCGACGCCTGTAATGGAGATAGGTGACGATCTCGGAGAGCTGAGTCTCCTTCTTTCTGACATCGAGGCGTTCACGGCGGACAAGAAGACCCAGTGCCAGATAATCATATACGACATCTCCACGCTGGTGCACATCAACGGCTGGAACAGGGTCTACACGTTCCTCATATCCAACGTCCACAAGCTGAAGAGGAGCCGAATAGCGACCTACATAATATATTATCCTGAAACTCACACTAACAGTAGTGAGGTCGAGACGCTCAGGCACATCGGAGACCGGGTCGTCGAGATCAAAGCGTAGGAGGTGTCGTGAGTTGGTGAACCCGATGATTAAGCTGCTCTCCCCCCTAGGGAGACGGTACGCGTTGGACTTCCTCGGCGAGAGGGACGCCGAGGCGAGACAGGAGGCACTACTGAAGAGGAAGCTGGCGTCGATGAGCCGGACCTCCATAGGGAAGGAGCTCGGAGTGCAAGGCGCGAGGCTTAGGAGCCTACCCCTCACATCCTACGGGTTCTACAGCAGGTACTATGAGCACCCCAGCGAGGGCGACTTCATCTACCCTCTCTCCCACTACGTGCTGGCCCACACCAGCGGCACCATGGGGCGCCCCAAGAAGTACCTCCTCCCCAAGGAGGCCATAGACGACAACATGAGGAAGACGGGGTTCGCGATAATAATCATAGCGAGCCACGACGGGGAACGATTCACATTCGAGTTCGGCGACGTCGTCTACGCCAACCTCTCAGGCGGAAGCCACCTCACCTCCCACTCAGTCTCCATAGGCACAAAGTTCGCGTCGAGGTTCGTGAAGCAATGCCCCGACCCGGAGCTGCCGTTCAGGGCAAAGGTCGACTACTTCGTGAAGAACTACAGGGACATCGACTACGCCCAGATGACTGTCACCACCCTCCTCGACGACGCCTACCCCCGGATAGGCGAGGCCTTCCACCTGAAGGGCTACATAACCCAGGACAGCTCCGCGGGGCCGTTGAAGGAGGAGATAAGGAAGGTGACGGGCAACTACCCGCGGGTGATATACGGGTCCACCGAGTCCCTCGCCTCGGCGCTGCCCTCCATCGAGTACCCTGGCTGCTTCTTCTTCGACTGGAGGATATGTTACAACGAGTTCATCACGGAGGGCGAGACCGTCTCCACAGACGAGCCGCGGATAGATGAGCCCCCGGAGACCGTGTCACTCATGGGAGTCGAGCCGGGCAAGAGGTACCAGGTCGTGGTGACCCCGTTCAAGACCGATCTGGTAAGGTACGTGCTGCCAGACATCCTGGAGAACGTGGATGACGGAGACGACGTGCTCGGTTGCGACTCACCCGTCTTCCGGTATCACGCCCGGGCGGACAGGCTCGTGGTTCTCCACAACTTCACCCGGATCGCCGAGAACGAGATGCTCCACGTAATGGACGAGGCCCACATCCCGTACGTGGACTTCGTGGCACGCCGCGAGACCGAGGGCACCAAAGACTACATGACGCTGTACCTGGAGCTCTCGGAGCAGGTGCCGGAGGAGACCGTCTACCGCAGGGTTCACGAGACGCTCATGGAGTACGACAGGGACTGGAGGGACCTTTCCAACTTCCTCATCTACGAGCCGCTGAGGCTAAGGCTACTGCCCCGCGGCTCCTTCGAGAGATATCTGGAGAGGAAAGGAGGAATGCCGAAGGTGGACCGGGTAGAGATGCGCGACGAGCTGCTGAAGCTTCTAGTCGAGTAAGCCACTCCACGAGGCATAGCGATCTACGCCGGCTGCACAATATAGAATAATAAAAAAATCGATCTGGCCTGTAGCAGGTCATATGGCTAGGCGAGCCGGTCTCCGGCTCCTTTCCCGCCTGTGCCCTGATATAACTCAATGACCTTGCAGACCACCGCGGAGCGGCCTGGAAGAGGCTTCTCGCGGTCGGTGGCTATCTTTCGAGCCTTGTCGTACAGGAGCCCCTCCGTGACTTCCTCGGCTTTGCACTTGATCTGGTAGCTGCCGTTCTTGCCGTAGCAGACGAAGCACACCCAGCCGTTGCCGTTGATGTTTGCGAGGGTCTTACGCAGGAAGTTGTTGACTATGCCGAGGGTCTCGTCGTCCTCCCACCACCACATGCCTACATAGATGACGTTCGGGACGCCGTCGCCGTTCACAGTCGCCATGGGGATGACCCTCTGCGCCGTGAACGCCTCCTTTATGTTCTCTGGAACTTTTACCATTCAAGTCACCACCAGAAAGGCACCTGCATCGCTTATTAAACCAATACGCCGATATGAGGATGAATAGCATTGGACACGTTGAAGCTGCACAGGGAAGCCAAGGTGGTGGACACCCACTGCGACACGTTGAAGTGCCTCCAACCCGTCTTCACCCTCCCCAGAGACAGCATGTGGGGCGACAGAAGCGACGTAGGCATGGGAGCACGGAGCAGCCTGGGCCACATCGACATACCCCGCCTCAAGGAGGGTGGCGTAGACTGCCAGGTGTTCGCAGTAAGCAGCGAACGCAGCAGGACGCCGGCGCACCCACTACGAACCGCGCTGGAGATGATCGACAGGTTCTACCTCGAATGCAGGAGAAACGAAGGCTCAATCACCCCGACCACGTGCTACGGTGACATAGTAAAGGCTAAGGCGGAAGGGAAGGTCGGAGCAATGCTGAGCATCGAAGGCGCCGACGTCATCGAGGGCAAGGTAGAGATGCTCAGGGTCTTCCGCAGGCTCGGCGTCAGGATGGTGGGACTGGTTCACAGCCTCAGGAACCAGTTAGCAGACGGCGTCTCAGACCGCCGCACGGGCGGCGGACTCAGCGAACTGGGCGTTCAGACAGTGGAGGAGCTCGACAGCCTCGGCATGGTGATCGACGTGAGTCACATCAACGACGAGGGCTTCTGGGACGTCATCGAGGCCACTAGAAACCCCGTAGTGGCGAGCCACAGCAACGCCCGCGCCGTCTGCGACCACCCCCGGAACATAACTGACGAGATGATCGTGGCGCTGGCTGAGAACGGAGGCGTCATGGGGATGAACTTCGCACCCAGCTTCGTGCACCCCAGCGACGCAACGCTCAAAGGCGTCGTCGACCACATAGACCACATCGTAGGGCTAGTAGGCCCTGACCATGTGGGTCTAGGAAGCGACTTCGACGGCATACCGTCCACCCCAGCCGGGCTGGAAGACGTTACGAGGATGCCCGCGATAACGGAGGAGCTTCTGAATAGAGAGTACAGCGAGGAAGACGTGAAGAAGATACTAGGCGCTAACCACCTGCGGCTTATAAGAGAGGTAGTGGGCTAGGGCCTACAGAAGGATACTCTTCCACCTATAGCCGCCGCAGCCGCAGCTGTCGTCGTCGGGGTCCATGGCCTCGATTACCTTGAGCAGCGCCTCAGCCGCCGGCCGGTTCCACCTCTCCTGGAACTCCTTGAACGCCGTGTTTCCCTCCCAACGAGGGTCGATGAGGCCCTCACCGTAGTTGCTCACAAGCTCAAGCGCCGCGTAGCAGGCCCCGATCTCCCGGGCGAAGAACACCTCAGGCACCAGGTTCATGGTCACAATGTCGATGCCAAGGTTCTGCCACCTGAGCCTGATCTCGGCAGGGCTCTCCAGCCGAGGCCCCTCGGCGACGCCGACGATGCCCCTCTTGAAGACCCGGGGGAACCCCACGGCCTCGCAGGCTTCCACGAGGTGGTCGCTCAGCGTCGGGCACAGCGGCTGGTGGAGCCTATAACTGTACCGTGGCACGTCGAGGCCCCTGTCCTGTAGGCTCGCCATGAGCATCTGAGCCCGCTTGGTGGTGAAGTCGACGAAGTCATCCGGGATCACAGCGTCCGCAGGGTCCAGCAGTCTGTTGGTGGAGCCGCAGAGGGCGGTTCCGATGATCTTCTTGACGCCGGCCTTCCATAGCACGTAGAAGACGCGTTCACCGCTGCTGTCTGGCTCGGTGTTCCTGATCTCACGGGTTATGCCGTGGAAGTTAACGTAGAGGAACTCCTTGCCGCCGGCCTCCGCGTGGGTGAAAGGAGCCGTGGGGCCGAAGGGCGTGTCGAAAACCAGAGCGTCCGCGATGATTTTTACGCCTTTGTACGCGCGGGGGAAGCCTGAGCCTATGGTGGTGGAGCCGCCGAGGACGGCGATCTTGACCTTCGGTATCTCTGCCATGGGCAATTCACGTTGTCTAGGGATAAAAACGGTTGCCCGGGGCCCCTCCGGGCCTCGGTTTGTTGATATAGAGCCATATAAATTCTTTAGATAATTACATGATACCGAATTATATACTAGATTTTACATCCACGTCCACAGATTCTATGGTAAATATAGCCGAAAGCTATATATACGCGAAAGTTGCTGTATCGCCACTCTGTTCGCTCACTAGTATTCCGATACGGTTCGGGGTATTCCTAGCGACTGCTATTCAAAAGGTGTACAAAATATGATGTTGAAACCAAACACTAGGAACGGGAGCGAAGACGTCTGCCCGGAATGCGGAAGCAAACAAATCATTATCGACGGCGGCTCAGGGGAGCGCATATGCGGCGGGTGCGGGCTCGTCATGGCCGACACTATGATAAACGAGGGGCCCGAGTGGAGGGCCTTCAGCCAGGATGAGCGGGACAGCCGCAGCCGCGTAGGTATGCCTCTCAGCTTCAGCGTCCACGACAAGGGCCTCAGCACCATGATAGGCCAGGTTGGCAAGGACGCGTTCGGCAGAACCATCCCCACCAGCACAATGTTCCAGATGCTCAGACTCAAGAAGTGGCATATAAGGAGCAGCTACCAGTCGAGCATCGACCGCAACCTGAGCCACGCCATGACGGAGCTCAGCAGGCTCACCGACAAGCTCCACATACCCAAGCCGGTCAAGGAGCGGGCAGCCGTCATCTACAGGAAGGCGCTGGAGAAAGGTCTCGTCAGGGGGCGCAGCATAAGCGCCATCGCCGCGGCCAGCCTCTACGCCGCTTGCAGGGTCACGGGGACTCCGAGGACCTTACGGGAGCTTGGTCAGGTCAGCACCATCGACAAGAAGGACTTGGCTCGCTGCTACAGGCTTCTCCTGAGGGAGCTGAACCTCAGTATGCCTATCCCGAAGGCCCAGTACAGGGTGCCTAAGATAGCGGCGAAGGTGGATATCAGCGAGAACACGCAGCAGACGGCGGTCGACATACTGAGGCGCGCCGAGGAGCTGAAGACCACGGCTGGCAAGGACCCCATGGGCCTGGCCGCCGCGGCGCTGTACATCGCGTGCGTCATGAACGACGAGAAGCGGACCCAGAAGATGATCGCGGACGCCGCTGGCGTGACCGAGGTCACCATCAGGAACCGGTACAAGGGCCTCAAGGAAGCCCTCAAGCTGGAGCTATAGGCTCCCCCTTTCTTGAAACGTTTTTATCTATAGGCGCGCTTTTTTCGCGCATCAGGTGCATCACATGAGTGAGCCAGTTGATTATCTTACTGAGGATACGTACCGCCCCCCGTGGCTGGTGGACGGCATCACCGAGCAGACCCTAGAGGCGGTCGTGAAGCAGAAGCCCGTGTTTGAGCGATTAGGGAAGGAGCTGTCCAAGTACAAGCGGTTCTACATGGTGGGCAGCGGCGGCAGCTACAGCGTCCAGCTGCCCCTCGCGTACATCGCGGACAAGTTCACGGACGTGCCTGTGAAGGCGTACAGCGGCTGGATGTTCCTGGAGCAGCAGCCCGCAGCCGTGGACGGCGACGCCGTCTGCATCTTCATCAGCCAGAGCGGCAAGACCAAGGAGATCGTCAGGGCTTTGGAGTGGTGTAAGGAGCGGGGCGCCGTCACCGTGGGGCTCACCCAGAAGACGGAGTCCGTGATCAACGGGTTGGCTACGCATGGCGTCGGCTGGGAGGGCAGGGGCGTTACTCTTGGCAAGCTTGGGAGCCTCTACATCTTGTTCGGCGCCATACTCAGGGAGAAGGGCTACGAGGTTGGTGGAAGGATGATTGACATAGCAGTCAAGCTGCCCGATACTCTCCCTAAGATAATGCCCAAGGCCAAGGAGACGGCCCGAAAGCAGGGTTTGATGCTCAAGGACCACGACGAGGTGTTCATGGTGGGCGGCGGCATTAACTGGGGGCTCACCTACCAGTTCGGTCTCTGTACCCTCATGGAGATGTGCTGGGTCCACGGCACCGCCGTCGACTACAGCGAGTTCAGGCACGGCGCCCTAGAGCTTTTCACCCAAGGAGCAGCCGCGGTGTTCCTGCGGGGCAGGGGCGGCGAGAGGGAGCTTGAGGACGCCGTAATAGAGTTCGCCCGGGGCAACGGCGTGGAGTGTATCGAGTACGACTCGCAGGGACTCGACGTCGACAACTTGATGACGCCTTTCACGCTCTTCATCGAACTGGAGTGGCTTAGCTACTACCTGAGCCTCGCCCGGAACCGCAGGATGGGCGCCTGGCGGTTCTACGACAAGGTGAAGTTCTAAGGGCTACTCCCCGCCCCAGGCCCCGAGCCGTCTACATATCTCTCTGGCGGCTAAGTGACCGTTATCCATCGACCTCTGGATGACTTCTCCTCTGAGCCGGCTGCAGAGGAACGCGGCTATGTAAGAGTCGCCTGCGCCTAGTGTGTCTACTACATCCACCGGGAGCACGTCTCCCCTGTACATGGTCTCGCCGTCGTATGCGATGGAGCCGTGTTCGCCGAGGGTCATCAAGACCAGACCGGATGTTCTCCTCTTAAGCTCTCTAATCTTTTCCTCCGGGTTGAGCACCTTCTCGACGAGGCTGCTACCCGAGAAGAAACTGTAGTCAAGGTACGGCATGATACCAGTTCTCGGGTCGTCGAGCTGCCCGCTGAAGTCGCAGCTCAGCTTTACGTCGGTGTTCTCCTTGAGCCACTGCACGTGTTCCCTGCCGTACCCCCAGACGGTGAAGTGCATGATGTCGTAGCGCTCGGGGGAAGGTATCGCGTCCAGCCGGAGCTTTGCGTTCTCCTGCACACCCTCTAGGTAATGGTCGAACACTCGGTCTCCGCCGCGTACCAGTATGGTAGTCACCGCGGTCTCTCCCTCTGCGCGCTGGAGCATAGAGGCGTCGAGCCCCTCGGCTCTGATCTGCCGCTTCATGAAGTCTCCGTTGGGGTCGGTGCCGATGACTCCGAGGTAGTCGGCGTCCACGCCTGGCACCCGCGCGGAGTAGACGGCGACGTTGAGGGCGTTGCCTCCGGGGAACCTTCTCCCGAGCTCCTTATAGTGGTCCACGCAGTTGTCGCCTACGGCTAGCAGCCTCACTTTTCTCACCCAGACTTATAGAACAGTGCCGGGGATGCCTATATGGTGTGCGTTTGGAACTCATAGAGGCGGTGAAGGGAAGGAGAAGCATACGCAGATACAAGCCTGAGAAGGTACCGGTGGAGCTGGTCAGGGAGGTACTTGACGCGGCGAACTACGCGCCCAGCGCCAAGCGTGACGAGCAGTGGAGGTTCACAGTCCTCACAGGCGACGCAAAGGCGAAGTTCCTAGCTTTCTTCGACACCGAGCTGGACAGGTTCATCGAGGAGCACGGAGTCAGGGAGGCGGGGTCGTCCAAGGGCTCTTGCGAGGTCATGGTTGAGGCGCCCGTCCTCGTCATCGTCTGGAACAGCGGTGAGCACGGCTGGACTACTGAGGAGCACAGCGTGGCGGCGGCCATCCAGAACATGCTTCTCCGTGCCTACGATCTTGGTCTCGGGAGTCTATGGATTGGTGATGTCTACTACGCCTACGAGGCTATACGGAGCTACTTTGGGAAGGAGTGGAAGCTCAGCGGAGCCGTGTCCCTCGGCTACGCTATGGTGGAGCCCAAACCGTTCAAGCGGAAGACGGTTGACGAGGTAACCGAGTTCCTAGGGTAACCCCTATATCCCATGAGCCGTGAAACAGTGGGATCGGTTTGGAGCTACACGAAGCCATAATGGGTCGCCGCAGCTGTCGCAGCTACGACAGGGAAAGACAGGCCACGGAGACGCAGATCAGGGAGATCATAGAGGCGGGTACTTGGGCGCCCAGCGGCACCAACAGCCAGCCCTGGAGGTTCACCGTGGTGATGGGGGACGCAAAGGCCGAGTTCATCAAGATATTCAGGGAGAACATCGAGGTCAAGAAGGGTGACTACGACGAGAGGCAGGTCGGCATCTTCGAGTGGAGCTGCCTCAGCTTGGAGAAGGCGTCGGCCGTCATCCTCGTGTGGGACAGCAAGAGGACGTGGACGAGCCCCCAGAGCATAGGCGCATGCATCCAGACCATGATGCTGAAGGCTTACGACATGGGGCTGGGCACCCTCTGGGTGGCGGCCACGCACGTCGCTCATGAGGAGCTGAAGAAAAGGTACGGAAAAGAGGAGATGGACCTAATCGCGGGCGTCGGCGTGGGATACCCCTCGGCAAAGATGATCGGTAAGAAGGGGCCGCCCCGGCTGAGCGTGGACGAGGTAGCCGAGTTACTCGGTTAACCCGTTTTCAGATGACAATTTTTAAATCTCTTAACCCCGTTTTGAGCACGCCTAGATAGATAGGAGGCATAGAAGCGTGTATCATCTGGACTGGAACCCGTCCTCCGAAGCGAGGACATATTAGAAGTATTATTCTGTCCCCTACGCACTGAAGCGTCTTCTCTCCCTGATAAAAGAGTCACGGGAGGGTTATCGCCGTGAAACGCATCACGGTGGACGCCGAAAGATGCGCGGGGTGCAGGTACTGTGAGCTCGCCTGCAGCGGCCGACACTATCACTTGTTCAGCACATCCCTCTCAAGGGTAACCGTTGTTAAGGACGACCACCGTGGACTGGACTACCCTGTGCTGTGCCACCAGTGCGATGAGTGCATCCCCGAGGAAAGCTGCCCAGTGGGGGCGATTAAGAGGACGGGAGGATGCATAGTCGTCGATGAAACATGTGTTGGTTGCGGCCAGTGCGTCGAGCTATGTAAGTTCGGGGCCATCAAGCTCGTTGACAGCCGCCCCATAGCGTGTGACCTCTGCGGGGGCGACCCCGAGTGCGTCAAACGGTGCCCCACAGGGGCGTTGCTCTATGGGGAGTACGACGGCGGCTACAGATCTGTGAAAGACGAGCTAAACGAGCTTCAAAGGAGGCTGGGAATCGTTGGATGAGCTGCGTGGTTACGCTGGGCGGACCCTTAGGATCAACCTCACAGCAGGGAGACCCAGAACGATCCCGTTAGACGCTTCCCTAGCGCGGCAGTTCCTCGGGGGGAGGGGCTTTAATTCTTGTAACATGTACAGGGAGCTGGCCCCCGGCATAGATCCTCTGAGCCCCCGCAACACCGTCTACATCTCCACTGGGCCCCTAGTGGGCACCATGTTCCCCACAGCCTCAAGGTTCAACATCTCGGCCAAGTCACCACAGACAGGGATACTGGGCGACAGCAATGCCGGAGGCCACTTAGCGGCCGAGATGAAGTATGCCGGATACGACCAGGTCATATTAGAGGGCCGAAGCCCCGACCTCGTCTACGTGTTTATCGACGACGGGGATGTCTCCCTGAGGGACGCGTCGCGCCTGAAGGGGAGAGACGTCTACGAGACGGACCGTCTTGTGAAGGAGGACGTTGGAGACGACGGCGTCCAGACCCTTGTGGTGGGGCCCGCCGCTGAGAACGGCGTCAAGTACGCGGGGGTCTTCGTCAACCTCATGAGGGTGGCGGCCCGGACCGGCTTGGGGACGGTGCTGTCCTCCAAAGGGGTGAAGGCCCTAGCTTTCAGAGGCACAGGCTCGGTGGAGGTGGCTCACTACGGACGCTTCATGAGGCTCGTCGACGAGGTCGAGGAGATGATCTACGGTAACCCCCAGTACGGGCCGAGGAGGCGGATGGGCACCACAAGGATACTCATGATGGCGAACACGGAGGGGTTCCTGCCCACCCGCAACTACACAGCCGGGGTCTTCGAGGACGCGGAGCAGGTCAGCGGCGAGCGGCTGGCCGAGGATTTCAACGTCAAGACCCGAGGATGCTACGCGTGCACGATACCGTGCAGCCGCTTCTACGTGGTGAGGGAAGGTAGGTTCGCGGGCCTCTGCGGTGAGGGCCCCGAGTACGAGTCCCTCGGGTCATTCACCTCCAGGATAGGGAACGGTGACCTGGGGCTCGCCTTGAAAGCCAACGACATGTGCAACAGGCTTGGGCTGGACGCGTTGTCCACCTCAGGCTGCATAGCCTTCGCCATGGAGCTCCACGAGAGAGGGCTCCTGCGTAGCGATGAGGCCGACGGGCTGGACCTCTCCTGGGGCTCCCCCTACACGATTCTAGCGCTCATAGAGAAGATCGCATACAGGAAAGGGTTCGGAGACGTCCTTGCTGACGGCTCCAAGGCTGCCGCCGATAAGCTGGGCAGAGGCCACATGTACGCCATGCAGGTGAAGGGCCTAGACATCATCATGGCTGACCCCCGGGGCCTGAAGGGATTCGGCCTCGGCTACGCCGTGGCCAGCAGGGGAGGAGACCACCTCAGAAGCGAGCCGTTCCTTGAGCTCAGCGACGACCCCAGCATAGGCGAGAGGATGTTCGGGGTTCCGGAGGCCACCCTCAGGCTGGCCGACAGGGGGAAGGGCAAGCTGGTCTCCTATTTCGAGGACTGGAACGCCGTCATCGACGCCCTAGAGCCCTGCAAGAACATAATGCAGAACATGGAGATACTCACTTTCGAGAGGGCCTCAGAGGTCATCGAGGTCGCTACAGGCATGAAGTTGAGCGCCCAGGAGGTGAGGCTCGTGGGCTCAAGGATTGTGACGGTGGAGAGGGCTTTCAACTCACGGGAGGGGCTCGCTAGGGAGGACGACTCGATTCCCCCCCGGTTCCTTGAGGAGCGGCTGACGGAGGGACCCAGCAGCGGCACCGTCTTCGACCTCAAGGGAAATCTGGACGAATACTATGCGGAGAGGAGATGGGACCGTTCGACGGGGAACCCCACCCGTGAGGCGCTCATTCACCAAGGTCTTGAATGGGTCGCGGACGACTTGGAGAGGCTCGGAGTATTAGAGGCGAAGGAGGTGAAAGATTGAGGGACCTGAAGATAGTTGTTAAAGGAGATACACGGCCACTGCGACATAATGCAAAAAGGGGACTACTTCGTGGGAAGCGGCAGCAAGCTGAGCATCCCGGAGAGCCCCTATTTCTGCTACTGGGCGATCAACAGCATACTGCCAATGATCCCGTCTAAGCAGAGGGAGATCTCGAACGATCCCGGGGACTGGATGCCCAGGACCTGGGAGATAGAGTGCCCGGACCCCAACGGCCGCGTCATCCTAGAGGTGATACCTGTGGAGGAGTAGACCCCTCCCCGCAGGACCCTGAATTTACCGGCTCCCTCGCTTAGGGATCTAACCCTTTTTTTATATCTGATAGCAGGCCGCAGTATTCGTCGACCGCTGTTTCGAAGAAGTGGGTTAGCTTGTCGGCGTCCTCGCCTCGTCCGATGTACTCCCGTGCCTGTAGCACCATCTCGATCTTGTCGGCTGCGTGCACCAGCCTCGACTCGGGGCTGTCCCCGCGTTGGTACTCGCACCACAGCTCCATGTAGGCTCTCTCCAGTTTTTCTGGTAGCAGGGTGAACATGCTTCTCATAGCATCGTCTTCCTTGGCGGCGTGGTCTCGCGTCTTGGTCTCCGGGGTCTGGTCTCCGGTGACCGCCTCGGCGAGGTCGTGGATGAGCGCCATCCTCAGCGTCTTCTCGGTGTCCAGACCATCTTGGTCGGATAGGACCATGGAGAGTAGCATTGTCCTGTAAATGTGGTCGGCCACGGACTCGGGGTTAGGAACTCCGGCGTCGACCCAGCCGGTTCTGGGCGTATCTTTGAGTCTCCCGGCTAGCCTGAGGAACCTGGTTAGCTGTATGTTGTTCACGGGTGTTGGGTGGACGCTTGCTCTTAAATTGTTTAGGGGCTGCGCCTTATGACCTGCGGCAGGTCATATCGGAAAATAATTAGTCGATGTCGCAGATCTGGCGGATGGCTGCGAGCATCTTGTCGTTGTTTGGTGGGCAGCCTTCGACGTAGCAGCCCTCGGCGGCGTGTTTCTTGAGGCATGTGCCCATGATGAGGGGCGTGTTGGGTAGGTCTCCGGGGACCTCGGCGTTGCTTCCGACGACTATGAAGAGGTTTCTTATCTCGCCCATCTTCTTCATCTGCTCAAGGTCGTAGACGACGCTGTGGATGGTGCCTCGGCAGGCGCTGCAGGCTCCGTCGCTTATGACGGTTATGCCTTCCGCGAACTCCATGTCCATGGGCGGCCTCTCGAACCTGTAGGTGTAGCTGCCCGGTGATTCGCCAACGGTCTCGGGCTCCGTTGACGGGTCGTAGAGGCCGTGCTCGGCTGCCTCCGTGAGGTAGTCCAGCTCCTCGGGCATGAAGCCCATCATCCTGGACGCGACTCTGTCGAGGGCCCAGACGTCCTTGCTGGCCATCACGGTGTTGAGCTCGACCTTGGGTCCGAAGCTGGGGCCGAGGCCCTCCATTGCGACTATGGCGTCCAGCACCGTGAGGTCGATGGGCACCGTCTTGTTGAGGTCGAGTATGCCCTTTACGACGCCGATGGCGTGGAACCTGCGCTTCATGGGCTTCGGCATGACGCCCTTCATGTTCTTGACTCCGAGGGTGACGAGGAGCTGGTCGTGGGTCTTCATCACGGGGAGGTTGATTCGGACATCCGCGTCCATGAATTTCTTGGACACTCTTATCTTGTCTATGATCAGATGCCTCGGGACCTTCAGCTCGACGAGCTGGTCCTTGTCCACGTCCACCACCTCTGCGCCCATCTTCTCGGCCATCTCCTTTACGCCGCTGAGCTCCAGCGCCTTCGCTGTCTCGGTGAAGTACCCCGCCCCCTCGACCACCATCACCTTACCTGCGCCGGCCTCGTTGCACAGCCGTATCAGCGCCGCGATCACCCTCTTGTCCGTGGTGACGCCCGGCGCCGTGACCCTGCCAGTGACCACGTTGGGCTTCAGAGCCACCGTCTGGCCCGGCTTGACGACCGACGCTATGCCGCCGACCATGTCGACGGCCTTCTTGACCATGTCATAGACTTGTTCGTCGCTGGGCTTACCCGGTGACTTGACTATGGAAACCTTGCTCATAGACCTCAACAGAATACAGCCCGCTGGTATTAATAATCCTATCAAAGACACTGTACCCATGGGCAAGGGAGAGGTCGAGTTCATAGGCGAGGTGACCGAGGTCGACGGCGAGCTGTCGAAGATCGTGTTGACCGAGAAGGCGTGCCCGGGGCTTCTACGCATCGAAGAGCACAGCCACCTGTATATCCTGTACTGGTTCCATCAGCGAGACACCCCTGAACACCGTAACGTGCGTAAAGTAATCCCGCGTAGGCACAGTGAGACCACGTACCGCGGCGTGTTCGCTTCACACAGCCCGTCGCGGCCGAATCCAATCGGGTTGACGCTTGTCGAGCTGGTATCTGTCGAAGGATGCACCCTCACAGTGAAGGGCCTCGACGCCTTCGAAGGCTCACCTGTCGTCGACATCAAGCCACAGTCAAGCAGAGACCCATACTAGCGCCATCGTTACATTAGACAGAGTCTCGCGGAGGATAGTAAACATACTTCGATTACTTTTTGCACCCCCATAAAAGAAAGTACCAATAAGCAGAGTCTCACACTTATATCACAAGTGGGTAAAATGCGGCTGAGTGAACATCTCGAAGCTTACGACGAGGACCTGAAACAAGTGGTCATCAGAGTATCCGAAGTCACCAAGAAGATAAGCAGGGGTTTCGCATCCCGGCAGGGCGTCTCGGATTCCTCGAACGTCTACGGCGAGCAGCAGCTTGCCATGGACAAGTGGGCCGACGAGCTGCTGATCTCAGAGCTACGAGCCTCGGGGCTGGTAAAAAGCTTCGCCTCAGAGGAGCAGCCGGATGTTCTCTCCTTCAAGTCTTCCACAGACATAGGGATTACCGTCGACCCCTTGGATGGCAGCAGCCTCATCGGGGTGAACCTAGCTGTTGGGACCATCGTAGGCATCTACAGGGGCAGCGTTCTCAGCCCAGGCGGCGACATGGTGGGAGCCATGTACGTGCTGTACGGCCCCCTCACAACCCTGAACTACTGTCTAGGAGACGGCGTGCACGAGTTTATACTCAACGACCGTGGAGAGTACGTCCTCCAAGAAGAGAACATCGTAATCGGTGACTCCAAGATATACGCCCCCGGTGCGCTGCGCCGCGACTATCTCCCAGCCCACCGGGAGTTCATCGAGGCCCTTGAGGGGGATGGGTACAAGCTCAGGTACAGCGGCAGCTTCGTAGCGGACGTACATCAGATTCTTCACAAGGGAGGCGTGTTCACTTACCCCGCGTACAAGGGACGGGAGCAGGGGAAGCTGAGGCTGCTGTTCGAGGTAAACCCCATGGGGTACATAGTAACCCAAGCGGGAGGAGCGGCGAGCAACGGGGAGCAAAGCGTGTTATCGTTGAAGCCGCTGTCTGTGAGCCAGCGTGTACCCGTCTATATAGGTGGCAAGAAAGAAATAGGACTCGTAGAGAGCTTGATGAAAGGTGAATGAATTGAACGGACCGATTCCGGGAAACGAGATGTTCGAGGCCCTGATGGACCAGAATGTGATAATCATGGCGGCAAACGTACGGGTGACTCCGGGCGTAGCCGAGGGCATATTCAGGGCAGCCAAGGACCTTGACTCCGCGGTGATATTCGAGATCGCGAAGAGCGAGTGCGACGTAGGCCGAGGCTACACCGGGATGTGCCCCGAGGACTACGCCGATCAGATCAAGGCGGCCGCGGAGAAGGTGGGGTTCGACTGCTGGGCGCTACACGCCGACCACATCACCCTGAAGAAGGGCGACGAGAAGGACGTAGCCGACGCCAAGAGACTCATAGACGCCCAGGTGGAGGCGGGTTTCACTTCATTCGCCATCGATGCGTCATACCTGTTCGACGTGAAGGCAGAGGCCCTCCGGGTCGCTCTCGCTGGGAACATCGTTGTAACCACAGAGCTGGCGAAGTACATCGAGTCCCGGATGAACGGTAAACCCTTCGGACTGGAAGTCGAGGTAGGGGAGATCGGTAAGAAGAACGAGCACGGCCACGTCTTGACGTCCCCCTTGGAGGCTGTCACCTTCGTGAAGGCGTTGAACGAGAACGGGGTGTACCCTCAGGTGCTGGCCATCGCAAACGGCTCGACCCACGGCAACATCTACGACGAGCACGGCAAAATGATTGAGCAGGTGTCCATCGACATCCCTCAGACCAAGGCCATAGCCAAAGCGCTCCGTGACAACAATCTGCACGTCAGGATCGCCCAGCACGGAATCACCGGGACCCCGAGGGAGCTCATCAACACCATGTTCCCCAAGGGCGACATCATAAAGGGCAACGTTGGCACGTTCTGGCAGAACATCGTTCTGGACACGTTCAAGGTGTGCCAGCCGGAGCTGTATAAGGAGATATACGACTGGACCCTGGAGAACTACGGACCCAAGAACCCCGGTAAACCAGATAGCGTCGTCTTCGGTCAGAACGTCAAGTACGCGTTGAAGGAGTTCTACGACCGCATCCACGGACTGGACCAGGAGACAACGTGCACAATCGAGGCCATCGCCTACGCCGAGGCAAGGGTGTTCATCAAGGCGTTCGGCTCAACAGGGTCTGCCTCCAAGGTGAGAGCGGCTCTAAAGAAGTAACAGTTACCCCCTCAGCTTATTTACCCGTGGACCATTAGCCGGTCGATGCAAGGAGCGGCGGCACCGTGAACTACGACGAGGCACTCGACTGGCTCTACAACGTGAGAAGGTTCGGGCCAAACAGGACACTCGAACCCACGCTGCACCTACTCAGACTGCTGGGCGACCCCCAGAAAAGCTTCAAGTCAATCCACGTCGGCGGCAGCAACGGCAAGGGCTCAACCTCCGCCATGATCGCCTCCATCCTCGGGGCGACGGGGGCGAAGGTGGGGCTGTTCACGTCCCCCCACCTAGAGGAGTTCACCGAGAGGATCAAGGTGGACGACGTGGACATACCACGGGAGGACGCTGCGAGGCTCCTCACCGAGATAAGGCCCCTCTTCGAGGAGATGCTGGGGCTCACCGAATCCATGCCCCTCAGGTTCTTCGATGTCGTCACCGCCATGGCGTTCCTCTACTTCAGGGAAAAGGCGGTGGACTACGCCGTGGTTGAGGTCGGGCTGGGGGGAAGGCTGGACGCCACCAACGTTGTGGACCCCCTCGTCTCGGTGATCACCAACATCGGCTACGAGCATACCAACATACTGGGCGACACCCTCCCGGAGATCGCCGGCGAGAAGGCAGGTATAATTAAGCGGGGGAGGCCCCTCGTCACGGCGACCCGCGACGAAGACGTGTTCAATGTCTTCAGCGAGCGGGCGCGGGAGCTGGGATCGGAGATAACCCGTGTCGGCTACGACACGGAATACCGCAAGGTAGGCGCCAAGATGTCCGGCATGACCTTCGACCTGAGCAGCCGCAGGACGTACAAAGGGCTCACAATCCCTCTCCTCGGCGAGCACCAGATCACCAACGCCTCGACGGCGGTGGCGGCCGTGGAGGCGCTCAGCCTATACGGGGTCGACGTACCCGAGCTAGCGGTCCGCGAGGGGCTGAGGAGCGTCTACTGGCCCGCGAGGCTTGAGGTCGTCAGGACCAGCCCCACGGTGGTGCTTGACTGTGCCAAGGACGCCGAAGCCACCGAGGCTGTGCGGAGAACCCTTGAGAGAGACGTGGACGCGGGGAGAATAGTCGCGGTGGTCAGCATGTCCAGCGACAAGAACATCCCTGGCATGATCAGGAACATCGCCGCCGTAACCGAACGCTTCATAGTGACCACCCACAGCGTTATGGGCAGGGCTGCGAGCCCCGAGCTCATCGCCGAGGAGATCACCAAGAACGGCAGACCCTACGAGGTAATAGAGGACGAGAAAGCCGCGTTCACCAGGGCCCTGGAGCTCGCCGGCGACGAGGACACGGTGCTCGTCATCGGCTCAGTGTTCCTAGCTGGCGCCGCGAGAAGCTTCTATAAACAGCGTTAGCCCTGAAGCAGCCTCGCCGCCTTAACTGACTCCCCGCTTATCCGGCGCCTCATCCTCTCGACGCCGTCAGCGATGGCACGTCTCGCCTCGTCGCCATCCTCGAGGAGCCGGTCAACGCGTTTGCTCAGCGCGTCGAGCCCGTCCCCGGGGTGGCAGAGGTACTGCTCGGCGCCCGCCAGTTCCATGAAGCCGTCGATCTTGATGTCGTAGCCGACGCTGGCCACCGGGACGCCCATGAGGGCCGCCAGCACCAGCGAGTGCAGCCTGAGCCCGACCACGACACTGGCTGACCCCATGAGCAGCAGCGCGTCACCCGGCGAGGACGGCCTCGGCATCTCCTCGGCGCTCCGGCTCTTCATGAGCCGCATTACCCGGGTGATCTCCAGCCTGTCGTCGTCTTGGGGCGCCACGTGGAATGGGGCGAACCGGACCCTGTAGCCTAGGGAGGCGAGGTGATCCGCGGTTCTGGCGACCATGTGCCTGGTCTTGTTCATCTCGGCGGCTGTGAGGGGCTGGTGGTAGCTGCGCCTGTACTCGGCCGACAGGAACCGGGGGCAGAATAGCGCGGTGGGCTCCCGGGGATCCTCCGCCTCCGCCGGCTCCATGTGGAGTGCGCTGTCCCCTGTAACCATGATGGGGACGCTTGTGAGCTGCATAAGTATGGCTCTTGACGGGTTGTCCCGGGTCGAGATGAGTGACGCGGCCCTGAGGAGCAGCCGGGTTACCTCCCTGCCCTTAAAGGACTCCAGGGGCTTTGCTCCGACGCCGAAGAACACCAGTTTCTTCCCCTTGAGGACCGGCAGCGCCATGTGTATCGCCCTGGAGAGGTGCCCGTAGTCGTAGATGGGCGTCCCCCCGGAGACGATGCAGCCGTCGGCCTCGTCGAATACCGTTAGGTACTGCTCTCTGTTCCTGACGAGGCTCCTGGGGCTCTGGAGCTTCACAGCCTCCACGCCGCACACCCTCTTGGTGTACTCGGGGTCCGTGGACAGGGCGGTGATCTCGACGCCGGGGATGGCGCGCCGCAGCACGTTCCTGAGCCCTATGAGTATGGCCTCGTCCCCGAGGTTGCCGGAGCCGAACCACCCGCCGAAGACCACCAGCTTCAACCCGGTCACCCGAGGGACTCGTACTCCTTGGCGTGGAGGCCCACGACCCTCCCGGCCTCGTGAACCCTGGAGACGTATCGTCTGCCCCGATCACCCTTCCCCCGCCTGTCGTCGTCCGAGAGGGCACGCCTCAGCGCCGCGGAGTAG
>JAFGTA010000172.1 GCA_016934355.1 Candidatus Bathyarchaeota archaeon | reverse complement strand
TTCCCTCATCCGGGTCGTAGAACCGTCCCAGGAGGTTGATTATTGTGGATTTACCTGAGCCGGTTGGGCCAAATATGGCGACCTTCTCACCGGGTTCGATGTCTAGTTTGATGTGCTTTAGGACAGGTTGATCCGGTATGTAGCTGAAGCTGACGTCGTCAAACTTGATCTCGCCCTTCATCTCGTCGAGATGGACGGGGTTAATACTCTCCAGTATCTCCGGCTCATGGTCTAGGATGGTGAATATTCTCTCGGCTCCCGCTAACGCGCTCTGGATGTCCCCGTACATCATGGCGAGGTTCTGTATGGGTGTGAAGAATGTCTCGGAGTAGTTGCTGAATGCTACGAGGTCTCCGATGGTGTGTGTGGCGCCCAGAACCTTTGCCCCGCCAAGGTACCATATGGCTGCAGTCATTACGCTGCCCAGAACCGTCGCTACGCTGCTGTAGGCTACCGAGATGGTCTCAGCCCGTATCTGGGTCTGCATGTTCTGCTCGTTTACCGCGTCGAACTCCCTTAGGCTTCTATCCTCCTGTACAAGCGATTTTGTGAGCTTTGCGCCATACATCAGGTCCTGTACCTTTCCTGTGAGTGAAGCCACGTTTCTCCTCGCGGTTCTCCAGGCCTCCTTTATCCATCCCTGAAACACCCTGCTTGTGAGGGCTAGAATCGGGGCGATCAGTAACGCGATTAGGGTGAGTTGAGTGTCGATGTATAGCATGATCAGTATCACCGATATCGCCATTATCAGGTCGGATACCAGCCCGATGACGCCCGTCGAGAGTATCTTCTTCAACGCCTCGGCGTCGTTGGTGACCCGTGAGACCAGCCTACCCGTGTTGCCGTATTCGAAGAATCGCTGGGATAGGCTGTTGATGTGGCTGAAGAAGTCCGATCTGATGTCGGCGATGACCAGAAGTCCCAGCTTCTCGACATAGTACTGCTGAGTGCTCGTGATCACCCACTGCACCAACGCGATGGCGGTGTAGATTAACGCGGATACTAGGAGTAGACTCACGTATGAGGGCTCCGAGGTGCCTGTGATGCTTATTGTGAGACGTTGAATGAGAGCAGCTAACCACGCATCACCGGGAGCCTGCGTCTTGGTTATGTAGACGTCCAGCACCACCTTGTAGAGGTAGGGGCCGGCGAGAACCGTTATCATCTTCATGAAGACGAGGACAAGCTCCAAGCCTACGAGCGCCTTGTACCTGAGCATGTATTTCGTTATGATCCTCTTAACGATCTCAAGGTCGCCATACTTGCGGACAGTGGACTCCAGTGACCCTATGTCGTATCTATCAACGTACTCGGCCATCAGTCGTCGCCTCCGGTGCCCATGTTCAATGCCTGTGACTCGATGAGGAGCCTGTACTCGGTGCTCGACTTGAGCAACTCTCTGTGTCTTCCCTGGGCTATTATCCTGCCTTTATCCATGACGACTACTTTGTCGGCTGTCTCGCATGTTGACGCACGCTGGGTGATGATCAACGCGGTGCGGTTTTCGCGGAGGTTCTCTATGGCTAGCCTTATCAACGCCTCTGTATGGGCGTCCACGTTGCTCGTCGAGTCATCCAGTATCAAGATCCTTGGGTCCGTCAACAATGTTCTGGCTATCGAGACCCTCTGGCGTTGCCCCCCTGACAACGTTACTCCCCGTTCCCCCACCACGGTCTTATAGCCCTGCGGCAGTGTCATGATGTACTCATGGATCTGAGCCGCCTTGGCCGCCTCCACGATCTCTTCATCGGTGGCATCTGGTTTACCGTAGCTGATGTTTCCCTTGATGGTATTCGAGAAGATGAACACATCCTGCAGCACTATCCCAACCTGTCTGCGGAGACTCTTGAGCCCTATCTCGCGCACGTCGACCCCGTCTATCATCACAGAGCCAGATGACACGTCATAGAACCGGGGAACAAGCTCCGCCAGAGTAGTCTTCCCTGAGCCCACATAGCCCATGAGAGCCACCTGCTCCGATGGCGTTATCCTCAGGTTTATGTCCTGGAGCGTCTCCTTTTCCTCGCCGTATCCGAATGATACGTCCTTGTACTCGATTTCTCCGTTTATCTTGAGCTTAACTGGGTTCGCAGCCTCTTTCACGTCCTCCCCGACGTCTATTACCTCGAAGACTCGTCTCGCGCTGGCTATCGCATCCTTGTAGAACATGATCAGGCGGGCGAACATCCTCATGGGCCCCACGAGCTGGACGAAGTATGTACCAAAGAGCACCAGCTCACCGATAGTTAAGCGTCCCGTGGATGCCTCTTGGCCTCCATAGAATATGATGAGGGCGACGCCTACGGCAACCATGAATGCGCTGCTTGGGCCATACAGGTTCTGGATCAACGCGGCCTGAAGGCTAGTGTCCACGTATCCCCTGTTCTGATCGCTGAACCTCTCAAGGAAGCTGTCTTCCATCCCATGGGTCTTTATGAGCTTGTGGCCTACGATGCCTTCCACCAGCACGTTGTTCAGGTCACCGAACTGGTTTTTCGATCTGCTCAGGTAGCTGCTTATCCTGCTTGAGTAGAGATTGGTGCTGAGGAAAATGAATGGGAGCGGGATGCAGCAGATCAGGGTTATTCGGGGGTCAATCAGGTAGAGTATGTATAACGTGAAGAAGAACTGCATCCCATGCCTGAATATCTCACGCACCGTTTCACTGTAGAACAGATCCACGGCCCCCAAGTCGCTGGTGACCCTGCTTATGATCTGCCCCGACATCACCTTATCGAGGTATGTGAACGACTTGTTGATGAGGGCGTAGTAGAAGTCTCGCCTCATCACACGCAGTATGTTTTGGCTCAGCGTGGCACGTAACGTGATGTGAACCACGTGGAAGACGCCTCGTATCATGGCCAGTGCGACTATGATGCCGCATAGAATGAGTAGAAGTCCGGTCGGATCCGTTACACCCGTCCAGTTTTTCACCAACTCGATGAACCAGTGGGTGTTACCCGGAACAGGCACCAGAACATAGTCAATTATCAGTGCAACGATGAGCGGCGCAATTAACGCGAAAATGCCGTGTCTCCCAAAAGCGGTAAGCACTATCCCGATGAAGACACCCATAAAGGGCTTCATGTAGCTTAACAGTCTCTTCGTAAGCTCCCAATCTGAGGGATTATAACCGGCCAAAACAACACACTGGCTGTTAATCTGAGTCTACTCAAGTATAAAGGAGATTCTAGGCCAATTTTCCACAACGCCATGCAAGCCAACAACCATAAACTACCCACATACTACCACCCCATCACACAAATTTACACCATTACAACTTATCCCGAAAAAACACCGAGTTACTGGTATCTTCAACTTGATGGGAAAACGGGTATGATGCTACGGGGAGAGACACCGCTTTCAAGGACTTATCATGATGTCGTTGAAAGAACGCCAACGGCGCAGAGCCACGCCCCCTGGGCGAGTTAACCTTTTCGAATACTTCAATAACCCAGGCGGGGTACATCACAGAATGGTGAAGCCGCCGCCCTTCGACCTGTCGCTCCCATACATCACCGAGGGACTGGAGGGTGTAGGGGGCAGGATCAGGGCGCGCCCCGAGGACTTCGTGGTCGAGGAGGTTGCCCTCTACGAGCCCTCGGGCGTCGGTAGCCACCTCTACGTCAACATAACCAAGGTGAACCAGACCACCCGGGACGTGCAGCTCCAGCTGGCAGAGCTCTTCAGCCTCAGACCCGAGAACATAGGCACCGCGGGGCTCAAGGACAAGTACGCCGTGACCACGCAGACGTTTAGCGTGCTCTTCGAGAGGAACGACGTGCGACCCAGCGACGCCGTGGAACTCATCGAGGGCAGCCTGGACGTCAAGGTGAACTGGGCCAAGTTCCACGGCAACAAGTTCAGGGCGGGCCACCTCATAGGTAACAGGTTCAAGGTAACGATCACCGACATACGCATGCCCACGAGCCTGGCCGTCGAGAGCGCGAGGAGGATAACTGAAGTGATCCACCTGAAGGGGCTGCCCAACTACTACGGCGAGCAGAGAACCGGGAGAGGCGGCAAGAACGTGCAGGAGGGCTGGGATATACTTCACGGGCGAAAGACTTTCACCGACAGGTGGCTCAGGAAGCTCCTGATCTCGGCGTATCAGAGTCACCTGTGCAACAGATATCTGGCCGAGAGGGTGAGGCGCGGCCTCTTCGGCAGGCTGCTGCTGGGCGACATAGCGAAGAAGCACGATACGGGCGGCATATTCTGGGTGAATGACCCTGGGGCCGAGCAGCCCCGGTACGATGCCCAGGAGATCAGTTTCACGGCCCCAATGTACGGGTACAAGATGTCCCAGCCGCTGGGCGAGGCAGCCGCCCTCGAAGCCGAGATACTTGAGGAGTCTGAGGTGTCCTTGGAGACGTTTAGGCGTATGAGGGTCACCGGTACCCGTCGTCTGGGCAGGCTGATACCCAGGATCGAGGTGGCTGAGGCGCCCCGGGGGGTCCAGCTTTCTTTCATGCTTCACAAGGGCGGTTTCGCCACAACCCTGCTCAGGGAGTTCATGAAGACAGAGCCAGAGGACTAGACTGGAGGATACGGAGGGGTTCCTCTTCATGAAGACTTTCATTCAAAAGATCGTGGCGGCGATCCCTGCCACCAGTTGAGACGGCTCTAAAGCGATACGATGATTTTTTCCGCCTTTTTACCCGTCATCTCAACGATGTCGATTCGGCCGACGTGCACCTTTGAGACGCTGCCCGGCTTCATCTGTCTCTCAATGATGTCCCCGGGGTTGTCGTCGAGCTGCCTTACCATGATCTCCAGCGCCCGCCTCTTCTCCTCGTAGTTCTCGACGAAGGATACGACGCCATTGAACTGGGTGGTGTGGTACAGGTGGTCGCAGCTGCCCTGCTGGTACCCGCCGTCGATCAGCGCCTGCCCCCAGACGACGGGGTTGTCCCGGAGGATGTCCACCTTCTTTCCCTCTCTGGCGCAGTGGAAGTAGATGCGTTTGTTGGCCTCGTCGTAGCCGTGGCTCAGGGTCGCTATGTATGGGACGTTGTCTCTGCACAGGGCCAGCGTGACGTAGTCCGCCTCCTTCAGGGGCTTGACGAGCTCAGCGTGGTCGGTGACCTCCTTGTCCTTCCTCCTCATGTGGATGCCGGGCATGGTTCTACCCGCTCCCGAGCAGATATTAGGTTATCTGGACCCTCCAGCTCTCCCATGAACTTTATGTGTGAGATGTGTAGCCGTGGTGCGGGGGCGGGCACATGTTTGCCTGCTAACCTGGTTCTCAAACTTCGATCTGATTGCTTTCTGTGCCTCACTTCTCGCTGAAGAACATATGCGGCCCGTCTTTGTGAACCCGATCCAGTATAGCCTGAACCTCAATGAGGGAGGTG
>JAFGTA010000171.1 GCA_016934355.1 Candidatus Bathyarchaeota archaeon | reverse complement strand
GCGTAGAGCTGCCAGCTCTGGCTCAGGTAGACGCCCTTCTTGTCGAAGTACTCGACGCTGAACAGCGTGCTGCCTCCCTCGACGCTGGCTGTCATGAACATGGGAGTGTGCACCTCGGTGTACCCTTTGTCCCTGAACCAGTCTCGGGCGGCTTCAAGGAACTTGGCCCTGATCTGGAATATGTTCTGGAGCTTGGGTTCACGGATGTAGAGGTGCCTGTTGTCCATGAGGAACTCGAGGCCCTGCTCCTTCTTGACTATGGGGTAGTCTGGCTTTGCCTCGTAGACGGCGCCTACGGCTTTGACGCGGAGCTCCCAGCCCCCCGGGGCGCGGTCGTCCTTCTTTGCGACTCCCTTCAGCTCCAGGGACGTCTCCAGGGGGTACTTCTCGACGCTGTTGAACGTCTCTTCGTCGACGCTGCGCTTATTTAGTGTGCACTGGAGTACTCCTGACCCGTCTCTCAGCTCCAGGAACTGGATGCCTCCGCTGCTCCTGCTCGTGTATATCCAGCCGCGGACCTTGGCCTCCGCTCCGTCCTCGACCTTGCCCGCCAGTATGTCGGCTACGTCAACGAACCCCGTCATTTTGGACACTGAATCTTATTCAAGCCTGTTAAAGACTCTTTCCAATTAAACGTGGGTTAATGGATCACTGTTCCATGTATTGTGTAGGCAGTGGATACAGACTCGGATTCATATGGCCAATGCCCCCGTTCTTCACGCGGGAACAGTCATGGACTCCAGGATCAAGCTGCTTAACAGGCTTAAGGTAATGCTGGAAGGGCACGTCTACGTCGGTCACAGGCGCCACGAGGACTGGAGCGGCGAGCTCCCCTTCTACAGGTTCCGCTGCCCTGTGCACGGCGTCGTCGAGAACTACCCGAGCGGATACGACGGGCAGCTGAAGTGCCCCCTGTGCCTCGCGGAGAGGAAGGAGAAGCTGTCGGCGGCTCCGCTGCCCAAGGCATAGCCTATATTCTGGTTGGGCTCAAGTAGGCATCATGGAGCCGTTGAGCCGAAGAGACATTATAAAGGGATTCGAGGCGAGCCGCGCCAAGGTCTTCGTCTACATGGCTGAGACACTCATAGAGCGCCTCGGTGAGGACGAGGGTAGAGAGGCGGCGAGGGACGCCGTCTGGGAGATGAGCCGCGACTCGGGGGAAGACGCCCGGAAGAGCTACGAGGATAGAGGCGTCGAGAACACTTGGCGGAACCACAGGGACGAGAACGGCCTCCTGTACGCGTTGGCGTGGGATGGAGGCGTCGTCGTGGATGAGCCTGATGTTAAGGTAGTCGAGTACAGCTACTGCCCGCTGGGTGATGGCTTCGCACGTCTCGGCGCCAGGGCGGAGGAGCTGGGGGACATCTACTGCGGCGTCACGGACGACGCGTTCTGGGCTGGTTTCAACCCCGCGTGGACCGTGACCCGTGAGAAGACTTTCAGCAGGGACGGCGTCTGCAGGCTCGTCTGGAGGCGCCGCTAAGCTTGGTAGAATCGATAGGCTATGTTCTGAAGTATCCCTAGTGGGTCTTAAGGGGAGCGAGTTTCTGTTGTTGTACGGCAGGGTTGATGGCTTTTCCCGGGCATGAAAGGGGAGATGCACAGCCAGAAGCCGGTGGAGCGTTTCCTCAACTTTTAAGAGTTGTATCAACTTAGCGTAGCCTATCAGCTGGCGTGGCTGGGTGTGAGTACTCTCACGGCGGATTCACTTTATTCTATGGAATTGGCATAGAGTCGGCACCGTGTACGTCGAGTTGAGTCCTGTAGTTGAGTGAGCCACCAAGGTTACGTCATATTTCTGTCCTGAGACTATGTCGAAGGGTATGTGTACCGTGACTGCGAAATATTTGGTTGGTTTTATGTGGATTTCTTCGTCCCATGCTATTCTATTATCGATGTAAAGTGCTAGGCGGTCTATCTCCTGAAGCGAGTCAACACACCACACGTTACGGAAACTGAGGCTCACGGAGCCGCCCTTACTCAATCCAAGGCTTAAGAGATCGGGCTCCCTGAAGTAGACGCGCTCCGAACCAACCACAGTGGCGATGGAACACCCTTTTTCAGTTTCGAAGATGTTTGTTCGGTTGAAGACCTGGGTCGAGTAGTCATCGAACTTCACTGTTACCTCAACCAGGTACTCCTCGCCATCTGACGGGATGTAGCCTGTGACGTTTCCCGTCTCCGGGTCATACCAAGACGTGTAACGGGACATGGTTGAGTGTTTGGAAGGTTCTATAGGAGACTCGGTTGACACACCGAACGTGTAAGGCAGCTCAAACTCGTTTATCTTGGCTCGTACGGCTGTAACCTCTTTCCCCCCGAGGTTCTTTATGCTGAAACGAAGAACTGGATAAGGGTCATTTAGCTCCCGGGTGATCCTAGCCCCTCCGAATAACAGCAGGTCTCCCCTATTCACGAACCCGTAATCCCAATCATGCTCGAAAAACGGTACACCGGGCTCGTGGCTGATGGTCTTGTTGCCGAGCAGTTTTCCTTTCAGCAGGTCGCCGATGTCGAAGTCATCCGCGTACTTGTCAAGAACACGGTAAGCCTCTATCTCGCCTATCGAGACATTGTTCACCTAGTCTGGCGTGGTTAACCTTAGCCAGATCTGGGCTCCTTCTCTGTGGATTACGATCCCTGAGAGCTCTTCGCTCGTGTAGAGCTGAGGCGGTGAACCGGTGTGAAACCATACGCTGTAGGATATCGTTAGGGTAAGGAAGACGAGGCACATACTGAGTAGCAGGAGATAACGGTCATCGTTTCGCATGATTATATGGTGACAACATCTTGGTTTTATTTTTTGATCGATGTCAATTAGCCGTCCAAACAATAAGTTCTTTGTCTATAACACATTATGATGATGAATCATACGTACATCAGAATCTACGGAGTAACTGTCGCGGCAATGGCTCTCATTATCTTGGCTTCGTCCTACACGAGGTTAACTAGGTTAAACGATGAACAGGTTCTGAGTATAGACAGAGAGGTCTACGATCTTGACGACGTCCTAGTCTTGACCATTCAAAACGTCTACGGGGATAGCATCCTTGTTGACGTCGATTGCAGGATTCAGGTCTGGACCGGCGGATATTGGCGTGAGTTGAACACCGATTCAACCGACTCGGGGTATGATGCAGCTGCTAAAGTGTTAGCCCCCGGTGAGACGTATAGGCAGATCGTTAACCTCAGAAGGTTAGGCGAAGGCAGGTATCGGATAGGGAAGCAGATCACCCACCTCGAAGAGCAGACAAACATGTTTTGGATAGAGTTCCAGATAGAAGGATAGACCGTAAAACCGCCTCGCCTGGATGGGTGTCACAGCCTGTTCACGAACTCCCTGAGGCTCCTCACCATCAGCATGTGCAGGTCCCCGCCGTTTGACGACTCGTTTGGAGGCGCTGCTATGCCGAGTAGCTGAGGCTTATTGATTGTTTGTAGCAGGTCAGACCGGAAAATGGGGTTATCGTTATCATCAGGCTGCACTTATTCTGTTAGGAGTGATTTGTTGGAGACGCCGCTGCTTACTACCGAGAGACTTGCTCTGAGGCCGATGACCGAGGACGACATAGGCTTCATCTACGAGCTGTTCGGCAGGCACGAGACTAACGAGTACAGCAGCTACGGGGACGTCGGGAGCCTGGAGGAGGCGAAGAGGCTCTACGAGGCGTTCATGGCACCAGGGCACGAGGACAGGTTCAGAGTAGCCATCGTCCTCCGAGAGACGGGTGAGCCCATCGGTACGCTGGGGCTCCACGGCTTCAGCGGGAGGGACGGGAGGGCGGAGCTCGGGTACGACCTGCTCAGGGAGCACTGGGGCAGGGGGTACATGACGGAGGCAGCGCGTGAGCTTGTCCGCTACGGCTTCGCGGAGATGGGGCTCAACAGGATCGAGGCGACCATCGACCCTGAGAACAAGCGCTCAGTGAACCTTATCGAGAGGCTCGGCTTCATGAGGGAGGGGCTGCTACGGGAGAAGTACTTCTATGGCGGCAGACGCCGGGACGAGCTGGTCTACGGGCTACTAAGGTCCGACTGGGAAGAACACATCATGCCCCCTAAACATAGTCCAAGTTACTCGCCATCGACCCAGTGAAATCTACACTATTTATCTTGGTACAGTTGCCTTCAATAATCAATGAACGGTGAAGACTCCCTCGGGTTCTGCGGATTAGTGTGCACAAGATGCGCCTTCTACCTGGAGGGGGAGATAGGCTCCACGGCGCGGCTCCTCAGGGACCGTCTGCAGGACTATGAGCGGTACACGCCGAGGATGGAGACCCGTTTCCCCGTGCTGGACGAGTACCCCGGTTTCCAGCAGGTGCTGAGCTGGTTCGCGAGCCGGGACTGCGTCGGGTGTCGCTCCGGAGGCGGGCTCACCACCTGCGGCATACGGGACTGCTGCGTCGAGAGGGGGCTGCAGCACTGCTATATGTGCGGCGAGTTCCCCTGTGACAGGCTTCAAGGCGACATGATAACCAACTCGTACAGGCTCAGAGAAGCCGGGGTCGAGAGGTTCCTAGAAGAAGAGAAGAGTGAAGCTGGGCTCGGGTAGGCTACCAGCCTACGGCGCAGCCGTCAGCCCTCGGGTCGGAGCCGGCCGTCAGCACCCCTGATTCGGGGTCCCTGCGTATGATCTGTCCTCTGCCGAACGACCCCCTGCGCCAACCGGACGCCGGGACCACCTCGTGGCCCATGGCGGCGAGCCCGCTCATCACCTCGACGCCTACGGCGTCCTCCAGATACACCTTGCCGCCGCTTGTACCATCCATAATGCAGAACCGAGGCGCGTCCAGCGCCTCCTGCGGGTCCATGCCGTAGTCCACCATGTTGACGACGACCTGGGTGTGCCCCTGAGGCTGCATGAAGCCGCCCATGACGCCGAAAGGCGCGTACAGCTCGCCGTCCATCGTCGCCATCCCGGGGATGATGGTGTGGTATGGCCGCTTCCCCGGCTGCAGCCTGTTTGGGTGCTCGGGGTCGAGGCTGAACCCATATCCCCGGTTCTGCAGTGTGAAGCCGCAGCCTCGGGGGATGATGCCGGTGCCGAAGCCCCTGTAGTTGCTGTTGATGAAGCTGCAGGCGTTGCCCTCGCCGTC
>JAFGTA010000170.1 GCA_016934355.1 Candidatus Bathyarchaeota archaeon | reverse complement strand
TTGCCTGTCCAGGTGTCCACCTCGACCTCTATGAAGTAGCCTGTGAAGTGGGGCGGGCAGCTTGGCTGCCTGTAGCTGTCCACGGCGGCTATGGTGCCGAGGTTCTTGTGGCGCATCGTGTACGCCAATTCCTTGTAGGTGATCTCCCTGCCCTCTATGCCTTCGGCGTATACGACTGCCTGTTCCCTCTGCTGGTCGTATCTGAATTTCAGGGCGTGGGGATACGCGTCCAGCTGCTTACCTGCCTGCTCTCGTATCTTCTCCTTTACCTGGTGGGCTACCTTGAGGGCGGCTCCTCCGCCGCTGTAGATACCCCGCGAGGCGTGGGTACATACATCGTAGACGGTGGTGCCCGTGTCTGCGCTGACTATGTTCACCTTGTAGTAGGGGACACCCAGTTCCTCCGCAATGATCTTGGCGTTGGCGTCCATAGTGCCTCCGCCGTGGTCCATGAGGGCCGACACGTAGTCGAATGTGCCGTCCTCGTTGAGCTTCACCATGGCGCCGCCGAAGTCTATTACGGTGCCAGGGACCGGGGCGCCGGCGCTGCTCGTGTGGTAGCCTCGGCCCATGCCGATGCCTCGGCGGGTCCGCCCCTTCTGATCCTGATGCCTCGGCCTGTTGTACCAGTCCACCATCTCGGAGCCCCTTGTGAGTATCTCCTCGACGCCGCAGCTCTGGATAACGGACTTGACGGACGGGCCCTGCCCCCAGAAGAGGTCTCCCTCGCCGATGTAGTTCTGGAGCCTGAAGTCGAGTGGGTCCACGCCCACCTTCTCGGCGAGCTCGTCCATCAGGGTCTCGACGGCCCACGTTATCTGGGGGTTCCCGTAGCCGCGGAAGGCGCAGGCGGGCACCTTGTTGGTGTACACCGCCTTACCGACGTAGCTCTTGGCCGGAAGCTTGTAGAGGCTCACCCACCACCCCACGACGCAGCCCAGCAGAGGGTACGCCTGTATCTGGTGTCCGCCGATGTCAAGCCACGCGTCCAGGTGCCCCGCCACGAGCTTTCCCTCCTCGTCGGCGCCCAGCTTGAGCCTGAATACCATCTGGTAGCTGCTGTGGTCGTGGAGGTCCTCCTCCCGCGTGTAGCTGAGCCGGACGGGTCTACGGGCCTTCAACGCGAGTGCCACCGCGATGGGGACCACGGGGTTCACCTGGATGCTGGACCCGAAGCTGCCGCCGAGAGGCACCTTAACTACCCTTATCTTGCCCATGGGGATGCCGAATATCTCGTGAAGCAGTATCCTCGTGTTGTGCAGAGTCTGCGTCGTGCTCCAGACTGTGACACCGCCGTCGGGCTCGGGGCGGACGAGCACCGACTTAGTCTCCATCTGGATGTGGTACCGCCTGTTGGTCCTGTAGGTGCGGTCCACGATGTGGACTGCCCGCTTGAAGCCCTCGGTGGTGTCTCCCTCCTCTATCTCCATCTGGCAGCCGATGTTGTTCTCGACCTTTAGGACCTTGTCGTCCAGCTCGATGGTGTCGTGGATGGGCTCGACGCCCGGCTCCATCGACTCCAAGGCGTCGAACACCGCTGTGAGGCCCTCGTACTCGACGTCTATGGATTCGAGGGCTCTCTGCGCCTCCTCCTCGGACTCCGCGGCGACCGCGGCGACGGCCTCACCCACGTACCGGGGCTTGTCGGTCAGCACCCTCCAGTCCTTGTAGGTGGAGTCGGGGGTGCTTACGAGGCGTGGGCAGAACCTGATGTCCGGCACCTCCCCGGGCGTCAGCGTCACGACCGTGGGGTCGTTCACGGCGCTTGTGTCGATTTTCTTCACCCGTGCGTGGGCGTAGGGGCTCTTCAGCACCCTAGCGTGAAGCATGTTCGGGAGTGAGAGGTCTGAGGCGTACTTCTCTCGGCCTGTGACCTTGGCTACGCCGTCCTGCCTCGGGGTGTCCCTCCCAAGGACGTTGAAAGCAGGCTTATTTGACATTGTTGAATAGAGGGTCTATGACCGGTTAAAAGAATAGCCGTGTCACCGGGGCAGCGGCGTGACGGTGTGGTTGACCTCGACGACGCCCCTCACGGTCTTAGCCTTCGACACGAAGTCCATCACGACGCCGGCGTCCCCCTTCACCAGGAATATCTCTACACAGAGCCCCTCCTCGATGTGGAAATGCATATTCCCGAAGATTATGTTGTCGAACCCGTTGCGGAGATTCATCAAACCCAGGTGGCTTGGCTCACGCTCGGTCTCGCTTATGATGGTAACGGTCGACAGCACCTGGCCGCGTTGCCTGCTCTGGTGATCGAACTGGCTGAGACTGTCCCGGACCGCCAGCCTCAGCGCCTCCGACCTGCTGGAGAACCCTGACTTCTTCACGAACTCGTCCAACCTATCTAGGAGCTCCGGCGTGAGGCTTGCACTGATAACAGTCATGTTATTAAAAATATGCCTTTAAGTTAATAAATTTTAATAAAAACAGGCGTTTTCCTAGCATTACATTAATAAACCTTAGCTCAGGGGAAAGTGAGAAGTCGGTGAGCCGCGTTGAAAGACCACCACGATCACGACGAACACCACTGCCATGAGGAGTCCTGCGACTGCGGCCACAATCATGAGGAGCCGCACGCCTGCACAAGTTGCAGCACTGGACCGGGCATCGCCTGTACTTCGTGTGAAAACAGCCACGACGGTTCATGTGCCTCGTGCGGGCATGACCACGACCACAGCCGCGCAGGCAGAGGACTGGAGGTGCTGGTGTTATCCGGCGTGGCCATAGCTCTGGGTATCGCGCTGCCTTTCCTTGGATTCGGCGGGCTCATACCGAGGCTGCTCCTCGTATCGGCGATGGTTGTCACGGGGTACCCTATGGCGTTAGGCGGGTTCAAGGGGCTCCTCAAAGGAAAAGTAGGGATAGACCTCCTCGTCACCATAGCGGCTGTAGGGGCAGCCCTGATAGGCGAGTTCGAGGAAGGGGCCCTCGTCGTCTTCCTTAAGGATATCTCGCTGAGGCTTGAGGTCATGGCGTCTGACAGGGCGAGGCACGCCATCGAGGCGCTGATGGAGCTCAGACCCGAGGTCGCCACGATACTTGACGGGGAGGACGAGGTTTCCGTCCTCGTGGAGCAGGTTCTGCCGGGCCAGGTATTCATAGTTAAACCCGGGGATCGGCTGCCCCTAGACGGCGTCGTGGTAGACGGTAACACGACAGTGGACCAGTCCACCATCACGGGCGAGTCCGTCCCGGTGCCAAAGGGCTACTTAGACGAGGTCTTCGCAGGGACCATCAACCTCGACGGGTTCCTCGCCGTAAAGACGACGCGGCAAGCCTCCGAGACGATGCTGGCCAGCATCCTGCGAATGGTACATGAGGCAGAGGATAGCAGAAGCCCGACGGAGACCATTGTTAACAGGTTCGCGCGGTACTACACTCCACTCATAATCACACTGGCAGCCGTCATAGCGGTCGCTCCACCGATTCTGCTCAATGCGCCGCTTATACCCTCGGTTTATAATGGTCTTGTGCTTCTGGTCATCGGCTGCCCCTGTGCATTGACCATAGCCACACCCGTCGCGATGGTCTCCGCGATAACGAGCGCAAGCAGGAACGGCGTCCTCGTGAAGGGCAGTACCTACATAGAGTCGATGAGTGACGCAAAGGTGTTCGCGTTCGACAAGACCGGCACATTGACCCAAGGAAGGCTCAGGGTGACGGATATAAAGCCGAGGGGCGTGGAGAGGCGTAGGCTCCTCGGTATAGCGGCGAGCCTTGAAGAGAAGAGCAGACACCCCATCGCGGAGGCGATAAAAGAGCTCGCCCTAGCGGAGGCCGTTGATCTCTTCGAAGTATCTGAGTTCATCAGCCGCACAGGGAAGGGAGTAGAGGCCGTCATCGATGGTGTCACCTACCGTATCGGGAGCCAGAGGCTCTTCACTGAGCTGGACCTCACTTACCCTGACGGCCTGTTGAGGCAGCTTGACATGGAGGGCAAGACGACTGTGATGGTTGCACGGGACACGGAGATAATCGGCTTAATCAGCCTCATGGACCAGAGGCGGGCCGGGGCCCGTGAGACGGTGGAGGCTCTTCGCTCCAGCGGGATGAAGGTGGAGATGCTCACAGGCGACAACGAAACCACGGCCGCGGCCATCGCCGCCCAGCTTGGGTTCAACGGCTACCACGCGAACCTGTTACCTGACGAGAAGGTCGGGACGATTGAGAGCCTGAAGAGGCACGGTCCCGTCGTCATGGTCGGCGACGGCGTGAACGACGCCCCGGCGTTGGCCGCGGCGGACGTCGGCGTAGCGATGGGCGGGCTTGGGAGCGACATCGCCTTGGAGACCGCGGACATCGTGCTGCTTGAGGACGACCTCACGAAGATCGGTTACGTCCAGAGGCTGAGCAAGGTCACCCTCCGCAGGGTGAAGGAGAACATATCGGTGAGCCTCCTCGTGAAGCTGGCTATCGTCGTCCTCGCGACGATGGGCACAATCAGCCTATGGATGTCGGTGATCCTCGGTGACGTGGGGCTGGCGCTGCTTGTCATCCTTAACAGCATCAGGATCAGCAGCCTGAAGCCCTGAGGCTCAGGAAAGAATAAATCGGATGACCCTCGCATATTTCTCGCAGGCTGACACTGATGGACGACGAGCTGGAGCGACTTAAGCAGAAGCGGCTGCAGGAGATGCAGCGAAAGTTCCTGTTGAACCAGGTTAAGAAGAAGGAGACCAAGCCGGAGCCCGTCAAGGAGCCCACAAACAGGGAACTCCTCGACAGATACTTCCAGAACAGGGCGTGGGAGGTCTGGGACGCCGCCGTACAGCAGTACCCCCAGGTCATGCCCAAGGTGGAGGATATGCTCGTCGACGCCATCAGGCAGGGTAAGATCGTGGACCACATCGATGGCGCCAGCCTCATGGGGTTCTTCCGCCAGGTGGGTATCCCGGTACGGCTGAACACGAAGATCAGGATTAGTGAGCACGGCGAACTCAAGACACTTGAACAGAAGATCAAGGAAGACCGGTAGACTGGGGATTATAGGGTTCACTCGGCTGCTCGATACTACTCCAGCCTCCTGATTGATCAATTAGTCACGTCTGATTAGATGGACAGCCGTTGCCTTGAAGGAAGCATAGATGCGAACATCCGGTGAGAGCCCAAGCTCCTCGACGGACTGTTTTGTTACTACCGCGCTCAGCCCCGTGTTCATATGCACCTGGTAAATGGAGCCGAGCTGCGTCACCTTGGCCACGGTGCTCTCTAACACGTTCCTCGCGCTGGTATCTATCGGCGCTTCGCTCAGTATGACATTCTCGGGTCTGAGGAACGCATAGACCTCCCCCTTCTCAATCTCCGAGACCGCCTTCAAAGTGTAGCCGTCGAACTCGACAGACGCGACGCCGTCGACGTTTCCCGTCACGGTTCCCGCGATGACGTTCTCGACGCCCACGAAGTCCGCGACAGCCGCGGAAACGGGATAGTTGAAGACCTTCTCGGGGGTGCCCAGCTGAGCCACCTCACCGTCCATAATCACTGCAACACTGTCAGCCAACAGTAGAGCCTCCGACTGGTCGTGAGTCACGTGCAGCGTGGTTATACCCTTAGCCTTGTGTATCCTCTTAAGCTCGTCCCGAAGTGACTCCCGGGTACGGGTGTCCAAGGCACTGAGCGGCTCATCCAGCAACAGTATATCCGGCTCGATCACCAGAGCCCTAGCGATGGCTACACGCTGTCTCTCTCCGCCGGACAGGGTCTCAGGGTACCTGTCTCTAAGAGACTCGATAGAGAGCATGCCCAGAAGTGACTCGACTCTCCTCTCAGCCTCGGTCTCCTCCACCTTCTTCATCTCCAAGCCGAAGCGGATGTTCTCCTCGACGGTCATGTGTGGAAACAACGCATAATCCTGGTACACGAAGCCGACACCCCGCTGCTCAGGGAGCGCGTCGGCGCAGTCTAAGCCCCGGAGGAGTATCTTTCCCTCCTTTGGCACGTAGAAGCCGGCGACAGTCTCAAGGAGGAGGGTTTTCCCTGCCCCCGTAGGGCCGAGGATGACGAAGTACTCTCCCTTCTCGACTGTGAAGCTCACGTTCTTCAGGCTGAATCCGCCCCAGTCGTGGCTCACGTCGCGGAAGCTGATCACTTCCTCTCCCACCTCCGAGAGTACACCCTGAGGGCTATGAACACCGTGAGGCAGATGATTATGAGGAGGACGGCGATCGGCTGGCTTCCCCTGAGGCCCGTAGTGGTGAACCTGTAGTAGATGAGCACCGGGGCGATCATCGGGTAGAAGGCGATCATGACGACGGCTCCGAACTCGCTTATCCCCCTCGCCCAGCTCAGGATGGCCCCCGATAACAGGTGCCTAGCGGCCAGAGGCAGCGTAATCCTGAAGAACGCCTGCCGCTGGCTGGCGCCCAGAGTCCTGGCTACGCGCTCCAGCCTCGGGTCAACGCTCTGGAAGCCCTCGCGAGCCGCGTTGATGAAGAGTGACGAGCTCACGAACAGCATGGCGGCGACTATGCCCGCGAGGTGGTCCTCGAAGACGACGCCGATGCCCGCGAACAGCTGCCCCACTGGGCTCCTGCTCATCAGGAGGACATAGAGCGCTATCCCGGCGACGCTGTGGGGTATGATCACGGGCACGTCTATGATGGACTCAATCAGGTTCTTGCCTCTGAAGTCGTGGCGCGCCAGCACGTAGGCGAGGGGCGTCCCGAATATCATCGTCAGGAAGGTGGCGAGTGAGCTGGCGTAGAGGGTCAGCCCGATGGACTTGAGCACGAAAGGGTCGGTTCCCGCATTCACCAGGCCCGCAGGGTCGAACAGTAACTGCTTCGCCACCATGTTAAGCAGGGTGAAGACCGTGAACAGCAGGATCAGTGATCCTATCACTGAGAAAAAGAGGGATAGAGGGTACCTGCGGGCGTCGAGGCTCATGTTAACCCTGTTCACTCAGGAACTGTTTGAGGGTTTCGGGGACGGCGTCCATGTCGCTGACTATCCCAGGAGTGACTGGGGGCTGCCCGAGGTCGCTGAATACGGCGTTACCCTGCTCGTTGATCATGTACTTGATGAACTCGGCCGCCATCTCTGGGTTGGGTGCGTCGGCTGGTATGGTGACACCGTAGACGATGGGTGACCCCGTGCTAGTACCTGAGGTCTTCTCAATCTTAACGAGCGTGTAGGTGTCCTCGTAGGCAAGGTCGCTGAGGTCTATAGACGCTGGTAGATCAAGGTAAGTCAAGCCGTGCTGCTTCGCGACGCTGCTGTACTCGAAGGCGTAGTCTAGCCCACCCGACTGGACGAGGCTGACCAGCTCAACCGACTTGTCCCTAATGCTAATCTTGTCCGTGTCAGGCTGCAGGTCCTCCATGCTGCTGTCTATGATGTACACGCCTTCTTCCTCCCTCACTGTTAGCGCGCAGTGATCCTGGACGAGGGTATCGAAAATCGTGTCGTCGTCGTACTCTAGCTCTGCTAACTGGATCACCATGGGCGTCCTGTACCCGCATGGGTCCAAGTTGGGGTTGCTGAACCCCCATTTGACGTCAGGCCTCCCAAGTATCTGATACCAGTTTTCCGCCGTTATCTCGTCCGAGTACCTGCTGGTCTCCGCGTAGGCAACGGTCATCTCGTTCCTCGCGAATACGATGTACCAACTAGCGTAATCAGGCATCATCATACTCGGTATCAGCGAGTAGTCGGCCGAAGCCACCACGTCCGCCAACTCGCCGAGCTCCGTCACCTTCTGTACACACTGGACGCTCCCAGCAGGCTCAAGCTGGACCTCCACGTTAGGGTGATCCGCCTCGAAGGTAGCCTTGATCTGCTCCAGCGGGACGGCTAGGCTCCCGGCGTGGAAAACCTTGAGAGTGACGGGTGTATTCTCCTCCTGCTGGGTCATGTTCATCGCGTAGTAGCCGCCCGCCAATACCATGACCGCGACGAGTGCCACTACGATAATGCTCCGGACACTATTCGACATGTTTATCAATGCATATCGCGTTTACGAGGTAATAAAATTATCCACACCAAGACACCGAAGTATACGGCCATGCATAACAGTTTTCAAGCCCCGCGCCGCAGATAGGAGAGGCGAAAAACGCTGAAACCCACCCTCGTCGACCCCTACAAGAGGCCAGTGAACAGCCTCAGGATCAGCCTCACCCAGAGATGCAACTTCAACTGCTTCTTCTGCCACCAGGAGGGCGAACACGGGAGCCACGGAGAACTCACCCCCGATGAGTTGGAGACCGTGGTCGAGGTCGCCGCCGAACTCGGGATAAGGAAGGTAAAGCTAACCGGGGGGGAGCCCCTGATACGGGACGACATCGTGGAGATCGTCAGAAGGATAGCCCCCTACTTGGAGGAGGTGTCGATGACGACGAACGCCGCCCTCCTGGAGGAGAAGGCGTGCGTGTTGCACGAGTCCGGACTCAGGCGGGTCAACATCAGCCTCCACACTCTGAAACCGTCAACTTTCAAGGAGATAACGGGCAGGGACTACGAGGAAGCCGTCAAGTCGGGTATTAGGGAGGCAAAAAGATGCGGTCTCGAGCCGGTGAAGCTCAACATGGTAGTCATGAAGGGAGTGAACGACGGTGAGATACAGTCCCTAATCGATTACAGCAGGGAGACAGGGACCGTGCTCCAGCTCATAGAGTTCCAGGAGCTAGAGAACGGCGTCGAGTACTACGAGAGGCTTCACTACGACCTCGTGCCCGTCGAGGAGATGCTCGCAAAGCGTTCCGAGAAAGTCGTTGAGCGGGAGCTCCACAGGAGAAAGGTCTACCATCTCCGAGACGGAGCCCAGGTGGAGGTCGTTCGCCCCATGCACAACAGCAAGTTCTGCGCCTACTGTACAAGGCTGAGGCTCACAAGCGATGGCCGCCTCAAGTCATGCCTTATGAGGGACGACAACCTTGTCCCACTCGTAAGCCTCGTGAGAGCCGGGGAGCCGAGGGAGAAGCTCGTTGAGGCGTTCAGGGAGGCCGTCGCCAGAAGGGAGCCCTACTGGAAGGATTAAGATGAGGGTTGACGTGAGGTACTTCGCCAGCTTCAGGGACGCGACGGGGAAGACGGAGGAAGCCCTCGAGGTGCCGGAGGGCATCAACGTACAGGGGATCAGGGAGCACGTGAAGGGCCTCTACGAGCGGATAGCCAAGAGGGAACAGGTGCTCGTAGCAGTCAACGGGGCGTTCATGCCCCTCGAGACGGTGATAAGGGAAGGAGACGTCGTAGCCTTCTTCCCGCCGGTGAGCGGTGGTTGAGTTGATCAAGGTCCAAAGAGAGGACATAGACATCGAGGGCATCCTTGAGACAGTCAAGGGCGGAACTAGCGGCTGCGTCGTCAGCTTCCTGGGCACCGTCAGGGACACGTCTAAGGGCCGCCGCATAGAGAGGATGAGCGTCGAGGTCTACGAGGGGATGGCTGTGAAGCAGCTTGAGGCTATCCGCGGCGAGGCGCTGGAGCGGTTCGGAGTCCACGAGGTGGCTGTGGTCCACAGGTACGGAGACCTCGAGGTGGGTGATAACATCGCGTTCATAGCGGTCTCGGCGGGGCACCGCAGGGAAGGCTTCGAGGCCTGCATGTACGTCATCGATGAGCTTAAGACGAGGGTGCCGTTGTGGAAGAAGGAGTACACGCCAGATGGCGAGGTCTGGGTGGAGGGAGACAGGCATGAGTGAGAGAGACCCCATACACATGATAGACGTTTCAGGGAAAGAAACTGTGCGCCGAAGAGCCACGGCCGTCGGCAGAATCCATCTAAAAAAGAGCACCGTCGACGCCATCAGGAAAGGCGAAGTCAAGAAGGGCGACCCGTTGACGGTCGCTGAGATCGCGTCAATACAGGCTGTTAAGAGGACGCCTGACCTCATCCCGCTATGCCACCCCATCCCCATCGGCTCAGTGGACACCTCGTTCACGCTGGGCGACAGCTACGTGGAGGCTAGGTGCACCGTGGCGGCTCTCTATGTGACGGGCGTAGAGATGGAGGCCCTCACCGGGGTCGCCGTGGCTCTCCTCAACGTCTGGGACATGGTTAAGTACCTTGAGAAGAACGAGGGCGGCCAATACCCAGACGCACGCATCACCGACATCCGTGTAACGGAGAAGAGGAAGGAGTAATGCCGGGGGACCACCCACGTGACCAGGAGGCCAGAACGGTTTTCGCGTTTCTGGTGACGAGCGACACAAGGACGCCTGACACGGACAAGACGGGAAAGGCGGCCGTGACTATGATCGAGGAAGGTGGGCACCGCGTGAAAAAGTATGGTATCGTCCCAAACGACGCGGGGGAGATCAGGGCCTGGCTGGAGACTGCCCTTGCAGACGGAGAGGTACGGGTCATAGTGACCAGCGGCGGCACAGGTATGGGCGCAAAGGACAAGACCGTCGACGCCGCCTGCGGGCTCTTCGACCGGGAGCTGCCCGGCTTCGGGGAGCACTTCAGGCGTCTCAGCGTCGAGGAGATCGGGCTGCCCGGCGTGTGGAGCCGCGCAACGGCGGCGGTGGTAGGGGACAAGATCGTGTTCTGCCTGCCCGGTTCTAGGGGGGCCGTAGCGACGGCGCTCAGTAAGATAATTCTGCCGGGTGTCGGACATATGCTCTGGGAGCTGGATAGAAGATGAGTATGAAGCCTTTCGGGGAGCTCACGGACAGGGAGACGGCCATGAGGATCATCATGAGCCACGTCAACTCTATAGAGAAGATAGAAAAGGTCGCCCTCGATGAGGCTCTAGGCAGGGTGCTGGCGGTCGACGTCGTCGCAGGGTTCGACGTACCGCCCTTCGACAGAGCCTCCATGGACGGCTACGCGGTGAAGGCACACGACACGGCGGGGGCCTCAAAGGACAGCCCCGTCCGCCTCAGGCTCATCGGAGCCCAGCACACAGGCGAGGTCTACAGGGGCCAGGTCGGCGCCAGAGGGTGCCTCGAGATCGCCACGGGCAGCCCCATGCCCAGAGGCAGCGACGCCGTCGTAATGGTCGAGCACACGAAGCTGGACATGGGCGAGGTGATCGTCTATAGGCAGGTGGAGGCCGGCAGGAACATGGCTCCCGCGGGCGAGGACATGAAGAAAGGGGACAAGGTTCTCGAGGCAGGCGTGACTGTTACCCCCGGGATGGTGGGCGCCCTCGCCGCCCTGGGTTACGAGGGCGTCGAGGTTTACGCCAAGCCCCGGGTCGCCATCTACTCCTCGGGGCCGGAGATCGTGCCGCAGGGTACGCCTCTTGAGCCGGGGCAGATATACGACGTGAACAGCTTCACTCTCGGGTCTGTAATCGGCGCAAACGGCGGGGTCCCGGTGAAGAGGGGGATCATGATGGACGACGCCTCGTCTATCGAGGCGGCCGTCAGGGACGCCTCCGGGTACGACGCCGGGGTGTTCAGCGGAGGCAGCAGCGTCGGCGTCAAGGACCTGTTCGGCGAGGTTATGGAGAAACTTGGGACGGTGTACTTCCACGGCGTCAGGGTTAAGCCGGGGAAGCCCACGCTCTTCGGCGAGGTAGATGGAACTCCCGTCTTTGGGATGCCTGGCTACCCGACGAGTTGCCTCAACAACAGCTACGTGTTCCTAGTGCCCGCGATCAGGCTGATGGCGCGGCTGCAGCCGAGAGAGAGGAGGGAGGTCACGGTAGTCATGGGGCACAGGATGGTTTCCAGGTCGGACCGGGAGCAATTCGTCACGGTGCGCCTCGACGCCGGGAAGGCCTACAGGGTGTATAAGCAGAGTGGCGACATCACCAGCATGACCCACGCAGACGGGTACGTCATACTCCCCGTGGGCGTCGACACTGTGAAGGAGGGCGAGGCCGTCACGGTGACCCTGCTCGACTAGGCTGTAGGCGCCGTCTCCACGCATCTGATTATAAGGGTTCTCTAGGTTGAGAATCCATTCCGGGGACTGGCCATGAGCGTAGACGTTGAATCAGCCGACGTAGATTACCTCCTTAAGGTTGGCGAATGCGGCGCAGACAGGGCCGCCGACGCGCTTTCCACGATGCTGAACATGCCTATCGGCATCAACATCTCGGGTGTCCACATCCTGCCGCCTCATAAGGTGCAGGGGCTCTACGACAAGTCGGGGCAGGTCACTGTCGGGCTGTTCATGGATCTCCAAGAGGAGTGCACCGACTTCATACTGGCGCTTGAACGCGACGAGGGCGAGACCTTCGCAGGGTTGATGCTAGGGGGAGCCGATGCCGGCCCCGAGCTCGTCGAGGACGCGTTGAAAGAGATGGCAAACATCGTTATCGGGAGCTTCATGTCGGCGATGAGCGACGCCACGGGGGTGAAGATGGTACCTACTCCACCTCAGATGATGGTGGACTTCTTCGACAGCCTACTGGAGCAGTTCCTAGTGAAACAGACCCTGCTCTCTGACACGAGCGTCGTCTTCGAGACCACGTTCAAGCGCGGCGACGAGGTGATCGACGCGAACCTCATCGTGCTGGGAGGGCACAGATCCTTCGGGGGGCTTCTTAGCTCTCAGCAGCCTTAAAGCCTCATACGGGCGACGTGTATCCGTGGTTATTGCATGGCTTACGAGCTTGGTGAAGACTACGCGCTGAGGCTCGACGCGGAGGACCCGCTGGGCGGGTTCAAGGAGCGTTTCTACGGGCTTCCGGACTGTATCTACATGGACGGCAACAGCCTAGGACTGATGAGCGTCGACGCCGAGAGGACGCTGATGAGGGTGTTCAACGAGTGGAAGACCCTCGCCATCAAGGGGTGGTCCGGCGCCGAGATCCCGTGGATAAGCTACGCTGAGAAGCTGGGTGAGCTTCAGGCGCCCCTCGTGGGCGCCGAACCCGATGAGCTTGTGGTCACAGGAGGGACGACTGTTAACCTGCACGCCCTGCTCGCCACGTTTTACAGGCCAGAGGGGAAGAGGAGAAAAATTCTCGCCGACGAGCTGAACTTCCCGAGCGACCTTTACGCGCTGTCGGCCCAGGTTAGGCTAAGGGGCGGGGACCCCGACGAGGACCTGGTGCTGGTGAGAAGCAGGGACGGCCTCGTCGTGGAGGAGGACGACATAGACGAGGCGATGACCGATGAGGTGCAGCTTGTGCTGCTGCCCAGCGTCTACTACAGGAGCGGCCAGCTTCTGGACATGAAACGGCTCACTGAGGAGGCTCATAGGCGTGGCATCGTCATCGGCTTCGACTGCAGCCACAGCGCCGGCGTGGTCCCTCACCACTTCAGCGAGTGGGGCACGGACTTCGCTTTCTGGTGTAACTACAAGTACGTGAACGGCGGCCCTGGGTGCACGGGCAGCCTCTACGTGAATAAGAGGCACTTCGGCGTAATGCCGGGGCTGGCAGGCTGGTTCGGCAACGATCGCTCCACGATGTTCGAGATGCGCACGGAGTTCGACCCGGCTCGGACCGCGGCGGCTTGGCAGATCGGGACGACCACCATGCTATCCTCGGCACCGGTGGAGGGCAGCCTGAGGCTGATCAGGGAGGCAGGTATCGAGAACATCAGAAAGAAGAGCCTCCGGATTACGGGGTACCTGATGTATTTAATCGATGAGCTGCTGAGCGGAGAGCCGTATAACTTCGGGGTCGCTACACCAAGGGAGCCTAATCGGCGGGGTGGACACGTTGGTGTTACGCATCAGGATGCGTGGCGTATTAATCAGGCTTTGATAACCCGGGGGGTTGTACCGGATTTCCGTCCACCGGACATCATCAGGCTGGCTCCGATCCCGCTGTACGTAGGTTACCATGACGTGTGGAAGGTGGCGCAGCATCTGAAGGCGGTGATCGACGGCGGGGAGCACGAGGCGTTTACCGATGACAGAGCGACGGTGACTTAGTCTCCATTTTATTTATCTGACTTTAGTTGTTCTCGGTAACCTAGTGTAAGCGTTTTTTAATGTCGGGGGCATCGGTTTTCCTTGCCGCTAGTCATAACTCTTTATATATTATTAACTGGTTTTTCTTTTTTCATCTCCTTGTATTGTTTTTTTAGGTATTTTTCTATGAGTTTTGGATGTATCTGGATGTGTGAGGGGAGTGCTTCGCTGTACCTAAGATTTTTTTTCGCAGTTGCAGGGTACTTGCCTTTCTGCGGGTACGGGTGTTAGGCGTTTGTAGTGGTTTAGAAGGTGGGCTGCCAGCTTTCACGGTTTCGCGAAGCCGAAGACATCACTAGTGCCGTAAACGGAGCGTGGTTTAACTTCCGAGTTCGGAATGGGTTCGGGTGGGTCCCACGCCCTTTGGCCGGTTACCCATCTATTTGCCTCAAGGCTTTTCTTTAAACGTTTCGGTCAGCGTGAACTCGACGACCCACGCCTTCTGCTCTGGGTCCCAGCCGCCGTATATGCCTGTCCACGCCTCCTTGAACTCGCCAACACTGCCGAAACCCTCAGCCTCCGCGTCCCCCGGCGTGATGTCGCCGAGCCTCTGGGTGTAGAGGGCTGTGACGGTTATTCTCTCAGGAAGCTTGCTGTAACCGTTTCTGAGGTGGTACGTGCCCCCGATCTTGACGCTTGGGCGGCTTCTTCGGCGGGTCTGGGTCTTATCGCCGCGGAGTATCTTGGTGAGGAACCGTCTCTTGAAGAGAAGAGTCAAGCAGGCTATGGCTTCCCGGTGTCTCCGCTTATTGGTTGTGTGGCTGGGGGTAGATTTATATGGTGAAAACCTGTTCGGGTTTTTAGCGGGGCTGTGGTCTAGTGGCTATGACGTTGGGCTCCAGAGAGTACAACAGGCTTAACTGACCCTCCGGGGGATGAAGAGTTTCTGG
>JAFGTA010000020.1 GCA_016934355.1 Candidatus Bathyarchaeota archaeon | reverse complement strand
CGGGCGTATTCAAGGTGATAAGCACGGTCCTCCCCCTCTCCCCGTTCCTCCTAGGGCTGCCCATCAACTTTAGTATAATCATATCGATCCTGATCACGTTCACGCTGCTGTCCATCGCGGGCAGCCTCGCCGCCATCGCAGCCGAGGTCAGCATCAGGGACAAGGTCACGGAGCTCGTCAAGGGCGGAGCAGTCCTAGCCACCCTCACCTACATACTAGGCAAGTCGGCCTCGTTCATCCTAACCGCCCTCAACATAGGATAAACAAACACGAACACCAGAAAAAAAACCCAGAATTGACAGCCACCGGGAACCCCAACTCGAAAAAAGGTAGCCTAAGAAAAATTCATACCGAGAAATTAGAAATCCCTAAAAACATACAAAGCCCCCCCTCAACCCGGAAAAAAATTACTCGATATTCAAGTAGATTGAAGCAAAGATAGCCCGGGGGAGATTCGAATTCCCGCCTAAGACCCCAAAGACCAACATTCCTGTCCACTAGACAACGGAAAACCATATGACTAATTTAAACAATCTATTGCAGAGAATTGAAATTCATTTATTCCATGTAACACGTATATTGAATTTCCCGCACTAACAAAATCACTATAAAATAAAAGTACATGTTTAATATAATTTCTTTAGAGTCTGACTTCGTGGAAGCTTAATCATCCTCCGAACAATTATATCGACATCGCGCATAGATCAAACTCCTATGGGTAAACCACCCAATGTTCAGGTACGTTCATTTCGAAGAGAAGACCAGGAAGCAGCCATATCACTCCAAGACGAGTTCATTGAGGAGTTTTTTCCCGAGTTCGTTGGGGATCCAAGGCTACACGAATGGAATGAGGATGTCTACAACATCTATTCATCCTACATAGAAGGCAATGGTATTTTCTGGGTCGTTGAGAGAGGCATGGAAGTAGTGGGCATGGGAGGAATCAAGATCAGCGAAGAAGCCCCGGTCATCAGCCGCGTCCGCGTCAGGAAGACGGAGAGGGGTAAAGGCATTGGAACTCTCCTCCTCAGGCATATGGAGGAGCACTGCCTCAGGAAAGGATACAGGAAGATTCTGGTTGACACTGAGAACCATATGGTCGCCGCAGTGAGGCTATATGAGAGTCATAACTATCGCAGAATACGAGAAACAGTTGAGGAAATAGATGGAAAGATCTACACGACCTACTTTTACGAGAAGTATCTGTGACACATTTGGTGTATAGTAAGAGGAAGAGTTACTACGAGGGATTGTTTTGGTTTGTGGGGTTATATTATAGTATAAAGAGCCTCATGTGACAAGGATATTGAAATTCATTTATTCCCTGTAACAAGGATATTATTATCAATATGGCTAGGATGCGTTGAATTATCTATTTCATACGCTAAAGAAGTACAACGCTAAATACCCATCAATTCAGCGTAAATTTACCTGAACCCGCGTTAATTTTTATAATAATTTAAGAATAACCCTAAATAGCCAGATTATCCTAAGGAATAAACTGATCCGGTGTTCGCCATGGAAGACTCCTTGAAAGAGACGATAAGCCTGCTGTCTGAACTCATCCAGAACAGGTGTGTAAACCCCCCGGCGACGAAATGAAGTCAATAAAGACCGTTCAGAGAGTATTAAACGAGCACGGCATCGAGAGCCAGGTTTTCGAATCAGCCCCGAACCGAGGAAACCTGGTCGCCAGGATTCCGGGGAATGGTTCCGGGCCCCGGTTGATGTTCGGCCCCGCTCACGTCGACGTGGTGCCTGTGGAGAACGTCGACGCCTGGAGTGAGGACCCGTTTTCGGGCGTCGTCAAGGAAGGGTACGTGTGGGGCCGCGGAGCCTTGGACATGCTGTTCATCGTCGCTGCTCAAGTACAGGCCTTCATCGCGCTTCACGGGGAAGGGTTTCAGCCGAAGGGGGACTTGATACTGCTGGTGGTCTCTGACGAGGAGGCTGGGGGGCCTACGGGGCTGGGTGGATGGAGGAGAATCACCCGGAGCTTGTCAAGACCGACTACGGCGTCACGGAGGCAGGCGGGCTTTGCATCGCCCCCGGTAAGGTGCTGTTCATGAATGGTGAGAAGGGAGCAGCGAGGAAGCGTATATCTTTCAGGGGAAAGGCCGGTCACGGCTCTATGCCCGGTGGCAGTGACAACGCGGTCGTGAAGCTGAGCGAGGCGGTCACCCGTCTATCACGGTACAGCCCTCCCACGACCACACAGTACCTCAGCCAGGTAGCGGACGGCTTGGGGCTGGGGTTCATCCAGCGCCTGATGTTGACCAGCCCCATGCTCCTCCCCTTCACCTTGAACAGGTTGAGGAGTCGGTCGCCCATGATGGCCATGCTGATGCACGGGCTGAGTAGGATGACGGTGTCCCCGAATATTGTGCACGGCGGTGTGAAGGTGAACGTTATACCTGAGAACGCGTACGTCGACCTGGACATCAGGACCCTCCCCGGCCAAGACGAGGAGTACGTCATGTCCCAGCTGAGGCAGGCCCTCGGCCCACTCGCGGGTGAAGCCACGATAGAGGACCCCGTTGGAGCCGAGAGAGGGTTCATGTCGCATGGCAGCGCCAGCCCCTCCCGGTCGGAGTTCGTCGACGCCATGGAGAGAGCCGTGAGAAAAGAGATACCGGGCGGCTCTCTGGTTCCGTTGATAATGCCCGGTGCGTCTGACAGCAGGTTTCTGCGCGAGCAGGGCGCAGAGGCATACGGTTTCTCGCTGTTCGACCCGGAGACGCCGCCCAGCCAGTTAACGGAACTCGCGCACGGGACCAACGAGAGGATAAGCATAAAGACGCTGGAGCTTACTCAGAGGGTTTACTATAATCTCGCCAAAGACTTTCTGAAGTAAATCTTATCGACAACATGCAGTCACCCTGTGATTGAAGCTCCGTGTGTACTATTTTCGTACATGTTTTACTATTAGTACAGCGAGCGCCGTCATTGACAGTAAACCCATTACGCTGTAGAGGTTGATGTAGTTTGTTTCCCAGTTCGCTGTAACTGTTTTAGGGCCATCCATAACGATCTGCGATGCATGTGAAGACGCATCGGAGTCTCCGCCCCACCCTGTGAAGACGTGCTGGGGGATGAACCCCGTGCGGGACGTCACAGAGAAGACGGCTTCAGTCCCCTCGTCGTACCAGCCGCCGCCACATGGGTCTCCGTGGGGTGATATTACTGTTAGGAGGTGCTGGGTCCTGTACCTGACCATCAGGGTTGTGTCCGATGATACTGACACCGTCCTGGGGTTTGACTGGGTGCCATCCTCCCACTCCATGAAAAGGGCTCTGGACTCGGTGGAGTATTCGATCACGGGCTGAGCCTCTACGGTGTAACTGGGTGCCTCCGTCGTGAAGCTGACGAGCCCATTCGAATCGGTCAGGCATTCCTCCTCGTTGACAAGTAACCGGACGCCAGAAAACTGGGTTAGGATGCTAAGCGTGGGTGCGTTGAGTACGCTGAACTCCACGGTTTCCTCTCCCACGTTCCCGAAGGCGTCCACCGCGTTAATGGTTATCAGGTAAGACCCGTCACTGATCTGGGTCGTCTCAAACGGTAACTGCCAGCAGTCGCCGCCGAGATATTCAGCCGTCATCGACTCGAACCCGGGGTCGATGAAGCCTCCTTGGCTCTCATCCTTCGTTCTTATGGAGAAGGCTACGTGGGTCACCTCGCTCTGGTCATCGACCCTGGCTTGAAGGTTGACCAGGTTTTTCACGGCGACCCCCTGCAACGGGTTATTGGGGGATATGTTGGGCGGGGTGTCGTCTACACCGATATACTTCGTCGCGGGAAGGGTGGACCCGCCACCGTACAGGGCGTAACACACGACCCTGTAGACGCCTTCCGGCGCCCCCGAGGTATCCCACTCGTGAGCGGCTATCACCGATTCGGCTGGCAGGAGCTCGGTGAACTCGTGGTTATACTCGTCGATTACATATCCTTCGGAGTCGATGACCTTGATGATTGCGGTTCCTGTGATGCCGGTGTCTCCGCTGTTCTGGAGCACCATACTTATCTCCACGTTCTCCCCCGCTTGGAACCGCTCAGGCTCGACGGTGAAGCTTGTCACTTCCGCTGAGGAGACGCCCAGGGTAACACCTTCGATACATGTATCCAGCAGAACCCCTTCAACGTCCCTCAACTCGACGACCACGTTATAGTTACCGGGCAGGAATTGGGTGCTGCCCCATGTACACGAGTAAGCCGCTTTCCCCTTCAGCTCCCTGAGTGTGCGAAGGTCTAATCCGTCTACAGCCTCACCCGTGCTCTCATCCGTGACGAAGACCTCGAAGACAACGTCTTTTACATCTGCGCCACTGTTTTCAAGTTCAATGTCCACATATACCGGTTCCCCGGTTTCATAGACGCTTTTATCTGTGACTACCCGGGTGATTTCCACGCTTGAGATGGCGTAGTCTACGGCGAAGCCATACTCTTGATGAAACTTTGCTTCATGTGTCTCGGGGTTATAGAATAGAGGGTAGAGGGTTATGGTGAGTGTGGTGCCCTCGGGGCTCTGTGAGACATCCCATTCGTAGTCCTTGTCTGGCCACCACTCATAGTTCTCTGGCTCCGGGGGTACAAGCGGGAAACCCGTGTCGGGCAACTCTATGATGTAGTATGGGAGGTCTATACCTTGCACTGTGATGGGCGGCGACCTGTATTCAAGGGCGACGTCCTGTATCTGACACCCCTTGGGGTAGTTGTAGAACACCTTAAAGGTGGGGACTATGGGGTATCCAGTCTCGTGTGACTCGTACCCACCCGGGATCGTGATGCGGTTCTCCTCACCCGTTTGCGTTAATTCGTAGTTGGGGACCACGACGTCGATCCGTGAAGGGGCCTCCGGTCCCGTCGATGCCGGGAAATAGCCTACGGTTTGCATCGGAGACTGGGCCGCCCCGAACTTGGCGTCTCCGTAAACATGGTAAACGTTTAACCATACCTTGTCCTCCGCTCCGTCTCCGAGTCCCGCCTTCACCTGCTTTACTGCCTGGCTGATGGGCTCGTTTAGATCCCATACTTCGAAGAACTTCGTCGAGTAGGGCGTCCACCCCCCTGACTCCGTGGCGCCGAGGTAGACGGCCGCCCCTTTCTGCAGGAAGGCCTCAGCGAAGCCGGGGACCCCCGAGTATATGCCGGTCTTGCAGGAGGAGGCGAAGATGAACGGGTTGGACCACCCGAATGGGTCCGTCTGTTGTTTCACGTCGATTCTGTCTATCTTGTCCCAGTGGTCCCAGTTTCCGTGGCCCGCGAGGAAGATGATGCTTCTGCCTTTTGTGGCCCCGAAGAACACGTTGTCAACCGCGGTGTTCGTGTAGCCCTCATTTATTTCTCCGGTTGAAGGATTGTACTGCGCGAAGTCGGGGGTGTTTATCTTGTCTGTGGTTGTGGCGGGGGTCTTCTTTTTAATGGTGTCCGCGACGGCGTTCATCTGGCCGTCGAATCCGCCCATGAGGTTGGAGGGAAAGCCGCTGGCTAGAAGCGCCTTTGATCTGTCGAAGCCGTATCCAGGCTCGCCGAGGAGCACGTTGAGGCTGGTCTCTATGACTTTCCTGAACTCTTTTGCGTTGGCCCCTATGATCCTCGCTATGTTCAGCTCAGGCTTTTTTTCGTCTCCGAAGGTGTTGGCGTACGGGTTATCCGTCACAACCTTCCAGGTGTAGTCTCCAGCGGTGGTATAGAACGTCCCTATGACCCTGTTCCATGACGGGATGATCTCCGTCTCTCCGACGATTAGGAGGAAGCCGTCGGAGCTCCACCCGTCCTTGAGCTTGCTGCTCCAGGAGCCTCCATCCTTTATCAGTCCGTGGAGCACCTGCTCGTAGTAGGCGTACTTCCACGTCGTGTATCCCAGCACCCCGAACCTGTACCGGGCAAGCTCAGCCATGGTTGAGAGCAGATCGTCCACGTCTTCGCTTGAAGAGTAAAAGGACAGTCGCTGAGGGTTAGTTACTATGAGATAGTCCGCCGTCTTGATGGCCTTGAGGTAGGATGATGGGATGGTCTCACCGTTGGCCGTGATGGGAACCGGTAACGCGTACTCGTCGTAGTGCTCTTTGCCCTCCGGGTCCTCGTACCAGAGCTTAACCGGGTCTCCGATGGAGGGTGTAAGTGAAGCGAAATCGGATACAGGGTGGACCAGGACGGGTACAGCCTTGTAGGTGTAAGTAACCGACTGCTTAGAGTGTATGACCATCTTACTGGATATAGCCACGTCTCCGTACATCGTGGACGAGGTGAAGCCTGCATCGTACTCGGCGTAGACATCGTCGCCCGATATTGGCTGGAAAGACCTCAGGAAGTCTTGGACGACGACGTCCGTCGCGGTGGCTCCGCCGACATTCTCCACGGTTAAACTCACGACGAAGTAGTTGTCGTACCTGGTGATGGTGTGGCCTTTAACCTTGAGTTTAGGTGGATCCGGGGCAGGCGGCTGGCTTACCCAGACGTCAACCGTATCGTACCCGTACTTCCCCTCTTTGTCGTAGACCTCCACCGATAGTCTGTGCCTACCGTCACTAACCGTGGAAGTGTCTAGGGTAAATGTCACCTTGTCGCTCTTAGGGTGTGTCGGATAGCCTTTGAAGGACTCGAATCCGCCGTCAACCTTGAAATATACTTGCCCCAGGCCCGTGTCGTCGGCCAGGGATGCGGTGACCTGTATCTTTCCCGAGACCTTGTCGTCTTTTTTGGGGAAAGTTATGTCCACCGTCGGGGTGGATGAATCCTTGACGTTGAGAAACTCCACATCCTTGCTTTGACTGGCGGACTGCCCTGAAGTATCATACGCCGTAGTCGTGAACCGGTGGACCCCGTTTTCATACGCCGAGGAGTCGACGGTGAAACTGTAGGGGGGAGAATAGTCAGTGAAGACTAGTGCATCGTTTAGATAGAACTCCACTCTTTCTATTCCCTCGTCATCCTGCGCCTCAGCATGTATCGTCGTGATTCCCTGTCTTATCCCTGGATCAGCTAGTGACACTTGGGGTCTAACTTCATCTGAAACGGGTGGGGTCTCGAAGGTCTGGTCCTTACTGAGGACCCTGTCACCGTTTTCGTCGAGGGAGACTACTGTGAAATGATAGGTGCTTGAGGGCTTCAAATCCGTTAACTGGACGCTATGGTGCCCTGTGCGGGTGGACTCGGTTTTTTCTGAGGAGTACTTTCTCGCGGAGGTACCATACTCCACTCTGCTGTCACTGGCTTTATTGGTCTCCCAGACTATTACGGCCGAGTCATGGGCTATGTCCACCGCGGTGGGCCCCTCCACTATCTCAAGGATAGTTGTGTCAGCCGACGTTATCTCTGTCCGCGCCTCGATTATGTTGTTATCCTCGTCGCTCTCCGTCACAGAGATCCAGTAATCCACGAACACGGTTAGATCCCATACGCCTTGCTGAAACGGGACCCAGGGTATTGGAACCTGAACGCTAGATCCCTTGTCAATCCCAGGTATGTAAAACGAGGTTTCGGGGCTGCTGCCGACGAAGAACATGCCGTAGCATTCAATCGAGTCTGCGCCTCCGATGTTTTCAACAGTTAATATGAAGTTGGCTTCATCGCCGACCGCATACCCGTCAGGGTCCACGGACAGTAACGTGGGGGTCAGGTCGGGCAAGTCTCTGACGGATGCAGATAAGGTACAGGAGTGCCACTCCTCGGGCCCCTCCTGCGTTGAGCTCAGCAGCTCATCGGACCCCTTTATCAGTATCTCATAGGAGGGCCAGATCTTCCATTCACCCGCCTGATCTGGTGTCAGGGTTCCCCCAAATATCAGACTGGTGTCAGGGCTCATGGTTTCGCCCGGATGGCTGAACCCAAAATTTCTGCGGTTTCCTTCAGGGTCTATCGCGGCGATGAACATGCCTTTCTCTGTGAAGGTGATTCTCGGGTTGTCGTGTGAGCTTGATAGAGTAAAGCTGATCAAAAAAACGTCTCCCACCTCAGGGTCTTCGATCACTTCCACAAAAAAGTCGTTGAGGGTTAACCCATCGGGGCTGGTATCTGGGCCGGGATAGAAGCAAAGTGTCTCAGCGGACACATACGAGCAAAATAGCATGCCTGTGAGCAATAGCGCTAAGGTAAACGCCTGTGCCGCTCGTGGGGATGTTCTACAACCACCCATTTATGTAGAGTGGGCTAATCACTTCTTAAAATACGCGAGTCGGACACCCACAGGTCTGGAAGCTGTAGCTCTTCCTCACCGCCCTCAGAGTGACGTGAGGCGGCTACCCCACAGCCCCAGCCTATATACATCGATGGACTTTATGCGCAGCGGCCGAGGAGCGACCCTACACCACTTCCCCGAGGGCTTTCAACATCTCGCCGATGTACTCGTCGGGTATCCACCCCATGTTGCCGACCCTGAACGTCTTCTCCTTCAGAGCCCCGTAGCCCTGCGCCAGCTCGAACCCCTTACCCCGCATCGCCTTGTAGACGTCGGGCCCCTTCATGCCCTTGGGCGCGGTTATACAGCTGACGGTGGGGCTCTCGTAGCCCTTCAACGGGTAGGTGCCGAGCCCCAGCGCCTCGACGCCCCTCCTTATCGCCGTGTTCCGCCGTTTGAAGAGGTCGAAGTACCACTGCCTGCCGCCGCGTTCCTCGATCATCCTGAGGGCGGCGTTGAGGCCGGTGACCTGGGGGATGGTGCTGGTCATGGGGGTGCCCTTGTGGTCCCTGTGGTCCTTCTCCCATACCTTGAGGTCGAAGTACCACCCCTTGTTCGGCATCTCGGCGGAGACGTCGAGGGCGCGCTGGCTGACGCTGCCGAGGCCGAGGCCCGGCGGGACGCCGAAGCACTTCTGGCTGCTGCTGAAGCAGATGTCGATGCCCCAGTCGTCCACCTTGAGCTCGGTGCCCCCCATGCTGCTGACGGCGTCCACGAACACGAGTTTACCGTGCTTTCTGCAGACCTCGGTGAGGGCGGGCAGGTCGTTGATTAGGCCGACGCTTGTCTCGTTGTGGGTGATGGCTACCGCCTCCACGTCGGGCTCCTCCTCGATTGCCTTCTCGATCATCTCGGGCTGCACGGGCTCCCCGAGCTCGGTCACTATGGACACGACGTCCCTTCCGTTGGTCTCCGCCACCTCGGCGAAGCGTTTCCCGAAGCTGCCGTTTATGCAGACCACCATCTTCTCCTTGACGCAGTTCCTGACGGCGGCCTCCATGAACCCGGTTCCCGTGGCGCTGAACAGGAACACGGGGTTCCTGGTTTCGATGAACGCCTGTAGCATCTCGACCGTCTCGAAGTGGATGTCGATGTACTCCTTGCTCCTGTGGCTCATCATCTGCATGCCCATGGCTTCCAGCACCTCGGGGTAGCAGGCGACGGGGCCCACCGTGAAAAGCTTCAATCCCATGCCTCTGGATACGTCGATGAGGATAAAAACATGTACCCACATGAACACCCATGGAGTCGCGGAGGCTGGAGGGCGACGAAGCAGCCCAGCAGATAATAACGATACTCAGAGACGCCGGGAAGCCGCTATCCACACGGGAGGTCTCGGAGGAGACACGAAAAAGGCTGGTACGGTGCCCCGACACCACCATAGTATTCCTGAACAGGCTTCGACAGGGCGGCGTCATCCACGGGGAGCGCAGCAAGGAGAGGCGCGGCTGGGTCTGGTGGGTAGACTAGATCCAGCTGAACGTACGCTCAGACTCTTCGAGGAGTCCTATGAACTCGTCGTAGCTTATGGCCCTGACTTCGTCTAGCGGCGAGTCGAACTCGGAGTCTATCGTGTAGAGCTCAGCGAAGCCCAGCCTCTCCAAGGTCTCGGGCTGGGAGATGTGGTGTACGCCCCTGCCCGTGAAGAATACGGCGACATCGCCGCCGTCACTGTGGAGCTCCTCGGCGAGCCTGAACGCCGTGTCTGCGTGTGCCCTGCTTATGACTATGAGTGTCTTCACCGTACGCCTCCTAGAAGCTCGTTATGACGCTGCACTGTTTAGCCATCTCCGCGAGCTCATCGAAGTCTATGCCTGTGACCTCAAGGCTGGGCTCCAGGTCGCTCATCGTGTACCCGCGCTGCTCCAGTGACTCGCGTAGGACGTAGACGCCCGCCATCTGGGACATGACGTTGAGGTAGTCCTTTAGGCTGTTCTTGTAGAGGGCCTCGGGCATGAGTATCTCGACGCCGTTGTCCACGAACACCAGCATGGGCGGGTAGTCCATGCCCAGCATGGCGGCTGAGAGCCTGAGCCCCTCCTCCACCCTCGCCCCCGGTATGAGCCTCTTCCTCATTATCAGCATCGCGTCGCCCAAACATTCACCCCATGAACAGCGTCCTGTCGCACGTCTCCATGAGCTGCACCACCTCGGCGAAGCT
>JAFGTA010000169.1 GCA_016934355.1 Candidatus Bathyarchaeota archaeon | reverse complement strand
CGTTAACGCGAAGATCGTGGACGTTGGCTGCATCGGCGCGTGTTTCGCCGAGCCGCTCGTGGAGTTCGTTGGACGCGACCACCCGGGCGTCATTTTCAACAACGTTTCGCCTGATCAGGCACCCGACCTGCTTGAGAGATACCTGAACAGGGACATAAAGGGCGCCTTCGCCGTCAGGGAGAGAACCGGATACTTCAGGGAGGAGGACGAGGTGCCCCTGCTGGATGAGCTGGGCTTCTTCCGCCACCAGGTCAGGGACGCCATCGAGAACTGCAGCGTCATAGACCCCGAGTCCATCGACGAGTATCTCCTAGCCGGGGGATACAAAGCCCTGAAACGGGCGCTCACCGAGATGACGCCCGACGAGGTCATCAAGGAGGTATCTGACTCGGGGCTCAGGGGCAGGGGTGGCGCGGGGTTCCCCACGGGGCTGAAGTGGAGGTTCACCCGCCCTGTGCCGGGGGACAAGAAGTACGTTATATGCAACGCCGACGAGGGGGACCCCGGCGCATTCATGAACAGGCTCACAGCCGAGGGCGACCCCCACAAGGTGCTGGAGGGTCTGATGATAGCCGCCTACGCCATCGGCGCCGACGAGGGATTCGTCTTCGTACGAGCGGAGAAGCCTCTCATGGCCGAGAGGATGCAGAAGGCGGTGGACGCCGCGTACGGCCGCGGCCTCCTCGGGGAGAACATACTGGGCACAGGATTCACCCTCGACGTCCACCTGATGCTCAGCGCCGGCGCCTTCGTCTGCGGCGAGGAGACCGCGCTCATGGCGGCGATAGAAGGAGGGAGAGCGACGCCTAGGCCGAGGCCGCCTTTCCCTTCGACCAAGGGGCTCTGGGGGAAGCCCACCTCCATCAACAACGTTGAGACCCTCTCCCACGTACCCACAATCATAGCAGACGGGGCTGAGAGCTTCGCCAGCGTGGGGAGCGAGAAGAGCAAGGGCACCAAGGTCTTCTGCCTGACGGGCGCCATCCGCCGCAGCGGAGCCGCGGAGGTGCCCCTCGGCACCAGCCTCAGGACACTAATATTCGACATAGGCGGCGGGCCGCCGGAAGGTCACAGCTTCAAGGCTGTGCAGACCGGCGGACCCTCGGGGGGCTGCCTCTCCGAGGAGCACCTTGACCTGCCGCTTGACTACGAGTCACTACAGTCGGCGGGGTCGATCATGGGCTCCGGCGGCATAGTTGTGATGGATGACACCGCTTGTACAGTTGATGTGGCGAAGTACTTCCTCGGCTTTACGACCGCCGAGAGCTGCGGCCAGTGCACGCCCTGCAGGATAGGGCTCAAGAGGATGCACGAGGTTCTGGAGCGCATTACCACCGGGAGGGGCAGGGTCGAGGACCTTGAGCTTCTGGAGAGGACGTCGAAGGCGATCGTCGACTCCAGTCTCTGTGCCTTGGGCCGGAGCGCTCCGAATCCGGTGCTCACCACGCTGAGATACTTCAGAGACGAGTACCTGGAGCACATAGAGCATGGGCGATGCGCCGCCGGCGTATGCATGGAGCTAACGAGAGGCTACGTCGTCGACGAGGACCTGTGCATGGGCTGCGGGGTCTGTGTAGGGCAGTGCCCGGTAGGGGCCATCACCCTCCACAGTAAGAAGGCCATGATAGATCAGGAAAAGTGCGTCAGGTGTGGGCGGTGCGCGGAGGCGTGCCCGTTAAACGCTATAAAGGAGACACAGTAGATGTCTGTAGAGCTAACAATCGACGGAAGGAAAGTCGTGGGGGAGCCGGGTCAGACCATCCTCGAGGTCGCGGAGGCGAACGGGATACACATCCCGACGCTGTGCCACCACCCTAAGCTGCCCTCCATCGGCGCGTGCAGGGTCTGCGTGGTGGACATCGGGCGAGCGGACAGGCTTGAGGCGGCGTGCACCACGCCCATAGGTAAGGGCATGAACGTGGAGACGCGTAGCCAGCGGGTGCTAGACGCCCGCAGGATGAACGTCGAGCTGTTGCTCAGCCACCACAGGAATGACTGTCTGACTTGCGAGCAGGACGGCAACTGCGCCCTCCAGGACCTCGCCTACGAGCTGGGCATCGAGATGAGGGAGCTACCCTACCCGCCGCAGGACGTGGACAGACCCGTTGACGACTCCAGCCCCGCCATCGTCAGGGACCCGAATCTATGCATACTGTGCGGTCGATGCGTCTCGGCGTGCAACCAGGTGAGGAACCACGACGTGCTCAGCTACGAGCACCGCGGCTACGACACCATCGTTGTCGCGGGGCTCGGCGAGCTCATGGTGGACTCGGGCTGCGTCAGCTGCGGCGAGTGCATACAGGTGTGCCCGACGGGGGCGCTCATCGAGAAGCCCAGCAGGTTCAAGGGTAGGTGGAAGGACCTCGACGTCGTCGAGACGACGTGCCCATTCTGCGGCGTCGGCTGCACCCTTGAGCTCTACGTCAAGGACAACGAGATCGTGAAGGTGAGGGGCGCGGATGACGGCGTCGAGAACGAGGGAAGCCTATGCGTCAAGGGGCGATTCGGCTACGACTGGGTGAACAGCCCGGACAGGCTCACGACACCACTCATCAAGATAAACGGCGACTTCCACCCCGTGGGCTGGGACGAGGCACTCGAACTCGTCGCATCCAAGTTCAATGAGCTGAAGGCTGAGCACGGAGGCGACGCCCTCGCTGGGCTCTCCTCAGCAAAGTGCACCAACGAGGAGAACTACGTCTTCCAGAGGTTCGTGCGAGCTGTGTTCGGCACCAACAACGTGGACCACTGCGCACGGCTCTGCCACGCCCCCACCGTCGCTGGGCTCGTGAAGGCTTTCGGCTCAGGCGCCATGACCAACGGCATACAGGAGATGCTGGGCACGGACTGTTTCCTAGTAATAGGCAGTAACACCACTGAGAACCACCCTGTCATAGCCAAGTACATCAGGCAGGCCGTCGTGGACCATGGCGCGAAGCTGATCGTCGCCGACCCGCGGAGGATCGACCTCGTCCGCCACGCAGACATTTGGCTGCGGCACCGCGGCGGGACAGACGTCGCGCTGCTCAACGGGCTCATGAACGTCATAATAGCGGAGGGGCTCCAAGACGAGGAGTTCATCAGGTCGCGCACCGAGAACTACGACGAGTTCAGGGAGACGGTGCTGAGGTACACTCCCGAGAGGGTGAAGGAGATCACAGGCGTCCCAGAGGAGAAGCTCAGGGAGGCTGCAGTAGCCTTCGGGAAAGCGGGCAAGGCTTCGATAATCTTCAGCATGGGGATCACCCAGCACACGACGGGCACCGACAACGTCCTCTCCACGGCGAACCTCGTCATGCTCACAGGCAACGTTGGCAGGCCATCCACTGGCGTCAACCCGCTGAGGGGGCAGAACAACGTGCAGGGAGCCTGCGACATGGGCGCCCTCCCCAACGTCTACAGCGGGTACCAGAGCGTCGAAGACGAGGCGACCAGGAGTAGGTTCGAGGAGGCTTGGGACTCTGAGCTCAGCGGCGAGCCCGGGCTCACGGTCGTAGAGATGATGAACGACGCCGCCGACGGGAAGATCAAGGGCATGTACATCATGGGTGAGAACCCGATGGTGAGCGAGCCAGACATCAACCACATCAGGGAAGCCCTCAAGAGCCTCGACTTCCTCGTCGTCCAGGACATATTCCTCACCGAGACAGCCGAGCTCGCGGACGTCGTGCTGCCTGCCTGCAGCTTCGCCGAGAAGGACGGCACATTCACCAACACCGCGAGGCGGGTTCAGATGGTGAGGAAAGCCGTGGAGGCCCCAGGCGAATCCAGACTCGACTGGTCAATCATATGCGAGGTAGCATCCAGGATGGGATACCCCATGGGGTACGGCTCCGCTGCCGAGATAATGGACGAGATAGCCGCGGCAACCCCCATCTACGGAGGCATAGGATTCGACAGGTTGGACGGCGAAGGGCTTCAGTGGCCTTGCACCGGGAGGGACCACCCGGGCACCCAGTACCTCCACAACGACAGGTTCAGCAGGGGTCTGGGCAGGTTCCACGCAGTCGAGTACATCCCGCCTGACGAGGAGCCCGACGACGACTACCCGTTCACTTTGACCACGGGGAGGGTGCTTCAGCACTTCCACACAGGGACGATGACGAGGCGCTCAGAGGTCCTCGACGCCCTAGTACCGGAGTGCCCGGTGGAGCTGAACCCGGTGGACGCAGGGAGGCTCGGCGTCGGCGACGGCGAGCACGTCAGGGTGTCTTCGAGGCGCGGCGAGATAACAGCCAAGGCGTTCGTGACGGATCGCTCCGCGGAGGGCGCGGTGTTCATACCGTTCCACTTCGCGGAGGCAGCCGCCAACGTGCTCACCAACCCGGCGCTCGACCCCAAGTCGAAGATACCGGAGCTTAAGGTGTGCGCGGTGCGCGTCGAGAAGGCTTGACGCCGCGCCTCCTAGTTATTTTTAATTAGTCGACAGGCTACTCTCTTTGGAGTCGAGTTGGCTCCGATAATCAACGAGTTCTACCCGGGGCTTGAACGAGTGCCTTGGATCAGCATAGGCGACTACCCGTCGAGGGTGGAGAAGCTCGATAAGCTCGGCGAGGCGTACGGCTTCCCAGAGCTCTACATCAAACGTGACGACTGCTGTCACAGCCTCTACGGCGGCAACAAGGTGCGGAAGCTTGAGTACGTGATCGCGGACGCCAAGGAGAAGGGACGCAAGCTACTCATAACCATGGGCGCTTCGGGCAGCAACCAGGTTCTCGCCACGGGTATACACGGCAAGGAGCTCGGGTTCGACGTTATGGGCATCGTCATGGATCAGCCCAACGCGGAGTACGTGCGGAAGAACCTGCTTCTGGACCACTACTTCGGCGTCGACGTGAGGTACACGTCGGACAGCGCCTCCGAGATGGCGGCTTACGCCTGGAACTACGTGAAGGCGAGTCTAGCGGGCAGGAAGCCGTACATGGTGTCGGCGGGCGCCAGCAGCCCACGCGGGAATATGGGCTTCGTGAACGCGGTGTACGAGCTGAAGCGGCAGGTGGACGACGGCTCCACCCCTGAACCTGACTACATCGTGGCGGCTTCTGGATCGCTGGGCACCACCTCGGGGCTCGACCTTGGATGCCGCCTGCTTGGGCTGAAGACTAAGGTCGTCGGCGTCGTGGTGGCGATGCCTTGGATGGTGAACAAGTTCAGGATGGCGCGCATGATCAGACACATCAACGGGTTCATGCGAGGATACGACTCCGGCGTGTCGGATGTCAACGTGTCGAAGGAAGATCTGATCCTGCTCAGCGACTACCTGGGTAAGGATTACGCGTACCTCACCGACCTGGGTTACCGGATGGTTAAGGACATGAAGGAGCTAGAGGACATCCCCATAGACCCGACGTACACCGGGAAGGCGCTGTCAGGGGGGCTGGACTGGCTGAAGAAAAGGGGTGAGAGAGACGCGACGGTGCTCTTCTGGGATACCTACAACTCCGTGGACCTCTCCGCCCAGGCAGCCACCGTGGACTACAGGGAGCTTCCCCGCGCCTTCCACAAGTACTTCGAGACGCCGACCCAGGAAGAGGAGTACAGAGGCTAAGCCTACGCGCTTATCTCGGTGGACTGGTCCGAGACCATCCGCCAAAATCCACCTTCCCTAACCCAAACAGACGTGTACCTCGCCTGATAGTCGAACCGTTCGCCACGGTTGACTCCTCGCGCAGTCCACCGCCCGATTACCACAGCAGTGTCGCCGTAGACTCTGATCCGGTAGTCGTCGCTCTCGGCTAGCTCCCAGTACCGGACCCTAGGCTGGTAGTCTCTGAGAGCCTCCGCCTTACCGAAAACCGAGCCGTCGGGGCGGATGATTGTGTAGTCGGGTGCATCAGGCGGTCTATCGCCTCGACGTCGCCCTCAAGATGGGCTTTCGTCCAAGCCTTATCTGCCGCTACGATCTCATTCAAGCCGATCTTCAATGCATCCTCGGGAGAGGAAAAAAGTGTTAGTCTTCGAGCCTCTCAAGCTTGAAGCTAACGGGTCTGATACCGTCGGTGCAGGAGGTGTACATTAAGCCCTTCTCGACCCACGGGTCGAAGTCGCCGCCCATCACCATGACGGATATGTCCTTGTATAGGTCCCTCCACGCCCAGCTGCAGAATCCCTCCGGCATGCGGAGGTTCTTCTCCACCACCCAGCTTGTGCCCTCCTTAAGACCGCACTTCTTGTAGGGCTCGTCTTTGCCCGGCATGTTTGGGACATTGCTGTCGAAGATGATCTTGGGGTCCACGCATTTCTGGACCGTCACCTTCACTCTGTTTCTTGGCATACGGCTCAAGTTACATCTGGAGTGACGGATAATAAATGGTCTCAAAGAATGTTCTTGGTAGGCCTCATCCCTCTAGAGATTTCCCGCAGTTGATGCAGTAAATGGTTGCAGGCACCTTCTCTTTGCAGTGGGGGCACACCGTGACCCCCTGTATGGGGTTAACGTCTTCGTCGTCCAGGTAGGCGGGCTTCCGTAGTCTGGGTCCGAGTGACGGAGGCTCTAGAGACGCCTCATCCGTCAGAGGTTCATCATTGACCACTGGCTCGGGGTACACGGGTTTCTCGGGTAACGTGAGTTCCGGTTCAGAGTACTGGGTGTCAGGCTCCTGCTCCGGTGCCTCTGGCTCAGACATCATGGGCTCCACCTCGGGTGTAGGCGGCTCTGGCTCAAACATCAGGTTCTCGGCTTCATCAAGAGATGACTCAGGCCCTAGTGAGGGAGCCTCCGTTTCAAATATAAGCGGCTCAGGTTCCGAACTGAATGACCCCG
>JAFGTA010000168.1 GCA_016934355.1 Candidatus Bathyarchaeota archaeon | reverse complement strand
GAAACCGCTTATCAATGGGTTGACGAGAACGAGAAGAAGATCATCGAGTGGAGCGACAAGTGCTGGAAGTTCGCCGAGCTCGGACTCCTCGAGTTCGAGACATCCAAGCTACTCTCCGGGGTAGCAGAGAAACACGGCTTCAAGGTGGAGCGCGGCGTCGCAGAGATGCCCACCGCGTTCGTGGGCACATGGAGCAACGGCAAGGGCCCCACCTTAGGCATCCTAGGTGAGCTCGACGCCCTCGCGGGCATCAGCCAGAAGGCCGTGCCCTACAAGGAGCCCGTAAAGGAGGGATCCCCCGGCCACGGCTGCGGCCACAACATCTACGGCGCAGGCTCTATCGCAGCGGCGATAGCGCTGAAGACGGCGATGGAGGAGAACAAGGTCAAGGGCACCGTCAAGGTCTACGGGTGCCCCGCCGAGGAGACCCTCGTAGGCAAGATATGGATGGTGCGGCACAACCTCTTCGACGGCGTCGACGTGGTCCTGGCGCACCACCCGGGAAGCGCCAACACCGCCGGCACAGGCAGCAGCAACGCCATGAACAGCTTCAAGGTCCACTTCTATGGGAGGACCGCCCACAGCGCAGGCGACCCCGAGAACGGCATCAGCGCCCTCGACGCGGTGGAGCTCATGAGCAACGGCGTCAACTTCATGCGCGAGCACGTCATCGAAAAGGCCCGCGTACACTACATCCACGAGGAGTGCGGAGGCCAGCCAAACGTCGTCCCCGCCTACGCCCGGACATGGTACTACGTCCGCGCCCCCGAGCGGGCGCAGGTCGACGAGATATACAACTGGGTGATGGACATCGTCAAGGGCGCGGACCTCATGGCCCGGACCACCCACAAGGTAGAGTTCCTGACGGGGTGCTACGACAAGCTACCCAACAAGGCGCTCGCCGACCTTGTGGTCAGCCAGATGAGGGAGATAGGGGCACCGGTGCACACCAAGGAGGAGCTGAAGTTCGCAGACAAGATGGCGGAGAGCATCGACGTCGACAAGAAGATGAACAGCCTCCAGAAATCCAACAGGCCAGACTGGCAGAAGCTCAAGGACGTCCACTTCGACGAACGCGTCCTCGACGACTACCGCGAAGGCATGATAGGCGCGGGCAGCACAGACGTCAGCGACGTCAGCTGGGTGGCCCCCACCATCGAGTTCGGCACCACCTGCTGCATACTTGGCACGCCCGGCCACAGCTGGCAGTTCGTCGCCCAGAACGGCATGAGCATCGGCCACAAGGGGCTCATCTTCAGTACCAAGGTCCACGCCGCGACTGCGCTGGAGCTGCTCACCAAGCCGGCGCTGCTTCAGAAGGTGAAGGACGAGTGGGTGGAAAGACTCGCGGGCCGCGTGTACAAGCCGCCCATTCCCATGGACCTCAAGCCGCCGCTGGACCAGCTGAAGGACGCGTAGGGCTCCTAAACCCCACTTTTTCACTGTTTTTATTGAATGTTGACGATTTTCCAAGACAAAATCTAATTAATGTTTCAATCAATACAGCGTCAGGTTGATCGCCGCTTATGCCTTGATCGTTACCATATGCGTGATAGCGCTGGCTAACTACTTCATATTCGGCTCCTTCTACGGCGACGGCTTCCAAGACAGGTTCAAGGAGGCGACCGAGGGCCTCAGGCAGCGTATGATCGAGGCAAACATGGAGATGCAGAGGAAGATGCAGGAGCGGCTAGCCGAGGGACATGAGCCGGATGAGCTCGTCGAGTTCGGTGAGATATGGCGGAAGCGGCTACAGGTGATAAAGACCCTCGACGCCGAGAGGGAGAAGATGGACGGCCACATCAAGTTCGTAAACTATGTCCTCGTCTTCGGGCTCATGCACGCTGCGATAGACTTCGTCCACCCTCTGCCAATCATGATCGTCGCAGGGTTCCAGGTATACCCCCACACCCTCGGGTGGGCGTTCACATTCTTCGCCGCCATCCTACTCATACTCTACCAGATGTCGTACCGCAGGCTCGACCTGTCTCTGAGAGACGTGGAATCCGAGATCGGCACCAGAGTCGTCAGGATCGTCGTGGAGCCCGACTAGCGTTGAACGAGCCTCATATGCTGATCCTGTTGGCGGCGGTGATGGCCGCCGCCCACTTCGTGACGTTCAGGCTCGTCCTGGACGACGGCTTCGACGAGAGGTTCAGCCTCTACAGGGAGAGGCAGAGAAACCAGCTTATGCGTGAGAACCAGGAGTTCGTGAGCACCATGCAGGGCATCATAGAGCTTGACCCCGAGGCCGTCGAGATGACGGGCTTCGGGGAGAAGTGGAGGCAGAAGCTGGAGAGCATCGACGTCGTGAAGGATAAGAGGGGCAAACTGGAGGGAGACCTACATAGGGCGTACTACCCCGCTATCGTATCCATCCTATTTTCGGTCGCCGCGCTGGGAGCCCCGTCAGGCGTACAGCTGCCCTTCGGGTACACGCTGTACATAACCGGCTTCAGCTGGTGGCTGCTCCTAGCCGCCCTGCTTCACTCGCTGTGGCTCCTCCTCAGATACCAGATGGTGGAGGGCGAGCTGAAGAGAACAGGGTTCCCAGACGACTCACAAGGGATCAGGATAGGTTCGGGCGAGAACATCTTCTCCAAGGTGCTCGGCAGAATCATGGAGCGCTAGAGGCTCACCCTGTCCTTGTACCTGAACTGGCCCTCATAGAGCGTCTCGACCCGGCTCAGCGTGTCGGCGTCCCCGGGAGCCTTGTCCTCCCTGATCCGCTTTATCCGGGCGAACCGCAGAGCGTACCCGGACTTGTAGTGGGGGCTCCTCTGAATCTCGTTGAACGCAACCTCCACCACCAGCTCGGGACGCACATGCACCGTGTAATCTGTCTCGGACTCCTTGAGGCCCTGAAGCCGGTCGGTCATCCACCTGAACTCGTCGTCGGTGAGACCCTTGAACGTCTTCCCTATGACCAGATACTCCGAGCCATCCCAGACCGCAAGATGATAGTTGCTGAGCCACCCCCTCCTCCTGCCGCTGCCCCAGTCCGCCGCGGCGACCACCACGTCGAGGGTCTCCGCGGCCTTGATCTTGAACCACAGCTTCCCCCGTGAACCCGGCGTGTAACTGCTGTCGAGGCGCTTCGCCATGAGCCCCTCGTGCCCCTCCCCCAGCGCAGCCTCCAGGAAGCGCTCCGCCTCCTCGGGACTCGAAGACACCATCCTGTCTGCGAGCAGGTCACCCGGGGCGACGGACTCCAGCTTTGCCCAGCGCAGCGAGTACGGCTCGTCTATGAGGAGCTCCCCGTCGAGGTAGAGGACGTCGAATAGGTGTAGCCTCAGCGGGACCCGCTCCGCCATCTCGTCAACGTCCTTGACCCTCGTGAACCTCCGCATCAGGTCCTGGAAGGGCAGCGGACGCTCATTGTCGCCAATCGCTACAACCTCTCCCTCCAGTATCATGTCCCCGCCGCGCAACCGCTGACTGACAAGCTCGACGACGTCAGGCAGGCTATCCGTGACGTCCGAGAGCCTCCTGCTGAATATCCGCGTCTCCTCGCCTCTGCGGTGTATCTGTATCCGG
>JAFGTA010000167.1 GCA_016934355.1 Candidatus Bathyarchaeota archaeon | reverse complement strand
TTGCCTTCGACGACGGCTGGCTCCCCATCGAGTCTGAGGCGACGGAGACTCACCTGATCCCACTGGATGGACGCGGCGGAGAGATGCAGCTCCAGTGCAGACTGGTGGCGGGGAATGACTGCGAGACTCTGCAGGTCTCGCGACCCATGACGCTTGAGGCGCAGCGGCGTCGCCTATGCATCGGCGTCGAGGGCGAGGGGCGCACGTCGCCCGAGGGCGAGCTAGCCGTGGCCGTGGGAGGCGAGGCGTCGGTCACAGCCTACCCTTCCATGAACTCGACGTTCAGCCACTGGACCCTGAACGGCAAACACTACTCCAGCGACCAGACGACGACGGTCACCGTGGAGGCTGATGTGAACCTCACAGCAGTCTTCACGGAGCCCCTGAGCCCCTCGCTTGAGAGGGTGCCCGGCGTCGAGCCTGGGCCCACGCCGTGGCTGGAGGCGCCGGAGGGGAAGGTGAAGCTGACTATCATCGCTCAGCCGCCGGACGCAGAGAACATCATGCTGGAGCCCCCGCGGGGCGTCTACTTCGCTGACGAGGGCGTCGTGATACGGGTCGGGTGCGTCTCGCGTAACGATAACTGGCTGTTCAGGGAGTGGAGCGTCGGGACTGGCTCGGATGGCGTCAGACGCATACCGGGAACCGGTGAACACAACACTGTGGATATAGAGTTGACGCAGGACACCGTCGTCATAGCGTCGCACAGCTACAACCTAACATGATTCATTTTTCCTACTTCTTTGTTCTGCCGGTGTAGATGATATATTGAGTAACCCACCTGTAGATAGCGGACAATACCTTCGGTGACGCCCCGTGAAGCCAGAGCCCAAGCCATCCCGGAACGGGAGATACCTGAGAAGCTACTCGCCTGAGGGGCTCAAGGTGCTCAGGGGCCCCGGCGAGAGCTACGGCGAGGGCTCGACGTGGGTGGTCGCGGACGGGCACGGCCACGCCCAGGTCACGCTGATGCCCGTCTCCGAGTCTATCCACCCCGGCACACTGTACATCGAGAACCTTGAGGTGCTGGAGAGGGACAGGGGCGGCGGATACGGCAGGGTGCTCTACCTGAAGACGGAGAGGTTCGCGGAGAACGTGGGCGCCATGTGGATTCAGATCGACTCTGAGGAGAAGGCTGTGGGCTTCTGGGAGAGGATGGGGTTCAAAGAAACGGGCCGCCGCTTCTACGCGGGGAAACGGTCCATGGTCAAGAAGATAAGCTAGAGTAGCTTCATGGCGTCCTCGATCTTCCGCTGCGTCTCCGCGTCTAGGGGCGTCAGGGGCATACGTGGGACGCCGGCGTCGAGCCCCATCTGGTTGAGCGCCGTCTTTATCGCCGCGATCTGGGGGTGCTCCCTGACCAGCACCTTGTTGACGTAGCTCGCCTTGTGCTGGTTTCTACCTGCCCCCGCTAGGTCGTTCTTTTTATAGGAATCATATATCCCGACGCATGCCTCGGGGATCACGTTGGCTACCGCCACTATGGCCCCCCTGCCCCCGAGCATCAGCGTGGGCAGCACCATGTCGGCGGATCCTGAGAGGGCGCTTATCCTGTCGCCGCAGAGCCTGATGACCTCGGCCATGTTGCCGGGGTTGCCTCCACTGTCCTTCATGGCGACCAGGTTGCTGGACTCCTCGGCTATCCGCGCCACCACCTCAGGGACGACGCTGTAACCCGTGAACTTGGGGACGTTGTAGAGGATGACGGGCAGGTCCACCGCGTCCATGAGTGCGATGAAGTGCCCAGCGATCTCGTCTCCGCTTGGCTTGAAGAAGAACGGCGTCGTCACGAGGGCTGCCTCCGCCCCAGCCTCCTTCGCGTCCCTCGTGAGTTCTATGGTCTCCCGGGTGCCCATGGCGCCCGTGCCTGCGAACACCTGGACGCGACCGTTCACCTTCTCCACCATGAACTCGATTATCCGCGTCTTCTCCTCACGGCTCAGGTAGGGCGCCTCACCTGTGCTGGCGTTTGCGACTATCCCGTACACGCCTCCCGCGACCCAGTGCTCTATGAGCCGCTCAAGGGCGCCGTAGTTTATCTCGCCTCTGGCGTCGAAGGGGGTTATGTTGGGTACGTAGATTCCTTCGGGCTTCATCTCGATCACCTTGAGGGGGCATCCGCGGATAAAACCGTTGGGTGCACCACTGTTTTTATACGGTGCACGGCTCCCCCTTCCATAATGACCGGCGGCAGCTACCCCAGAGGCGTACCCATCAGCATCAAGTACCCTGAGATGCCCGTCTACGAGCTCTGGAGGAACAGCGCACGCAAGTTCCCCGACAGGGACGCCGTCATCTACCTGGGCGCCAGGCACACCTACGCCGCGCTCTGGGGGCAGACGCTGTGCCTCGCAGCCAACCTCAGGGGGACCGGCGTCTCCAAGGGTGACCGCGTCGGGGTGCTGCTCCCCAACTGCCCCCAGTTCATCGTAGCCTACAACGCCGCACACCTCCTCGGCGCAGCCGTGGTGGCTGTCAACCCCCTCATGCCAGTGCAGGAGGTGGGGCGGCAGCTGAAGGAGACAGGGTGCAAGACGCTCATCATCCTTGACAGACTCCTCGACAAGCTCCCCGAGAAACACCCCGAGACCGTCATCATCGCAGAGGCCGCGTACTACGCGCCCACCCGCCTCAGATTCCTCAGCAGGCTAACGTACAGGGGCTTGAAGCCGCCGAGGAACGCCCTACGGTTCGAGGACCTTACTCGGGGGCCGAGGCTTGAGGGCTTCGCAGACGTGAGACCCCGGGAAGACGTCGCGGTCATCGTCTACACAAGCGGCACCACGGGGGAGCCCAAGGGAGTCATGCTCACACACTACGGGCAGGTGGCCAACGCTCTCCAGTCCTATCACTGGCTCAGGGGGTGGGGGTACAGCGCCAAGCCCCAGGCGGCTGGGTGGCCCGTGGTTCTCTGTGCCCTACCTTTCTTCCACAGCTACGGGCTCGTGGTGATGAACGAGGCGGTGAGCTTCGGGTGCACCCTCGTGCTGCTGCCCAACCCCACAGCCGAATCCATACTGAAGGCCACGGACAGGCACAGCGTAACCCACTTCCCCCTCATACCCAGACTCATAAGAGAGATACTCCGCCACCCCGACCTAGCCAAGTACGACCTCACAAGCCTGACCCACTGCGCCTCGGGCGGAGCCTCGATACCCGTCGAGGACATGAGGCGCTTCGAGAAAGTCGCAGGCGCCCGCATGTACCAAGGCTACGGCCTGACCGAGGCGGGGCCCAGCGTCTCAGCGACGCCCGTCGAAGGCGAGCCCAACTACGCGAGCGCCGGCCAAGTCTACCCAGACACCGAGGTCAGGATAATGGACCTACAGCTTGGGGAGGTCGAGGCGCCCCGCGGCGAGAAGGGTGAGATAGTCGTCCGCGGCCCCCAGCTCATGGCGGGGTACTGGGGCGACCCGGAGGCCACAGCGGAGGTGGTGAGGGGCGGCTGGCTCCACACCGGCGACATCGGCTACATGGACGAGGACGGCTACCTCTACATCGTGGGCAGGAAGATGGACAGGATAGTCGCCCGGGGCCACACCGTCTGGCCGACGGAGGTCGAGGAGGTGCTGCAGAGCCACCCAGACGTGGAGGCCGCGGTAGCCTTCGGAGTCCCAGACCCACTGAGATGCACCACAGACATACGTGCGGCGGTCATACTCGCGGAAGGCACGGAGCCCACGGACGAGCTGGAGCACAAGCTACTCGCCCTGTGCAACGAGAGACTGGAGGAGTACCAGGTGCCAGCGAGAATAATGTTCAGGGACAAGATGCCCATGACGGCCATGGGCAAGGTGGACAGGGCAGCAGTCCTCGCCGAGGTGGATGAGAGGATAAGAGAGCTCATGCTCGGCAACGGCGCCCCCGAGGGGCTCAGCTAAAAAAAATTTTCTGAAATTACCTGCTGCGGCGAAAACCAGGACTGTAGGATGCTAGTCCGATAGCTGCACCCCCATTACGCCTCCGCCGCCGTTCACGAGCCCCACAACGAACAACCCCAAGTCCTCAAGGCACACGCACCTCCTGTCACGGACCGAGCCGTAGGAGATGAGGCTGAGCTCCCTGAGGATTCTGGCGTTCAGTTTAAGGGTGGATAAGGGTACGCCGTACTCGTCTGACAACTGCTTCAGGAGGCTGGTAAGCGACTGGTCTCCCTCGGAGACGGCGTTGAGCACTAGAAGCTGGTTATCGTTAAGTGTGCGTAGAATCAGGCTGCGAAGTCTGTCGACCCCGCCCGAAGATATTGGAGGTGATGCACATCCATCACTGCCCCTATCCCTCATCCACCACTTAAAAGACTGTTGGGCAGACAAACCTGCCCACATGGAAACCGCGTTCTCAAGCTGATATCTATGAGCTTAGGTAGTTTCATTAAAGGTTCAGACGTGTCAATGCTATGAAGCCGAACGGCAACCCCACCGCTCGCCTCACCGGGACGGCCATCCTCGCGGCGCTCGTAATCGTGTTCGACTACACTCTGAAGTACTCGGGACTCAAGATACCGTTCCCGTGGTACCCCAGCCTCAAGTTCGACTTCACAGGCGTCCCCATAGCCCTCAGCCTTCTAATGTACGGCCTACCAAGCGCTCTCACCACATCCCTGGTCGCAGGCTTCGGGATATTCGCCCGCAGCGGAAACCTGATCTCCGCCGCGATGAAGACCGCCGCGGAGCTCTCGACCGTCGCGGGACTCTGGGCGGGCCAAGCCCTCGCCGGAAGAACGGCGATGAGTAAGAACACGAGCAAGACGGCGGCTGCGGCTGCCGGTATCCTGTGCCGCGTTGTAGCCATGTGCGCGGCGAACATGATCGTGCTCCCAAGCTTCTGGGGCGTACCTACAGAGATCGCGTACGACCTGCTGCCATTAATCGCCGCGTTCAACGTCGCTCAGGGGCTGCTCACCCTCGGGATGGGCTACTTCCTCCATGGCGCGGTGGAGAAGCGGCTGCCCCGCTGAGCCTCCGTGGATTTTCTTATATTCTCACGCATCCGTATCTTTCACTGACCAGAGTTGAAGGAAACCGCTTATCAATGGGTTGACGAGAACG
>JAFGTA010000166.1 GCA_016934355.1 Candidatus Bathyarchaeota archaeon | reverse complement strand
GAACATGGAGGGCTGGGGCTGCATCAATCCACCCACCATCGTCCCGGCCACCACAAGGAAAAGCAGGGTGAAGCCACCCCGCGAGACCGGGAACCAGAAAGACAGCAGCGCGCCCGCGAGGCAAGAGAAGCCGCCGCCGATGACCCAAGCCGCACCGGGCAGCCGCTGGTTCACCGACTCCCACGACTCTCCGAATCTTTGGCTCCCAAGTTTCCGCAGCTCCACCCTGTTCAGAAGCCAGAGCGCAGCCAGAGCCGAGAAAGACACGTACACCACGCCGGGGACGCCGAGGAACATGAAGTCGAGGGGCTTCAGATACGCGAGCATCAGCGTCGACGGGTACAGCCTCCGCGCGGCGCTGCCCAGCACCTCGGTGAAGGCAATCATCGCAAGGTACGTGCCCGCCGAAGCAACGGTGAGCACCGCTATCCTCGCCTCCGTCTCCACCAGCCTCCTGTACACCACACGGCTGAGGACGTAGTTCACCAATCCGCCGAAGACGAAGCACAGGGGAAGGCTGAGATACGGGTCGACCATCGCATTCCTAGCCAAGATCATGGCTGCATCGTGGCCTATGACGGCGAGCCCCACGAGCCCAAGGTTCAGGAACCGCGTCGTCCTGTAGCCGAGGCTCACAGACGAGGACACTACGCCCACGAGGCACCCCAGCACGAACGCCGCCTGAGCCACATCAGCAGCCGACATGTTCCCGTTAAAGACTCTCGTGGGAGATAAAAGGGGTGCTAGAACTCCTCCACGGTCTCGGGTTTCACGCTTGAGTGGAACAGCGTGTCCAGCGCATCGACGTAGGACTCGTCCGACACAGTGGCCCTGCCGTAGGTCCACAGTTTGCGGAAGTCCACGACGCCCATTATGAGGCTGCTGAACCACGCGACGTCCATGGACGCCTCGACGTCGTAGCCTCCGCCGTCGACGACCTTGGGCTTCCCGTCCACGAAATGGACTATGACTGCGCAGTCGTTCTCCGGTATGAAGCTGTCACGTATGTCGAGCCTGACCCTGAGGCTCACGCCGTTGAAGCTGTGGTCCGCGAGCTCCTCGAAGAGTCCGCGGGTGTCGATGACCCTGTACATGATGCCCACGCCCTGAACGTTGGTCTCCTGGCTCGTGTAGAAGATGTTAGGCACCCCGTCCCGAGGGTCATGTAGAAGGAAGTGCCAGTCGTCGTCCTGTGTGTTCAGCACCACTCTCTCCACCTGATCCAGCTGCGCGGCTAGGAAGCCCATGAGGCCGCGGAGCGCCTCCGGCGTCTCGTATACCAGAGTCTGCACCTCGATGTTCTGGAGGAGGAAGTGGTCCTCCCTGAGCTTCTTGAAGGTGAAAGCCATGAAGCCCCGTACCTCCCCGCCCTCCCTGTAGCCGACGACCTTGTAGCGGCGGAAGAACCTGCCGAAGAACCTGTCACCCTTCGTGATCATGCCGTGGGTGCGCCGGGCGTACCTGTTATAGCAGTCCTTCACAGCCTCCTTATCAGGTTCACCGAGGTACGAGACGTTCTCCCTCGATCCCCTCGGCAGGTCACACGGCCTGAACCTGTACTGGTTCATCTTCCTACCGTAGCCGTACCCCATCTCGACGTAGAAGTCCGACCTGAAAGGGTACAGCGCCGTCATCTTGGCTCCCCTGCCCCTGTAGTGGCTGTGGGAGTACTCCATCATCTCCTTGCCCACGTGCTCCTTCTTGTGAAGCAGGTCCACGCAGACGTTGCCGACGCCGCCGACGAGGATCGGATTCTCGTACAGCGTCATCTTGAAGTCGTTGAGCCTCATCCCGCCCACCAGCTTCCCGTCCCTGAAGCAGCCGTAGTGGTTTTCCGCGTCGTCCTCCCGCTGGGTCTTCTTCATACGCTCGATCCACGCCTGCCTCCGATCCTCCGTGACGCCGGTGAACATGGCGGGGTATGCGTCCAGGACGATGCGCGCGTACTCCTCGAAGTCCTCGTCCACAAGAAGCCTGGTCTCGCTCATACCCTGAAGGGAGCCGTTAGAAAGATAAAGGTAAGTAAAGACCTATCTGAACTCTTCAAGAAGCTTCTTCACGTCAGGCTTCAAAGGCTGCTTCACTAGAGGCGCCTCGCCTAGCGCGGGGAAGCTCTCCCTGTACGGCGGCCGATCCTCGACGTAGAAGACACCTATCGGGATTCTGTCGCCCCACTCCAGCGCCTTGTCGTACGCCTTCCTGAAGTCGCCTGTGTCGTGTCCCTCGTCCTCCAGCTTGTAGACCCTCGTCTTGTAGAACTGGTAGGTGTTCACCCTGTTCCAGCTCACACACGGCTGGAGCACGTCCACCACCGCGAAGCCCTGGTGCTGTATCGCCTTCTTCAGCACCTCGGTCATTTGTTTGGGCTCACCCGCGTATGTGCGGGCGACGAAGGTGGCGTCGCCTGTCAGCGCATGGGTAAGCGGGTTCACCCCGGGCTCGAAGCTGCCTCGGGGGCTGGTCTTTGTGACGAAGCCCTTCTTGCTGGTGGGGCTCGTCTGCCCCGTCGTCAAGCCATAGATCAGGTTGTCGTGTACTATGTAGGTGATGTCCACGTTACGCCGCGCCGCGTGTGCGAAGTGGCCCATCCCGATGTTGAAGGCGTCGCCGTCGCCTGCGAACCCAAGCACCGTGAGCCCGTGGTTCGCCAGCTTGATGGCCGTCGCCGCGGGCAGCACCCTGCCGTGGATGGTGTGGATGCCGTTCACGTTGATGTAGTCTGTGAACTTGCCGTGGCATCCTATACCCGTCACGGCGACCACCTCCTCAAGGCTCAGTCCCAGCTGGACCAGCGCCTGCTTCACCGTCATCAGTATCGCGAAGTTGCCGCACCCGGGGCACCACGTGTTGACCGTGGGCGTGTTGAAGTCCTTCATGGTCAGCATCACAGCACCTCCAGAGCCCTGTTCCGCACCTCATCCGGGGTGAACGGCCGCCCGTCGTAGCGGAGAGCTATATGCTTGAAGACGTGCCCCGTGTTCAGCTTGATTAATGTGCCAAGCTGGGCTGTCCTGTTGTTCTCCAGAAGCAACGCGGCGCCCCCGAGGTACCCCATCAGCCCCTCAGGGAAAGGCTCCATTACCGCGACCTGCACGTACCTCGCCTTGACGTCTCTAGCCCCGAGCATAGCGATGGCTTCGAGGGCGGGCCCCTTGCTACTGCCCCACCCCACGATGGTCACGTCGGGGCTGTCCGAGCCGTACACCCTCAGAGGCTTCAGCTTCCCAACCGCCTCCCTGATGTGTGGCGCCTTCCTGAACCGCTTGTCCACCATCTCCTTCACGGGCTCCGGCTGCGACGTGACGAAACCCCGCTCAACGTGCTCGTTGCTGTTGGCGAGTACAAGGGCGTTCAACGTGCCGGGCAGAGCCCGCGGGCTGACCCCGTCGTCAGTGATCTTATACCTCAGGTACTCCTCGTCGCCGCTCCACTCCTCGACGAGCTTGCCGCGGTCGATCTCTATCTCCGTGAACGGCGCGGTGGTCTTGTGGCTCTCGATGACGTTCTTGTCCGTGAGCACGATGACTGGAATCTGGAACCGCTCAGCCAGGTTGAACGCCTCCGCCGTCATGTTGTAGCACTGGTCCACGTCGCCAGGCGCCAGCACCACGCGCTGGAACTCGCCGTGGGCGCCGTACACCGCGAACAGCAGGTCGCCCTGCGCCGAGTACGTGGCGAGCCCCGTGCTGGGTCCGGGGCGCTGCCCTAGCATCACTACCACCGGCGTCTCGGTCATCGCCGCCATGCTCAGGCTCTCCGTCATGAGGCAGAAGCCGCCGCCGCTGGTGCTGGTCATGGACCTTACCCCCGCGTAGCCTGCCCCCACCGCCATCATCATGGCGCTTATCTCGCTCTCGGTCTGGACGACGACGAGGTCGCTTTCCTCGTCGTGAGCCATCAAGTAGTGGAGCACCGGGCTCGCCGGCGTCATGGGGTAAGCGGAGTAGAACCTGCAGCCCGCGGCTACGGCGCCTAGCGCGACGGCCTCGTTGCCGGTGAGCCATATCCTGTCGGGGCGCTCCCCCGGCTCGAATGTGCACCCGAACCCATAGTCATACGTGGAGACGTGGCTCCACCCCCTCTGGATTGCCTTGGTGTTCATCTCGACGATGTTCTTCCTCCCGGCGAAGGTCTCGGCGACTACCTCCTTCAGTATCTCGATGTCGAGCCCTATGAGGGCGGCGGTTGCCCCAAGGGCCACTGTGTTCCTCATGATGTCGGGGCCGCCCAGCTCCTTCACGATGTCCGTCATCGGGACGCTGTAGAAGTTGACGTCCTCCCTACCCGCCTTGACCTCCTCCGACGCTTGCCTCTCGTCGAGCACCACCCCGCCTCCCTCGTTCACGCTGTCAAGGTGAGTGGAGACGGTCTCCTCGTTCAACGCGACCACCAGGTCGGTGTGAGGAGTCTGGCTGTACACCTCCCTGCCCGAGGCCCTGACCCTGTAGAAGTTGTGCCCACCCCTGATGAGACTCGGGTAGTCTATCTCTCCGAAGCAGTGGAACCCCGCCCTCATGAGCGCCTTCCCGAGGAGCATCCCGCTCCGGCTGATCCCCTGCCCCGCCTCGCCGCCGACGATTATCGAAACGGTGTCGTCATGTAAGCCTGTGCACTTCATATCTGTTGACTCCAAGAACGTAAATAATACATGAATACGTCAAGAGGCACCGCTAATAAGCCTATGCGGAGCCGTTTTTAGGCGGCCGCGGAAAACCTTTAAAACATATAAAACGGCGATACATGAGATAGGTGAAAGATATGCCTACCATTACAGTAAGCGACGCTTGTGATGGAGACGCCGTGTGTGTCGACATCTGCCCGATGAACGTGTACGAACTCGTCGACAACAAGGCAGTCCCTGAGAGAGCAGACGACTGCATCATGTGCATGGCGTGCGTCAACGCCTGCCCAAACCAGGCCATCACAGTAGAGGAGTAGGCTCCTCAAAAACCATTTTTAACCCTTTTTTCTCAACTAATGTTCCCTGACAGCGATAGCCCTGACTATGTCGGCCGTGTTCTCACACCAGTCGGCTATTGTCTCGAGGGCGTCGAGGAACTCGTTCAGAAGTATCAGCGCGCCGGTGGTGAACTCGGGGAACTCCAGTGTCGCGAAGTGGCCCCTGGCGACCCCGTATAGGTCGTCGATGTTCTCCTCAAGCATCTCCACCTCGTTGGCCAGCGCCAGCGCCTTCCTGTTGTCTTTGGGCAGCGCTTTTATGCACTGTGTCAGCACCTTGACGCAGTCCACGTTAGCCCTGACCATGTTCATCGTCGCCGTCTTGATCTCGTCGGGAGCCTTCTCGAATGGGATGCTGTTCAGAATCCGCCCCGACTCCTTGCTCCAGTCGGCTATCCAGTCGACGGCGCGGACCATCTCCATGAGGTCGTCTCTCTCCTCGGGGAACATCTCGCCCTCTGTGAGCTCCTCCACCATCCTGCGTCGGAGCTCGTCTGCCTGCATCTCCATATCGGAGACCTTCATGTATGATCGCTTGCACTTGTCTGGCTCGCATTCGGCTGCCGCCTCCACCATCTCGTAGAGGCTGTTCACCGCCTTCTGGGTGAGCTCGAGGTGGTCCTCCACCATCTCAAGCACCTTGTGGCCTCTCTTGGGGGCGAACCAGCCGAATATTCTTCTTGACATGTTTTGCCACCTACTCTCTGTAATACTATTCTATATTACTTTCTCTCCTACTATTACTAAGTCAAATAATAGTAGAGGATAACAAGTGTAGGAATTATATGGAACAACGCCGCTATAACTAGAGTAGTCTTCGGCGACGAGGAAACATAGGCGGAGACACGCCTCACGAGACGGGAAAACGGGTTCAGCAGGGGCATGAATATGATGGCCCCGGCTACGTTGATGGTCAGGTGCACCAGCCAGACGCCTAATCCGATGGGGTCACCCGTCGCCAGCGCGGCGATCATCACGTCGAAGACGGTGCCGATGTTGGCTCCGAGGATGTATGGCAGGATATAGTAGTCTGCCTTGATTACGCCGCTCGCCGCCAACGGCACCAGCAGAGAAACCATAACTGTGGTGCTAGGCACCAGTACGGTGAACAGGAAGCCTGCGATGAACGCCCTCATAGGGTGGGTAAACGTTGACCTGATGAGGTTCCAGCTTCTCGGCATGCTGAAGATCGCCGTCATGTACTTCTCCACCGCGCCCAGCGCAAGTATCAGGGTCAATCCGCCCACTACTATACCCGCCCAAGGGGGGATGACCTCCAGCAGAGGGTCGACCCACGGCGTCACCACGTCGAGAAGGTCCGGGACAGCCTTGAGCCACGACGCCCTCACGAAGATGAAGCTGCCCCTCCACGCGATACTGGTGAAGACCCCGAAGAACAGCTCCAGGGGGTAGAAGAGGGCCAGCGTAAACAGGTTGTACAGCACGTGGCTCATGGTGACGTTGAAGCTCGCCTCGCTCTCCCCCTGCCCCTTGAGCCGTTCAAGCACCGATATGAGGAACGGCGTCACCGTCGTCCCAATCTCGGCACCTATTATGGTGGCAACCGAGAGGGAGAGCGGCATCACGCCGCTGGACGTGAACGCGACGACGATGGAGTCGAAGGCTCCCGAGCTGTGGAGCAGCGCCGTAGCTATCCAGCCCGCGAAGACGGCGCTGGTGGTGTCCCTTATGAGGAGCACGATCCTCTCGGCGAGGGCTTCGCCCATGATGGTGGCGGAGGACTTGATCAGTACGATGGCTGACACGAAGAAATACACGGCAGCCAGCGATCCGATGATGTTCTTATAGTTTGACCTCAACGCTCATAGATGCTATAGTGCTATGGTTAAAAGAGTAGTTTATAGAGGTTATATAGCCTATATAGAGGCTATTTAGATGGTCAGAAGGTTCTTATCGCGATGGCTCTGGCGATGTCAGCCGTGTTCTCGCACCAGTCAGCGACGGTCTCGACGGCGTCCATGAACTCGTTAAGCAGTATCATCGCGCCACGAGTCATTCCCACGTCGTCTAGCTCCGCCAGTTGCCGCCTCGACTCGGCGTAGAGCTCGTCCACGTTCTCCTCGAACATCTCGACTTGGTCGGCTAGCTCCAGCGCCTTCCTCGGGTTCATGGACAGCATGTGAATACACTCACCCAGTACCTTGACGCAGCTATAGTTCTCGTGGCACATGTTTTCGACGGACTTCCTGAACTCTTCAGGCAGCTTCTCGAAGGGAATTATGACGAGTATCCGGCTCGCCTCCCTCGACCAGTCGGCTATCCAGTCGACCGCCCTTACAAGCTCCATGAGGTCGTCCCTCTCTGATGGGTAGAGGTCCCTCTGTGAGAGCTCCGTCACCATCTCCCGCCTGATCCGGTCGGCCTCCATCTCTTTCCGGGAGATGGACTCGTAGTACCCCTTCTTGGCGGTGGGGTCGTCCCCGACGCTGCTGACCATCTCGTATAGCTCCCTCACCGCCTGCGTGGTCAGGTCGAGGTGTCTGTGGGTCATCTCGAGTACGGTCTCGTTCCTCTTGTCCCCGAACCACCTCATGATCCTCTTGCTCACGTCCGGTCCCCCTCTACATTGTTCATCATTCATTCACCTAAAAGAAGTAGATTATCAGTATCGGAATCACGAAGAACACCACCACTACCCAGGCTAGGAGTGCGTACGCCGCGTTCTTGTTCTGGGCGATCTTTTCTCCGAGCCACTCAGCGATCGCGACAGGCACGAACCTGAGAGGCGATATCAGCCAGATGATCATCGCGAGGATGTTCAGCAGCACATGTGCCGACCCCAGGATCATCCCTACGACGCCGCCCGCGATGTAGCCGTATATCTGGCTAAGGTCCACGGTGGTAGCCATGTTACATCCCACGAGGTAGGGGTACGCCTTCTTCAGGTCCACCACCTTCGTGGCTAGGAACGGTATGACTAGAGACGAGCCTATGCTGCTGCTCCCAACGAGAAACGTGATCCCGAAGCCCGTGAAGAAGCCCCTAACGGGGCTCTCGAAGGCTGCCTTCACCTTGTCCTCCCACTCCATCTCTATGATCTTCTCAAGCCCCTTGGTTATCATTCCCATGGTCACGATGATGACAGCGAACCACAGCACGAAGAGGGCGATGCCGCCGCCCCTCGGTCCCAGCACGCCGACCGCCAGCGACTTGACGGGGTCGATGATAGGCTCCTTGATTATGAAGTCGATGATCGTCTTATCGAAGACTGCGAAGACGTCCTCCATCTTCAGAACCTTGGTGTAGAAGTTGCCCAGCCTCAGCACAGTCTTGCTGATCAACCCAGTCGAGAGCTCCAGAATGAAGAAGATGGTGATGGTAAGCGCCTCGTAGACGTCATCAACGATGACGCCGGGGATGGTGTCCTTGAACTCCTTCATCGTCATGCCCCTCTGAATCCCGAAGGCGACGATTGTGTTCGTGACTGTTGTGCCGATGTTGGCTCCGAGGATCATCGGCACCCCGAACTGGATCGCCGCCTCTAGCGGCAGCCCGCTAGCGACCATCCCGGACATCGACACCATGGTCGCCGCCACCACGGCGCTGCTGCTCTGGACAAGAGCTGTGCTCAGCATCCCGAGCGCCAGCCCCGTGATGGGCGCCGTGTTCGATGTTATCATGCCGAGTATGTTGCCCTGCCACTCCGCGAAGATGAGCTTGAACCCGCTCTTCACGCCCTCCAGGCTCGCTATGAAGAAGTACACGCTGAGCCCCAGAGTCAGCAGTAGCCGCACCTTCCTGTTGCTCAGAACGGGGACTCTGTCTAGGAGTGACTCCTTTCGCCTAGACATCTACCCTTCTCCGGCGGTTCAGCGTTCTCCGTTGCGTGGAGGTGTTCATGATTGGTTATCCCCACCATAGGCGTCAATAAAAGATTAAGCGCTATAGAATATATTGAGAAATATAGACACTATAGTCAAAATATTTAGACAATATTTAGGGCGGCGCGAAGATTTAGAGCTATTTAGACACTATACCTATACGTTGTCCCGCTCCCAGAGCGAGAAAACATCGTATCCCATGTCCCCCACCATATTCCACAGCAGCGACAGCGGCAGACCCACGACGTTGTGATAGCAGCCCACCACCCTATCCACGAACGCGGCGCCCAGCCCCTGAATAGCGTAGGCGCCAGCCTTCCCCATTGGCTCACCCGAGTCGACGTACCGGGCGATCTCATCCCCTGACAGACGCATGATGTGAACCATCGTCTCCTCGCAGCGCACAACCTCCCGCCCCGAATCTATGTCGATGACAGCGACCCCCGTGAACACCTTGTGGACCCTCCCCGCGATCTTTCTGAGCATCTCACCGGCCTCCTCGCGGGACGACGGCTTCCCGAGGACCACGCCGTCGATGTACACAACCGTGTCCGCGCCAACCACGACGCCCGGTCCACGTACGCCTTGTACGCTCCTCGCCTTAGCAGACGCGTTCTCCATCACCCTCATCCGAGGGTTCGGGTGGACGCTGGACTCCTCCCCGGAAGGCTCGACAGCCGTGAAGGGCAGCCCGATCTGCTCAAGCAGGCTTATCCTCCGCGGCGACGTCGAAGCCAACACTATTTTAAACTCACATAACAAGTTCATTCCCCAGAGCCTGGACAAGTATAGGTGGGCTAATGGACAAAATATATTACTGTGACATAGCGACGCCGATGGGCGCCATCTGGTCCGCCGTAGGCAGCAAAGGGCTCATAAGGCTGAACCTCCCATGCGCGGAGAAGACGTTCCTAGACGAGCTTGACAGGCAGATCGACACAGAGCCCGAGTACCGCCCAGGCAAGCTGGACGAGCTGAGCCTCTGGCTCAGAGACTACTTCAAAGGCGACAAACAGAGCTACAGTGAGCCCTTCGACCAACGGGGCACAAAGTTCCAGAAAAGAGTCTGGAAAGAGATAATCAAGATACCCTACGGGCGGCTCACCTCCTACGGGCTTATAGCGAAGAGCATAGGGAAGCCCAACGCATCCAGGGCTGTGGGGAACGCCGTAGGGCAGAACCCCCTCTCCATAGTCATACCGTGCCACCGCGTCGTCTGGAGCAACGGAGGCATCGGCGGCTTCGGCGGCGGGCTCGAAAGGAAAAGGTTCCTCCTCAACGTGGAGGGGCTGCTGCCCCGCGCCGAAGGCGAGCCCGAGAAGGGCGTCGACCTCTCCCAATACTTCTACAACCGTTAACGTTATTCCGGCTCACGGCAACACTCACTCAGTGTTCAACATGCGTATCGTTACGGGAACCATATCCCACGAGACCAACGTCTTATCAAACATCAGGACCGACCTGGAAGAGTTCAGGAAGCGCAGGCTCCTCTACGGCGACGAGCTGTTCAAGGACTTCGACGGCACGAGGACGCCCGCCGGAGGCATCATCGACGGCTGCAAACAGAACGGGTACGAGCTCATACCCACCCTGTTCGCCTCCTCCGTCCCCTCTGGAACCATAACCGCCGAGGCGTTCGACACCATACTAGGCGACATCTTGAAAGGTATCAGGGGAGCCGGCGACGTGGACGCGGCTGTGCTGCACCTCCACGGCGCAGGCGTCAGCGAGGAGTACCCCGACATCGAGGGCAAGGTGCTCAGCGAGGTACGGAAACTCATGGGCGACAAGCCCCTCGTTGCGACGTTCGACCTCCACGCCAACTACACGCGGGAGATGGTTGACAACGCCGACCTACTCATCGGCTACGACACCTACCCCCACGTAGACGGCTACGAGCGCGGCGTAGAAGCCGTGAACCTCACAAGGAGGATGCTCGAAGGTACACTGAAGCCGACGAAGGCGTTCACCCAGCCGCCCATGCTGCCCGCGCTGCAGGTCCAGTTCACCGGGCGCTACCCCATGAAGCGGCTCATCGACGAGGCTCACAGGATGGAGGAGATGCCCGGCGTCGAGACCATCACAGTCGCCGCGGGCTTCCCGTGGAGCGACATCCCCGAGGCGGGGATCAGCTTCATCGTCACCACCAACGACGACCAGAAGCTGGCGGACAGCCTCGCGGGGGAGCTCCACGATCTTGCTTGGGGCATGAGGAGAGACTTCCTCGTAAAGCCCACCCCAGTCAGGGACGCGTTAAGGCACGTAAAGAAAGCTCAGGAGGGACCCATAGTCCTCGCAGACATCGGTGATAACCCAGGCGGCGGCGCACCGGAGGACGGGACCGTAGTGCTCAAGGCGTTGATCGAGGAGGGGCTCAGCGGAGGGGTGCTGGCGCTTATATGGGACCCAGTCTCCGCCGCGAAGGCAGTCTCCGCGGGAGTAGGCAAGACCGTCGAGGTACAGCTGGGCGGGCACACAGACGACCTGCACGGTAAGCCCCTGAAGGTGAAGGGCAGGGTTAAGACCCTCACGGACGGCAAGTTCATCAACGAGGGACCGATGATGACCGGCTCGGAGTCCGACATGGGACCCACCGCCGTGCTCGACATCGGCGGAAACGACGTAGTGGTCACAACGAAGCGGGTGCAGCCCCTCGACCTGCAGCTCTACAGAAGCCTCGGCATCGACCCACGTAAGAAAAAGTTCGTCGTGGTGAAGAGCAGCGTCCACTACCGCGCAAGCCACGAGCCCATCGCCAAGGAGATAATTGAGCTGGACACGCCGGGGCTGACAAGCCCGAGGCTCGCAGGCTTCGGCTTCAGGAACATCAGGCGACCCATCTTCCCCCTCGACGTCGAGATGCTGGGCATCACGGAGCTCAAGTCCATGGAGGACGAGTAGCCTACCTCCTCAGCAGAGCCTCGTAGTGCATCACGTGCAGGTCCAGCACCCTGCTTCTCTCGTGGACCTCCGAGACGTACCTGCGCCCCTTCTCTCCCTGCGCCCGCCACCTGTCGTCGCCTAGTAGCCGCCTCAGCCCCTCCTCATAGTCGCCGCCCTCTGCGTGGTAACCGAAGCCCGATGCGAACCCGTCGGGATCGTGGCTGCTCAGTACGGCGCACCCGTGAGCAGCCGCCTCCAGGAACGAGACGGGGAGGCACTCCCGGACGCTTGTGTTCACCAGCACCCACGACTCGTCAAGCACCGCCTCTTTCTCTGTTCCATCCAAGAATCCTCTCATCTCGAGGTTAGGGACTCCTCCAAACATCTCCCTGAGCCGCCTATCCCTACCGGCGTCGTGAGCACTCCCCGCGGCGATGAACCTTACCTCGGGGAACCTCTCGGCGAGACCGAAGAACGTCTCGGGTCCCTTCTCCGCGTCCAGTCGTCCAAGAAAACACACAGTTGGGTCCTCGTTTTTCCGGGGCATCCCCTGTGGTACATCGACTGGGTTCGGCAGAAAAACGGGGTCACTGTCGAGTCTGTAGAGACGCCTGGTCTTTGGGACAATATACTTGGCTTGGCAGTAGACGGCGTCCATATGCTTCACGCACGCCTCGACGCCTGGCTGAACAAGCCGGTTGTACAGGCGTCTTCGAGGCAGGTAGTACCGTTCAACGCTGCGCCAGTCGCTCCGAGTGCGGGGGTTCTGGGACGTCGCTACGTGAACCCTGCCCTCGTTTTGCTTCATGGCGAGCAGCGTCCCCCAGCTGGGCTCCTGGGAGTGTATGATATCCGCGTCTATCTCCCTGTAGAGGCGTGTCAACGGGTACATGTGGAGTGGGTGGCTGTACACGGTCACGCCGTCCAGGCTCTCGACCTCGCCCTGCCCCTCGCCGCGTGGCACCACGGCTCTGACCTCCCAGCCCCTGTCAGCGAGCCCAGCCGCAATGTCACGTGTAGCCTTCCCTATGCCGCCGTGCATGCCCCAGGCGAAGAACTCGGTGGCTATGAAGCAGACACTAGGCATAACGATAAATTCATTTGAATCTAAATATTTGTGCTTTGAGGGTGCTGGCGTTCACCCCGAGTTACCCAAGGTACAGGGGCGACTACCACGGCGGCTTCGTGAGGGACCTCTGCACGAGGCTCTCACGGCACGTGGACCTATCCGTACTCGCCCCTAGGAGCCGCACCATGGGCGACACCAGCGATGGGTACCCCGTCACACGTTTCCCGTACCTGCCTTGGAGGGGCGCAGAACTCGTTGCTGAGAGCACCATGGTGGACGCCCCCGCCTCGCACCTGGTACAGTTGCCCATGTACCTCGCATCCGCGTATCTCCACCGCGTCAAGGACCGCTTCGACGTCGTCCACACCCACCTGGCGATCCCGCTTGGGTTCCTATCAGTCCACAGCCCACGCGGCACACCAAACGTGATAACCTGTCACGGAAGCGACTGCATGCTGCCCCTCGTGAATCCCGGGATAAGACCCTTCGCGAGGGACGCCCTCAGGAGAGCCGACAGGGTGGTCGCGGTCTCGGATCACGTTATGCGGATGGCTGTATCTCTCGGAGCCGACGCGGAGAAGACTGAGACCCTGTACCTCGGCGTAGACACGGGCAGGTTCAAGCCCACTCAAAGGAGGAGCCGTGAGAAACTCACGGTAGGCACCCTTGGTCGCCTAGTCAGCCAGAAGAATGTCGAGGATATCCTACACGCCACAGCAGCCATAGAATCCAAGGTGGATGTAAAGATAATCGTGGGTGGGGACGGGCCTCAGATGAGCAGACTCAAGGAGCTTGCCGGCAGCCTTGGGCTTCAGGACATCGAGTTCATGGGCAGAGTCCATGACCCTGTGGGCTTCTACAGGAGGTGCGACGTCTTCGTCCTCGCCTCGACCAGCGAGGGGCTCTCGGTGTCGCTTCAGGAGGCGATGTCTACTGGGTGTGTCCCTGTCGCGGTTGATGGCTACGGCTGCGGGGAGCTCGTGGAGCACGGCGTGAACGGGCTTCTCTTCAAGCCTAGGGACGCTCAGGGTCTTGCCCAGAAGATACTGGAGGCGGCTGAACGCCCAGGGCTGGGGGCGGAGGCGAGGAGAATCATCATGTCCAGGTTCGACGCGGATAAGAACTACCGCCGCTACCTTGAGATATACCGGGAGCTGGCGGGGTAGCAGAGGGTTTTATATGTGGACTGCCTTCAAGCTTCGGCATGAGAGTCGCCGGCGTCGACGAGGCTGGTAGAGGCTGCGTCATAGGACCCCTCGTCATAGCCGGCGCGTTGTTCCGTGAAACGGATGTCCAGCGCCTCGTCGAGATCGGCGTCAAGGACAGCAAGAAGCTCACCCCGAAGAAACGGGAAACCCTGGCTACCCAGATCAAGGAGATCGCCCTAGACATCTCGTACTTCGAGCTGCAGCCGAGGGTCATCGACAAGGTTGTCTTCAGAAGCAAACCACTGAGGAGGCTCAACTACCTAGAGACCATGGCCATGGCTAAGGTCCTACGGGAGCTGGAGCCAGACGCCGCCTACGTCGACACCTGCGATGTCGACAACAGGCGATGCGCGAGGCAGATGCAGAGCGTGCTACAGTTCGAGGTCCAGATAACCTGCGAGCCCCGGGCGGACGCGAATTACCCTGTCACGGGCGCCGCGTCGATCCTAGCCAAGGTGAGGAGGGACCACATAGTGGCTGGTCTCAGGGAGAGGCACGGCGACTTCAACTCGGGGTACCCCAGCGACCCTAAGACCGCGGAGTACGTAGAGAAATGGTTCAGGGACCACGACGAGTGCCCAACGTTCATGAGGGCGTCGTGGTCTACAGTCAGGAAGCACAGGAGCCGGGTCAAGCAGACTCGGCTAACGCCATAGCATGGTCCTTCTCGTAGGGGTCCAGCTCCACGAGCTCGTGGACCTTGAGCCCGCCCGCCTCCAGCACCGCCGCCTGGTCCGAGAAGACGTCCTTCGGCTTCTGCGTCACGTTCACGCTCCGCGACTTGATCGACAGCATAGCCCAGCCGCCCTTGCGTAGGAACATCTTCGCGTTCTTCACAACGATCCCCGCCTGGTCTGGCTGGGCTACGTCCGCGAAGACGACGTCCACCTTAGGAACCAGCATGGAGTACTCTCCCGGCTTCCGCGCGTCGCCGAGTATTGGCGAGATGTTCACGCGGTACTTAGTTACATTGTCGAGGAGGTCCCTGAGCGACCTTGGCGCGAAATCCAGCCCCCACACGTGCCCTTCCACGCCAATTACGTCGGAGACGTGGCTCACCGTCGTGCCCGATGCAACGCCGAGGTAGAGGACGCGGCACCCGGGCTTAACGGGCATATACTTTATTCCTTTCATTATTGCGGCTGCCAGCTTGCTGCGGGTGGGGTTCCAAGACCTGTACTCCACGCCGTCCACCTCGTAGGTGGGCTCCCCGTAGTAGGTTCTCCCCGGCGTAAGGTTCCTCGTCGCGAGGTAGGCTCCGTCATCCGTGTGAAGGTTGTAGATGCCTGGGAATAACTCCTCTAGGGTCGCGTTCAAAGGGATCGGTTCAGAAATACGGTTAGACCGATTTAAGTCTGTGTTGCCTCGATGTCCGTGGTCATCATCTTGGCCTGGTCCACAGCGATCTTCTGCAGCCAAGATAGAGGCGTCATGAGCTCCCCCATCCGCTTCGCGAAGTGGTGGCAGTTGAGGTAGCCGGGGGTCTTGCACACCCTCGTGAAGAAGTCCTTAGTTATGGGTACGTTGCAGTCGTGTAGGAAGGGGCAGTCTCTTCTGTTGAACTTTTCCTGCAAAGCCTCTGATAGCGTGGACACCTGTCTTCACCTAGAAACCTAATATAGATCGGTGATATATAGAGGTAATCCCTCACATCATAACAGGATTAATGATAGATATTATTGATCCATTGTCCGACTGACGTGAATTGTATCAGTTTTTTTCATCTTGTTTTAACTATAATATGTACTATATATTGATAAGTACTTATTTAATTGGTATCGGTTACCCTCGATACATTATTACGTGTTTATGTAAACACCGTAAATATCTACCCAAAGATACATCGAATATTATACATATTCTCAAACACAATCTCCCTGAACGCCCTGTCAGACTCGGACCTAATTAACCAACATGAACGGAAAAACCGTGCCGCAAAACATGTTCAGCCGGTGAGTATAGTTTAAGTTAGTGACAACTGAACAAAAATACTGTGTGAACTGATGTCAGAGAACATCTACATAGGCTCCAAGCCTATCCTGAACTACATCACAGCTATAGTCACAGCTCTCCAGAGGGCCCCCACCGTGAACGTCATGGCCCGCGGGAGAGCGATAACCAGCGCAGTCGACGTCATCGAGGTCTGCAAGAGAAGCTTCCTCAAGGACCTGTGCGTCGACGACATCAAGATAGGGACCGATCGCATGGGTGAAGGCGAAGACCTCAGAAACGTGTCAACCATCAGGATACAGCTGTCGACGAGCTAACCTCTTCTAGCTGCCTCAACAGTTCGTCCGCGACGAAGTCGCCACTGAAAAGATCAACCCGCGCAGCTATCGCTATCTTGGCGGCGAGGCTTCGCGCCCTGCTGCCCCTCTTATCTCTAGGCGCCCCGTGGACGTAGGGGTGCTGGAAGATGAGCCCATGCTTCGGAGGCTTCGCCTTTGTCTTCAGCGCCCTGAACATGGCCTTCTCCGCCCCCAGCACCTGAATCGTGCTGGCGGGGAGCATCCCCATCCTTCTCAGGCCACCCGCCTTGTCGATGAGCTTGGCGCCCAGCACTGGTCCGGCGAGGTGCGCAACGTTGGGCGCCACCTCCTCGGCGAGCATCGATATGTACTCGCTGAGCTCGTCCCTGCCCTTGTAGAGGCCCTGAAGCCTCTCCGTGAAGGAGCGTAGCCTCTCGACGTCTACGTCGTCGAGGCTGGCCCCCATGGACTCCTCCGCCGCGGCGGTGATCCTCTCCGCGTCCCTCTTCTTGAACGACATCTCCTGCAGCTCCTTCACTGTGATGTTGGACCTGTCCCCGAACCTTGTGATTATCTTCGCGTAGTCCGTATGCTCCCTGACCCTTCGGCCCAGCTCCGGGAAGTGGACCCCATACCACTCCCTCATCCGCCCTGAGAGGCTGTTGATCACGGCGTCCATGTCGCCGAGCAACTGAACCGTCGGGAAAAGTAGGCTCTCCCTCTCGGAGAGGGCGCTGTGGACCTCCGCCTTGGCGACCTCGATGTTCACCTCGTGAGAGAGGGAGCCAAACCCGGCCTCAGAGTCTATGAAACCCTTGGACACGGCAATGACCTGTATGTTCTCGCGGAGGTACTCCCCCGCGGTAGCGTCGGGTTCAAGCTCCGTCTCGAACGTGCCCTGCTCAGCGATGGAGTCCAGCAGAGGCTGATTGGTCCCACCTATGGTGTCGAAGCCCATCTCGCCGAGTATCTTCAGAAGGCCTGTCACCTGCTTGGTTACAGTCCCGTTCCTCTGCTGGGATAGGGCCAGCGCTATCTGCTTGGCGTCCCTCGGGTAGAGTGACTCCGCGATTATCTCCGTCTCCTCGTTGAACGCGTGCACGCCGACCATGGACTCAAGTAGTGTTGCCTTCATTTGCCTCATCTCCGAACCTTTATCAGTGGGGTGACTGAGTACGTAGGGGAGACTTGTCAAAATTAAGCTTAGCCGTAGACCTGGCCGGGCTTCGGTTGCGGAGCCCCGTCATGAACGCGGCAGGCGTCCTCGGTATGAGTCCCCCAGTTCTCAAGCGTGTATACGACAGCGGCGCCGGCGCCGTCGTGACGAAGAGCCTCGGGCCGGTGCCTAGGAGGGGTCACCCGAACCCCACTCTCATAAGGGTTCCCTGCGGCACATTGAACGCCATGGGGCTACCCAACCCGGGAGCCGAGTACTTCGTCGACAAGATAAAGACGCTCAAGGAGATGGGGGTGCCTGTCGTGGCAAGCTTCTTCGGAGGAAGCCTGCAGGAGTTCGCCGAGGTTGCTCACACGTTGTCGAAAGCGGGGGCCGACGCGTTGGAGCTGAACGCCAGCTGTCCTAATGTCGCCGATGAGCTTGGGATGCTCGCCGCAGACGCCTGCAACGTCGAGAAGGCGACCGAGGCAGTCAGGGACGAGACGCGGCTCCCCCTGTTTGTGAAGCTGAGTCCAAACGTCACAGACATCAAGTCCATCGCGGAGGCGGCTGAGCGCGGCGGGGCCGACGCCATCACAGCGGTGAACACCCTGAAGGGAATGGCGATAGACATCGATTTCATGAGACCCGTGCTGGCGAACACCACGGGCGGACTCTCCGGGCCGGCGGTGAAGCCCGTCGCCCTCAGATGCGTCTGGGAGGTGGCGGAGGCGGTGGATATCCCGGTAATAGGCTGCGGCGGCGTCACCACAGGGGAGGACGCAGTCGAGTTCTTACTTGCAGGAGCCACTGCCGTGGAGATAGGCGCAGCCGTGATGACCCGCGGCTTCGAGGTCTACGGAGAGGTCGCTGAGGGAATACGCCGGTACCTAGGCGAACACGGTTTCAGTAGCGTAGAGGAGGTTGTGGGGCTTGCCCAGGAAGGCGGAGAAGATACGCGCAGTAGAGTTGACAGATGTAAGATCGGAGTGTAGGGAGATCACCAGCCTCTGGTTCGGCGACGCGGAGACCCGCCTCGCCAAGCCGGGGCAGTACCTCATGGCGTGGGTCCCCGGCATAGACGAGGTGCCCATGTCCATAAGCGCCATAGACATCGACGGGAAGTCAAACATAGCCGTGCGATCCGTCGGCGAGACAACGCAGGCACTCTCCACCCTCGCGCCCGGGGACAGGATCGGAGTAAGGGGGCCATACGGGAACGGCTACACTATACAGGGGGAGAACCCGCTGATAGTCGCCGGAGGCTCCGGGGCGGCTTCACTCATGCCCCTCGTGAGAGCCATGTCGGCGAAAGGGCTGAAACCCGCCGTCGCACTGGGCGCACGCAGCAGGGACATGCTTCTCTACGTCGACCAGCTCAGGAAGATGCTGGGTGAAAGGCTCAGGATAGCCACGGACGACGGCACCATGGGAATCAAGGGCTACGTCTCAGACTACGCCGGAGAGCTCATGAAAAGAGGCGGCCACGACATTGTCTACACGTGCGGCCCAGAGCTCATGATGGCGAAGGTGTTCCACGCGGCTGAGGAGAACGGGCTTCCAGTCCAGGCCAGCCTTGAACGATACGTGAAGTGCGCCGCGGGTCTCTGCGGCAGCTGCGCCATAGGCCCCTACAGGGTCTGCAAGGACGGGCCGGTGTTCGACACGGCGATGCTGCGGGAGGTTCGCGACGAGTTCGGCGCCTTAAAGATGGATGCATCAGGCAGGGTCGTCAGGGTAGACCACTGACCACATAAATTATCAACCCAGCCGCTATCCCTATCTTATATGCCTGTCAGGAACGTGCGTAGACGCTATCTGGACATTTGTGTCCGTTGCGACTCGGATATCGCTGAGCATGACCTATTCGAAGCCATATTGAAAGAGATACGCTTCCTGTACGGGGTGAAGGGGGATTCAGAGGCCAACTTCAGGATGATCGAGTACAGCCCCGAGGAGAGCCATGGAATAATCCGGTGCAGCCATAACAGACTCACCGAGATGAGGGCCGCTGTTGCGCACGTCACAGAGATCAACGGGCTCCCCGCTTCCATTCAGGTGGTCGCTGTATCGGGGACGATTAAGTCTTTGAAAAAGAAGCGCGTCATCGACTAACAGGCTTAGTTAAAGCCACTTTCAATGGCATCGCCTCACTTCTAAATGCCCTAAAATATGTGTACGCCTATCCTGTTCCCACGGTGTCGGTTTTGAGTGAATTCAAGGTGTTGGACGCTGCCCACGGATACGTCGAGATGCTGAACAGGCTCGGCATAGACTACGTCTTCAGCTCCCCCGGCTCGGAGTACATACCAGTCTGGGAGCACCTCGCCCGCTACAACGGCGAGGGCAAGAAGCCGTTCTACGTCAACGTACGGCACGAGGGGGCGGCCCT
>JAFGTA010000165.1 GCA_016934355.1 Candidatus Bathyarchaeota archaeon | reverse complement strand
CTGGTACCAGACGGAGCCCCACAAGCCCTTCAACATCGCGCCCGTGGAGGCGCGGATACCGAGGAAATAGAGAGCTAAGCAAGGCCTAGACAGAGACGGGACTGATGAAACTGCGGCATCTAAATTCAAGTACTTAGAGATCAGCCCGAGGATGTTCGGCCTCTTTAGAAGCCTCGTGGAGGAGGTCATCTCTAAAGAAATTCTTGAATAATACCTGTTGACTATTCAGAACCATGAGCTACCTCATCGGCACCGACATAGGCACCATGGGCACCAAGACGGTGCTCGTGGACCCCGAGGGAAAGGTCCTCGCCAACAGCTTCAGGGAGTACGGCGTCCTCACACCCATGCAGGGCTGGGCCGAGCAGTGGCCCCAGGTGTGGGCGGAGGCCACTTACGCCACCATCAGGGAGACCGTCCAGAGGTCGAAGGTGGGCCCCAAGGAGATAGCGGGCGCCTGCGTAAGCAGCCTCTACGGCGGCAGCGGCATACCAGTTGACAGGAACTACACGGTCATCCGCCCCTGCCTCATCTGGGCCGACCGCCGAGCCACAGACGAGTGCAGGTGGGTGGAGGAGAAGATAGGCAGGGACGCCCTCTTCGAGGCAACAGGGAACGTCATAGACCCCTACTACGGCTACACCAAGATGCTGTGGATCAGGGACAAGGAGCCCCTGCACTGGAGCAAGGTGCACAGGTTCGAGACACCTAACGGCTACTGCATAAGGCAGCTCACCGGCGCGGAGAACATCGACTACAGCAGCGCAGGCAACTACGGCGGCGTCTTCGACATCCACAGGAGGACGTGGAGCGCCGAGATGATGGAAGAACTCGGCATACCAGCCGACTTCTTCCCCGACAAGATACACAGCAGCGACGAGGTGGTGGGCGAGATATCCGACGTAGGGGCGAGACTCACAGGCCTGGCCAAAGGCACGCCCTTATGCGCCGGCGGCATCGACGCCGCCGTGAGCGCCCTAGCCGGCGGAGCTATCAAGGACGGCGACTTAGCCTCCATGCTCGGTACAAGCATGTGCAACGGCTTCATCAGCCACAAGCCGCGGTTCAGCCCTCGGATGATAAACTTCCCCTACGTAGTCAACGGGCGCGAGTACCTGTACAGCTTCACAGGGATCGCCACCGCAGGGTTCTGCGTCCGATGGTTCCGCGACAACCTCGGAGTCAAGGAAATGACGAAGGAGAAGGAGACAGGAGAAGACGCGTACAAGCAGCTCGACACGTTAGCCCGGGGCGCACCCATCGGCAGCGGCAGCCTCGTCTTCATGCCCCACATGATGGTGGGGGAGCGGGCGCCGTACTGGGACGAGCAGATCCGCGGAGGGTTCCTCGGACTCACCACCTACCACACGAGGGCGCACATGTTCAGGGCGGTGCTGGAGGGCGTCGCGTACGCCATGAGGTACAGCATCGAGGCGGCGTGGGAGACCGGCATCAAGATCAACCGCGCCACCCTCGTGGACGGAGGCGCGCAGTCTCCCCTCTGGAGGCAGATAATCGCCGACGTCACAGGCGTCGAGATGAGCTACATCCCTGGGGCTCAGGGGGCGCCCCTCGGGGACGCCATGTTGGCTGGGCTCGGCACGGGGGTCATCGGAGACCACAAGGTCATCGAGGACTGGATAGGGGAGAAGGTGCCCATGAAGCCCAAGCCCTCAAGCGTGAAGAAGTACCGCCGGTTCTACGAGCTCTACAAGCAGTGCCTCGAGTCCACCCGACCGTTGTTCAAGGCGATGGCTACATAACCTATTTTATATAATTACGCCCGGAGCTTTCTACTAGTAGCCCACCCAGGTTTTAGATTTGAGAAAAACAATAGCCTTCCTACTCGGCTTTACCCTTGTGCTCGGCCTCGGCCTCGCGGTTCTTCACCCCTCTCTTCAGCTGATAGGGCTCTGGCTGTCGCCGGCCCTCGGCTCCCAGTTCTACGTAGCCCTTAGCCTCGCGTACCTGCTCTTAGCCGACCCGCTGAGGTACACCGCTGTTCTCGCGGTGTGGCTGGGCGTCGCGTTCATTGGCGGCGTGATCATTCGGCGTCGGCTGGGCGGCGTGCTCACGATGCTGCTGGTGTGGCTTCTCGTCGTCCCTATGCTGGCGTTGTCGGTGTTCGGCGTGGCGATGAACGTGCAGAGCATCATGACGGAGTACGAGGGGGAGGAGGCGCTCGGGCTTGTGCCTTCCATACCCGAGGGGATGACCCTCACCCGGCTCATGGAGACGCCGATACTAGGCGACATATTCAGCGACGTTCTGGAGATGATTAACGAGGACATCGGCGAAGAGATCGGCATGGAGATTGTCATGGGGTACGCGTACAGGGCAGCCACGTGGGTAGCTCTGAAACCAATCCTCGTGATCGTAGGGGCGCTGCTCGGCGTCGAGGCCGGTAAGCTCGGAGCCCGGTACGCCCCCAGCGTCCTGCCGAGGAGCCTCAACATGGGCGCCACACCCGTCAACGCCCTCAAGACTCTGTTCATCGTTTTCATGATGATAGGCGCCTCTGCCGCGCCCGCCGTAGGCCAGTTCATCGACTTCGGCGACACCGTGTACTTGGAGCAGGTGCTCGCGGGGACCGACGGGCAGGGGCACATCGGCCTAGTAAACTTGTTTATAGAGACGGCGGACGCCGTCGATCTGGACGACAACGTCGTGGCCACGGTTATCATATCTCACAGGATCGAGGCAGCTAACCTGCTGACGCTGTTACCGGTGCCGCAGGAGCTGGACACCGAGTCTTTCCTCAACATCGCGCCTTCAATCCTTTTCGCGGTAGTATACATGGACACCTCCCCCGAGGATGCCATGCTGAACGCAGAGCAGGTGAAGACGCAGATGGAGGAGAGGTACGGCGTAGAGCTCACGAGCCTCCAAGCCGTCATGCTCCCAGAGATGCAACTCAACGAGGCCACGCTGCCCCCCATGACCGTCGTCATATGCTACAGCGAAGCCTCCGCAGAGGGGCTGGCCTCGACTTTCCTAGGAGAGTTCGAGGAGCACGGTGGGCTAGCCGACGCGGTGGAGGCGGCTGTGGCTAACGGGCTGCTGACGCCGAACGCGAAGGAGGGCTCCTCCGACGCCTCGCTGTTCATCACCGGGGTAGTCCGCCTAGAGCCATTCAGGGTGCTCCTGCCAGACGACCCCATTATACAGCTCTACAGCCAGTACGCGGAAATCTTCTTCGAGGAGCCCCTCGGCTTCGCGGCGAGCGCCCACTACTGGGATCAAGGAGCTACTGGGAGCGCCCAAGGACAGACCGTTGACCTGGCTGAGCTGCTGGGGCTCGCTAGCCTGCCGTCGTACAGCGGGGGCTCGGACGCCAGCTTCGTCACCTTCATGACGCCTAACAAGACCGCGTCATGGGACGAGCTTGTGCCCAACATAAAGGTATCGTCCAACCTGCCTGGGAACAGCGTACTCCTTCAGGTCTACGGGTTCCTCGTAGGCGAGCTAGGGGTAATCGAGATAGAGGAGGGAACAGCCATCACAGCAGACACGCTCAGGGTGTCCCTAGGCGACAGCCTGCCGTCCAAGCTCAGCGTCACCAAGACGGTTAACAGGGAGAGAGCCGGCGTGGGCTCAGGGGTAACAGTCACCGTCTCGGTCAAGAACGAAGGCGACCACGCCGTGAGCGACGTAATCATTGACGACGGCTCGACGCGCCTCGGTTTCCTGAACGCGTTAGAGACCAGCGGAGCCACAGTGAAGACACTCCAGTCCCTGGCGCCGGGGGCAACCGAGACACTCACCTATGATGTCGCCTTAAAGCGTCCGGGCTTCTTCTTCCTCAGACCCGCTTCAGTCAGCTACATGAGCGGAGGGCAGACAGTGTACACTGTATCAGACCGCCCGACCGTTGAGATGGGGCCGCCGACAGTCGTATACGCCGGCCTCACAATGAGGGGCGACCTTGTTCACTTCATCGACCTCATGACAGGTGGAAACGGCGAGACGTTCGTCACAGTGGGCGTCCTCATCGTATGCGCGTTGATCGCTGTGAACCTATACCTGAGTGTGCGTAGGTGGAGGCAGCCTGCAGCCGGTTCGCTAGAGGCTGCGACTCTCGATGAGGCTCAGAGTGAACCGTAGACCCTCCCTGATCAGTATGCAGCCCACGGCGAGCAGCGCAAGCAGGTCTGCTACGTAGAACCCTGACCCGGCGCCCAAGCCTGCGAAGAGCTTGAAGAGGTACTCTGAAGAATTGACCACGCAGATGAAGCCGAGAATGATCTTTACCTGGCTGTACAGCAGCACGGCCTCGTCCTCGTCGCTGAGAGCCTTGAAGTAGGTGCCCATGTTACCCGTGAACCGTTAGACCGTCCAGTAATTAACCGAGTTGTGACAAAAACCACGGTTGAAGAGTAAAACGAGTAGGGTAACATAAAGAGGGGATGGAACGCGCTACATGATGATCCTGGCGTCTACGATCCTCGCGCTGTCCGGGTACGCGAGTATCGGGTTCATGTCGAGTTCCTTGACCTCGGGGCACTCCATGAGCATCTCGCTCACCTTCACGAGTATCTCTGCCAGCGTCTCCTGGTGGCTCGGCGGCATTCCTCGCGCCCCCTCAAGAATCTTGTACGCCTTGATCTCCTTGATCATCTCCCGGGCGTCCACAATGTCGATGGGGGCGACGCGGAAGCTTACGTCCTTGAGTATCTCGACGAAGATGCCTCCCAGGCCGAACATGATTGTGGGTCCGAACGTGGGGTCAGTCGTGCTGCCCACTATGATCTCGGTGCCCTTGGGCGCCATCTCCTGTACCAGGATACCCGTGATCTCGGCGTCGGCCTTGTAGTTCTTCGCGTTCTTTATGATCCTGTTGAAGCCTTCCCTTATGCCCTTCTCGTCCTCTACGCCCACTATGACGCCACCCGCGTCGCTCTTGTGGAGTATCTGGGGGCTCACGATCTTGAGGACGATGGGGAAACCTATCTTCTTGGCTGCCTTGACCGCCTCGTCCTCCGTCTTGGCCACGTGAATCTTTGTGACTGGCATACCGTAGAGACCGAACAGCTTCTTCGCCTCGTGCTCGTAGAGGAAGTTCCTGTCCTCGGCCTTGGCTGCTTCAAATATGTCTGAGATCGCTTTGTCTCTCATCAAGCATACCTCTTAATCTTCCATGTATGACCCGTCTACAGTAATTTAAAAATATGGTCAACCCTATGCAAAACTCTATAACCGATCCTATTGGTGGGTATTCTATTTACGGTGCCTCTGTTGCTTAACCAGGTACAGATCATACTGATTAACACCGCCATCTTCTTCGGGCACTATGTGATCATCTCCTCCGCTCTCAACTTCCAGTTTGGGAACGCTGGCATACCAAACATGGGCAGCAACGTGAGCGTCGCCATCGGAGCCTACACGGTGAGCGCAGTCGTGCTCAGGGTATGCATGTGGATCGGGTCTGGCGCTGGGCTAGTATTCAAGCCCGACTGGGTCTACGATAATCCCACCAACGTACGCATGATCACTAACCTCTTTCAGGCGAAGCCGCTGCTTAGCTTCGGTATCTTCCTGCTCAGCATAGCCCTGGCCTTCATACTGGGTAGCGCGATGGGCTGGGTCATCGGCTCGATCAGCGGCAGGCTGAGGGCGACCAGGCTGATGATGCTTCTTCTCATCATCAGCGACGCCGTGAGTATAATCGCGGCTAACAACGAGGGGATCGCGGGGGGCACCCTCGGCGCGTTCATTCCCAACTTCTTCGCTTGGTACCACGGAGAGCAGATGGTGATACTTGCCATGACCATTCTGTCCGTGGGTCTCGTCTGCTACCTTATAATGAGGGCGATGATGAACAGCCCGTTCGGTCGGCTCATGAGGGCGGTGAGGGACAACGAGGTGTCTCTGGAGAGCACCGGGAAGAACGTCGCAGACGTGAGGAGGCAGGTGATGATGTTTGGCAGCGGTATCATGGCGATAAGCGGCGTCCTCCTCAGCTTCTACTACAGCTTCGTCCAGCACACCATGTACGACAGGGTTAGCTACACCTTCTGGCCGTGGCTTATGGTCACCGTGGGGGGCCTCGGCAACAACGCGGGCAGCTACATCGGCACCCTGTTCTGCGTGGCCTTACTGAAGGGCCTCAACGTGTCCAAGCAGGGAGTCGGGCTGATGCTGATCGGGACCAAGTGGATAAAGCTTCTCAACTACTTCGAGGACATGCTTCTCGGCGCCCTTCTCTGTCTGTTTCTCGTGTTCAAGCCCCGGGGCATTGTCCCGGAGAAGAGCCTGAGAATAAAGGGGGTGAACTACAAGGAGATAATACGGGACAGAAAGCCGCCTAGAGGCTCCTAGACGCGTCCGTGCGGCTCATCTGCTCCTTTATCCATTTGGCGGCCTTGATCAGCAGCGGGTTAGGCGTCGCTACGATTGGTATGTCTCTGGGACCGATCTTCAGGCTCGGCATGTACTCGGGCATCGGCGCGTAGATGACGCTCGCCCAGTAGATGCGGCCCTGCTGCCTCTCCTTAAGCAGGTCCTTCGTGTTGAACGGAAGAGGCATGTGGTGGAACACGACACCCTCCGCCCAGTTCAGAATCACGGGCCTCCCCGTCTCCTGTATGAGCGCCCCCGTCTCGGCGAGCTTGGAGAGCGTGTACTCCACCATCTCCAGTATGATCAGTTCCTGCGCCGGCTTGTAGGTGATCTTCATCAGACCCAAATAGCCTCCGGGTCTCTAAAGAACTTCACCCTCTACCACCTAGGAGTCTTGAGCCTCAACGAATCGGCTGCACGCTCACATGCTTATTTTTAAACACGGGAGCTAAGATATGAAAAGAAAATTTGTGCCCGGTTCAGGCATGCACCTTCTTGGCGAGCTCAGCGAGCCTCCCACCCATCTATCGGCACACCTCTGCGTCATCGTCGTCTGGTACCACGATGAGCATCTTCATCGACGTCACCTACGCGAGGTTCTTCCCAGCGTTCTCCGCGGCGTAGACGCCCTTGATCTCACCGTAGTAGAGTACATGAAGGTCCTTCGTGGGGTACACGTTGTCCTCAATGGCCTTCATAAGCTGCCCTGGCTTCATCTCGTTCCTGTAGACTATCTCGCACTCGACGTGGACCGGGCACTCCCCGATGTTTGGTGCCTTCACCTTCTTGCTCGGCGCAGCGGTCATCCCGAGCTCACTGAACTTGTCGATGTCCCGGCCAGACTTGGTGCCACACACGTTAAGCCACTCCTCCATGCCCTTGGCGGGGAGGCAGACAGTGAAGCTGTCCGACTCCTCGAGCAGCTTGTGCGTGTGCCTCGACAGCCTCACGGCCACGACGAACACCGGTTTACTCCACATGGTTCCCAGGAAGCCCCAGCCGATGGTCATGGCGTTGGGTTTCCCGTCCTTTCCCTTGGCGACAAGGAAGAGACCGCCGCTCCGCATCAGGCGGTTTGCCTCGACGACGTACTTGAACTCGTCGACCTGTTTCTTCTCCAAACGAACACCAGCAATATGAGCCGTGGCTATGAGTATAACTTTTTCCGAATTGTACACGGCGAGCCGATCAGGCAGTCACAATACAATAATTGAGCACCACGAGGCAGACCAAGCAGCAGATGGTTCAGTTCCAGAAGCACAGGATACCCAAGGTAAAGCTCAGCAGGCTCCAGATGATCAAGCTGACTATGCTAGGGTGTGTGCCGACTCGCCGCAGAACGAGGGCTGGGTGGGCCGGTAGCATCCAGTTCTACGCCTTCAGGTGCCCTCTGCATGGAATAGTCGAGGATTACCCCCATGGACACGGCAAAATTCTTAGGTGCCCCCTCTGTGTAGAGGCTTCCCTGATAGAGCAGTGATATAGATATCTACGCCTAAAGAGTCTTATATTGCGGTAGTTGTACAGCAACCAGTACGAAAAACTACCGTGATGAAATGTCGTTCACAGAGAAAATCGATGTGCTAGACCTGCTTATTAACATACTCAGAGAGCACGAGGAGAAGCTCGACGAGCTCGTGGAGCGACTTGAGATCGTGAGCCAGACAATCCAGCGTGACCCCGATCTGAAGAGAAGCCTCATGGAGTACGAGGTAGGCAAGCCCGAGACCGACATGGAGCCGAGCGTTCAAAGCATCCTCGTAGTCGACGACGACAAGAACCTCGCCAACACCTTCAAGCTGGTGCTCCAGAGCGTCGGTTTCAACGTGGACACGGCAATCACTGGTCTGCAGGCGCTTTACAAGGCCAACAGGAACAAGTACGACCTTGTGATCCTGGACATCAACCTGCCTGACATGCTTGGCGACGAAGTGGCTGAGAAGATCCGTGAGAACAGCGAAGACGTGAACATCATAATGATCACGGGTTACAGCAGCTTCAAGGACAACCTAAACGAGGCGGAACTCGGCATCAAAGAGGTGCTCATGAAGCCCATCCCGCCGGAGGACCTCGTGAAGATCACAAAGAAGGCGCTGCTGAAAAGCGAGCAGGCCTAAACCCAGAAACCGTTTTTAAACTAGATTATATACCCGCTGTCGATTCTCTCAAAGTCCCTGACCAGCTCAAGGTTGAGCTCAGGCTCGATCTCAACGTAGTCCTCCTCCGTGAGGTCGGCCCATGGGCCCGTCAGCGCCGCGTCTACAGCCGGATGACTCTTCCCGAAGTTCTCCTGGCAGACCCTGTACGTGAGCTTCCGTACCTGGCGTTCATCTGTGAAGCCGAGGGTGTGCAGGTACTCGTGAGTCAGGATGGCGAATACGTGGGCCTTCTGTTTGAGGCTGGTCGTTGCTCCGAGGAGCCGCCTGTTAAGCACTATGTCGTTTGTGCCGAGAGGGTGGAACGCGCCCACCCTGATGGGTAGGTTCCCTAGGTAAAGCATGAGGCCTACGCGGTGGAGTCCTAGGCTTCTCTTCACGGCCTTCTTTACGAGTGCGAATATGTCGCCGTAGGTGTTTGCGTGCTCTAGCTCGACGGGCGGCGTCAGTGGGTTACCTCCTACACTGCTTCGACTGACTTGACTGCGGGGATCTTCTTCTTGAGATAGTTCTCGACGCCCCACTTGAGAGTCATCTGGCTCATCGGGCAGCCTGCGCAGGCGCCAGTAAGCCTGACCTTGACGGTTCCGTCTTCATCGACGTCAACGAGCTCTACGTCTCCTCCGTCTACCTGGAGGTGTGGTCTTACCTCTTCAAGTGCTAGTCTTACTTCTTCTTTCAAAAGATGTCACTCCGAGAAGAGAGTTTTCGATACTATTTAAACGTTGATAGGTCTGCACAGACGTGATTGTGTGGGGTTTACTCGCCTGCACAAGTTTGTTACTACGAAACCGTTATATTATCAAGTCTCCATTGAAGGGGAGTCAAGGTGTTTAGGGTGACAGGTGACTGTAAAACAGGTTCGTGTTTACTCGCCCGGCTCCATCGCTAACCTTGGCCCTGGTTTTGACGTAATCGGTGTAGCCCTCGACAGCGTAGGCGACATCGTGCAGCTAGAGAAGATAAGTGAACCAGAGGTCAGGCTGCAGGTGAAGGGAGTCGGTTCAGAGAGTATCCCGTTAGACCCAGACATGAACAGCTCGGGGGCGGTCCTCCAGCTGGTCAAGGAAAGATACGATGTAAAGCACGGCTTCATGGCTAAGATACGGAAGGGAGTGCCGCCCGGTAAGGGCATGGGCTCCTCGGGCGCCTCGGCGTCCGCTACGGCAATCGCCGTGAACCACATGCTCGGGCTTGGACTGGGAGCCAGCGGACTCATCCGGCTGGCGGCTCACAGCGAGGGCGCCGTGGCTGGAGCTCCTCACGCCGACAACGTCGCTGCTTCCATACTCGGCGGCTACGTGCTCGTCGGGGAGGACTATGACGTGGTTAAGCTCGACGCCCCCGACGTGGGGATGGTCGTGGTGGCGCCTGAGATAGACATCGAGAACAAGACACGTACGGCCCGTGAGCTTCTCCCGGAGAAGGTGAACCTCAGGGACGCCGTGCGGAACATCGGGCACGCGACGAGGATGACTGCGGCGGTTGCCCTCGGCGACCCCGTGCTGTTCGGTAAGAGCGTCTGCGACAACCTCGTAGAGCCTCACCGCGCATCCATGATCCCCCGGTTCTGGGAGGTCAAGCAGGCGGCGCTGGACGCCGGAGCCTACGGGTGCAGCATCTCAGGCGGAGGCCCCTCTGTGTTCGCGGTAGGCGAGCCAGTCGGCGAGATAGCGAATGCGATGGTGAATGCTTTTAGTAACATAAGGACTCGGGTTTATCATACCCAGCCGAGTAACCGCGGGGCGAGGGTGATCTAGCTATGAAGTATCGTTGTGTGCGTTGCGGCAGGTCTGTGGACGCCGTGAACGGGTTCCTCTGCGGCTGCGGGGGGATACTGGAGGTCGTCCACGTGTTCCCTAAGGCGTCTCTAGAGGTCTTTGACGGCAGGCTGAGCTGCTTGGATGCTCCTTACCGCAGCGGAGTCTGGAGATACAAGGAACTCATCCACCCCTGCATTGGAGTGAGCTCAATAGTGACCCGGCCTGAGGGTAACACCAACCTGTACAGCCGCGGCATGGTTTCGAAGTACGCGGGCGTCGAGCGTCTACAAATGAAACACGAGGGGGAGAACCCCACTGGCAGCTTCAAGGACCGGGGCATGACCGTCGCCGTCTCCGAGGCCGTGAGGGGCGGCGCCAACGTGGTGGCGTGCGCCTCGACCGGAAACACCAGCGCGTCGATGGCGGCATACGCTGCCCACGCAGGGTTAAAGGCAGTTGTCTTCGTACCCGAGGGCGAGATCGCATACGGAAAGCTCGCCCAGGCCCTGGCATACGGCGCCCAGGTGATCCAGATAAAGGGCAACTTCGACGACGCCATGAAGGTGGTAAAGGAGGGCAGCAGGGAGCTAGGCTTCTACGTGCTGAACAGCCTGAACCCTTGGAGAGTGGAGGGCCAGAAGAGCATCGTCTTCGAGACCCTCCAGCAGAGGCGCTGGGAGCCACCCGACTGGATAGTCCTACCCGCCGGTAACCTCGGTAATACGGCGGCATTCGGCAAGGCGCTGAGGGAGCTGAGGCAGCTCGGCCTCGTGGACTGGTTACCCCGGATCGCGTCGATCCAGGCGGAGGGCGCGAACCCCTTCTACAGGCTCTGGAGGGGAAAGCTCAACAGCCTCGAGCCGATGAAGCCGGACACCATCGCCTCCGCCATCAAGATAGGTAACCCGGTTAGCTGGATCAAGGCACTTGACTCGCTGCGCCTCACCGATGGAGTGGTTGAGCAGGTATCGGATGTCGAGATAATGGACGCGAAGGCCGTCATCGACGCAGCGGGGGTCGGGTGTGAGCCCGCGTCGGCGGCGTCGGTCGCGGGCGCCAGGAAGCTGCGGGAGATGGGTGTCATCGACCCGGACGAGGAGGTTGTATGCATCCTCACGGGGAACCTGATGAAGGACCCGGACAACACGGTGAAGTACCACCTCGGCGAGCTGAACATGGAGGCGCGTCGCATGAACCGCCCTGTGCAGGTGGAGCCAGACATCGGAAGCATCGAGCGGCTCCTCAAGCAGCCTGACACCCATCCTGTCGAGGCTGTGACCGTCAGGGCTTGAATTGATCTAACTTAATACGCCGTATTAGGCGCTGGTATTTTATTTCTTGGCGCGGTTCAGATACTGGTGTCTATTTGAAGGAGCTTAGCCTTGTCGCTACGGGCGACTCGCTTATCACTATGAAGCAGTCAGTCCACTCTGAGTCGGAGTTCGAGAGGCTGTTGACGCTCATCCGCAGCGTCGACGTAGCTTTCACGAACCTGGAGATGCTTCTCCACGACTACGACGAAGACTGTTACCCGGCTGCCGAGTGCGGCGGCACGTACACGAGGGCGTCGCCGAGCATCCTCGACGAGCTCACATGGATGGGGTTCAACATCTTCAGCACGGCGAACAACCACAGCCTCGACTACATGTACGGTGGGCTGCTGAGCACCCTATTCCATCTGGAACAGGCGGGGGTGCCCCACGCAGGGACAGGTAAGAACCTAGCCGAGGCCCGTGAGCCGGGTTACCTCGAGACGGGAAGCGGAAGGATCGCAGTACTGTCTGCCTGCAGCTCGTTCGCCAACTTCGGGCGCGCCGGCGATTCCAGGAGGGACATGAAGGGGAGACCCGGCCTTAACCCGCTGAGGTATGAGAAGTGGTTCGAGGTTAAGCCTGAGACTGTAGCGAAGCTGAAGGCGGTCTACGGTGAGCTGAACCTGCCTGAGGTCTACCAGGAGGAGGGCAACTACCACTTCCTCTCCGACAAATACGTGGAGGGGGATAACGTAGGGCTGCACACGAAGCCTAACAAGAAGGATATGGAGGGTAACCTGGAGGCGATTCGCGACGCCGCGAAGATGGCGGACTGGGTTCTGTTCAGCCTCCACGCCCACGAGGGAATGCCCAACGACTCGGAGAGGCCCGCGGAGTTCATGGAGGAGTTCGCGAGGACCGCCATCGACGCTGGGTGCCACTGCTTCATAGGCCACGGCCACCACGCCATGAGGGGCATCGAGATCAGGGACGGCAGGCCCATCTTCTACAGTCTGGGCAACTTCATATTCCAGAACGAGACGGTTTTCAAGATGCCCGCCGACTTCTACGAACGACAGAAGCTGGATCCGTACACCGGGAAGGTGAGTGAGGCGTTCGACGCTAGGCAGAAGTTGCCTCCCAGCCCTGGTCGCCAGATATTCAAGTGGTTCACAGACGACGAGAAGTACTGGATCAGCGTCACCCCGAGGATGGAGTACGTGGGGGACCGGCTCAAGGAGCTCAAGCTATATCCGATTTACCTTGGACAGGACAAGCCCAGAAGCCAGCGCGGCAGACCAGTGCTGGCGGACAAGAAGATGGCGGCCAAGATACTCGGGATAATGAAGAAGCTCTCCGAGCCCTACGGCACTGTTATCAAGGTCGAGGACGGCGTCGGCGTCGTGGAGCTTTAGCTCCAGCTTTTTCTGATGTATCGCCGGCATACATACAATCCTCCTGTTTTGGATGGCTCTGTTACACACACGTTGTTTGTGGTGAACCTGTCCCCAACTACGCTTTTTAGATCCTCCGCCGGGGTATAGGTCGGGAGATAGGTGAAATGCCCAACCAGCATCAGCCCCCACCTACTCTCCACTCTTCTACCTGTTGACCTTCTATGTATTCATGAAATCTGTTTTGTGGCTGGTTTTTTATGGGACTAGAGCCGTGTCTACCATGTGGATTTCATGGGTTTAAACGCCGACATGGTGCTGGTTAACGGAAAAATCATCACGGTAGACGAGAAGGACTCGGTCGTCGAGGCCGTCGCCATCCGGGAAGGAAAGTTCGTCGCGGTAGGCAGCTCAGACGACATAAAGAGGCTGGCGGGTGACGGTACCCTGGTGGTGGACCTGAAAGGCGGGACCGCCATGCCGGGCATCATCGACAGCCATACTCACCCCAGCCACATCGCGGCGAAGTTCCTACAGGTGGACTGCAGGGCTCCCCCGGTTAGGAACATACCTGAGATACTCGCTATGTTCAAGACTAAGGCGAAGGAGCTGTGCCCGGGTAAATGGGTTCAGGGCGCCAACTTCAACGACTCCAAGCTGGAGGAGTGGCGTCACATAACACGTTGGGAGCTGGACGAGGTCGCACCTGATAACCCCGTTATCTTGACTTCCGACACCGGGCACCAGTGCATAGTCAACAGCAGGGCTCTGGAGGTGGCGAAGATTACCCGTGACACGCCTGACCCGCCGGGCGGTGAGCTTGAACGTGACGGGGAAGGCGAGTTGACGGGGCTTCTCTATGAGAACGCTACGGCTCTGATCCATGACCATATACCGCCTTACACCGTGGATGAGCTCAGGGAGAGCTACAGGAACGTGGTGAAGCAGTTAAGCGAGTGGGGCGTCACTTCGACTCACAACGCCAGCAGCCACAGGAACGGCATAAGAGCGTACAAGCAGCTACTCGACGAGGGCGTCAGGCAGCTCAGGATGAACCTGATGATGAGCGTCAACAGCGAGGAGCCCGGCGACGTGCTTGACGCCCTCGTGCTGGCGGGCATCGAGAGCGGGTTCGGCGACGACTGGCTCAAGGTCAT
>JAFGTA010000164.1 GCA_016934355.1 Candidatus Bathyarchaeota archaeon | reverse complement strand
TGGCCACAGTCTGCGCAAACTGCTTTGTGCATCTCTCTGGGGCCGCGGTCGTAACTGCGCCTTTCTCTATAACCCATATCTTTCACTCCTTCTAGCTCGATTATACCCAGAATATATTCAAACTATACTCCTAGTACAGGCATTAGCCTGCTACGTCAGTTTATAAATCTATGTTTCTAAGACTTTATAAAATAGAGAATATCTGACGTGATCCAGTGTGCCTATAGCGATTATGCGGTAGAAAATGTGGAAAATATTGTTCATGAGGTTAAGGGATTAACCCATGTTTTTCTGCTCATCTCTGAGCTTCAAATTCGTTCACTTGGAGGCTCAAATATAAACGAATCGGAAAAAGGGCTAGGAGTGGCTGACGAAGTCTGACCGACCGCCATCAGCCACGATAACCTGACCCGTAATGAAACTAGACTCATCAGAAGCCAGAAACAACGCGAGATTAGCAATATCCTGTGGGTCACCGATCCTCCGCATAGCTGCAAGGCCTGCCTTTCTCTTGTTGACCTCTTCAGCCGCCGCTGCTCCACTCTTTCCTTTGGTCATGTCTGTTCTTACCCAACCAGGAGCAATGGCATTGACGTTTACGCCGTGGGGCCCCAGTTCCTGCGCCAGTACAGATGTGAGCATGATGAGCCCCGCCTTTGTGCACCCATATGCGCCTTCTCCTGTAGGAGCACAGCCTAGCCCCGATATGCTTGAGGTGGTTATGATCTTACCATACTTCTGCTTCATCATTGTCTTGGCTGCCTTGCGGGAACAGATGAAAGGCCCCTTGAGGTTAACATCCATGACCCTGCCCCATTCCTCGTCTGTTGTTTCTATTAGGTTGGTGGGTATCAGTATACCCGCGTTGTTGACCAGTATATCGAGCCTGCCATAGGCTTTGATGACTTCGGCGATCATCTTCTCAACTTCCGGTGTCTTGGAGACATCAGCCTTTACAGCGAACGCCTTGCCTCCCTTCGATTTGATCTCGTCTACTACCTGCTCCGCCTCAGCCGCGTTGTTGATGTAGTTTACCGCCACGCTGGCTCCTTCCCGCGCATATGTTAACGCGATGGCTTTCCCGATTCCCCTCGACGCTCCAGTTACTAGGGCGATTTTACCTTCAAGTTTCATGGTTTACTGGTTGGTGTGGAATCCATTTAACGGTTATGAGATGCACAATGCGCTGACGTTTTGAGCTTTTTCCTCTGTTTGACTACATTTTTCTATTATTATACGATACTGGTAAGTATCAGATTTCACTTTATATTGTGAATATCAAGACGAGAATGATTCTACAGCGTATACGTAGAATAAACCGTTTCTCTATACAAAGGTCAGAAAATAATATGATGAGGTTTGCGCGTTCAGTTCCACACGCTTACAAAGCCGTATCTCTCATATCTCAATTTTATCCTATATACAACTAACTGGTAGCTTCAAGTTGATGTAGATACTCGGCTTCTTCGCCACGAGGAGGCATGAGAATAGCGAGATCCAGTCTTTCCTCTTCGAAACGCCTGAGTTTTTCGTTACACTCAGCAATGGAGCCTCTGATTAATACCGAAGTCTCAATATCCTCAACTCTTCTACCCAGATCTGTACATGCCTTCTCAAGTATCTCATACTTTTCCATGTATTCCTCGACCGTGGATGTTGCTGCCATGTTCCAACCGTCCGCGTGCTTGGCGATCACCTTGATGATCTTGGATCCCCCCTTTCCTCCAATCCAGATTGGTGGATATGGTTTCTGCACTGGCTTCGGGAGGCATATGGCGTTTTGTATAGAGCAGTACTTACCCTTGAAGGTCGCAGTGTCCTGAGTCCACATCCTCTTCATGATCTCCAGACTCTCATCCAGCTTCCTAATGCGTACGCTTGGTCTCTTGGGGAAAGGTAGGTTGTAGGCGTCAAACTCGTACTCGTATCCCAGACTTTTCTGACGTTCAGCCCTGTTTGTTCCGCCTGCTCCTATCCCAAATTCAAGCCGACCATCACTGATCTGGTCGAGTGTGGCAGCCATCTTAGCCGTTAAAGCTGGGTTCCTGTTATTGATGTTCATTACGAGTGCTCCCAGTCTTATCCGGTTAGTCTCGACAGCAAGAGCTGAGAGAAGACTCCAGCATTCCAGCATCTGCTGCTCATCTGGTCTTGGGGAAGCATGAACATGATCCAGAATCCAGAATGAATCACATTCACATTTCTCGGCTTCCAGTGCCAAATTTCGAATTTCCTGATATGACATTCCATCTTGAGTTAAAATTAAACCAATTCTCATACCGGTATACACACATATATTATAAAATAAATTTAACCCTTACATATGTGCTTGATAGTCCATTTATAATAATCTACCCGTGAATAGTGCAACTACATAATATCAGTGAGTAGGCGCAAGTCATGGAAGTAGCTAAGGAAATTCATGGGCCGACACCTTGGAATAAAAAAAATCAGGGGACTCAAAGCTTCACCCATTAAGAGGATAGAAGTTATAATCCAAGTATACAAAAATATTTCCCGAAGATTCCAAGTAACCGAGAACAAACTACATGTTACTCCTAGAAGATTGGTAGTCCAGAACTTGTTCGAGGCTAGACGAAAAAAACTGAAAATTGTTCTATAATTCTAATCATTATTTTTCTCTAGGAAAATTAATAAGAAATTTGAGATCAGGGTTACTCCTTTAGCGGTACATCGTATACGTATCTTCTTGTCTCGGCGTTCAACCCATACAGGAAGACGAATTTCTCATCACTATCGTTCACGATCTTGTGCTTAGCTGCAACAGGAATATAGATGGCTGTACCCGGGGTCGCATCTATCAACTCTTCATCGATTGTTACCTTCGCGTTACCTTCGAGTACATAGTAGAACTCGGCGTCCTCCTGGTGGTGGTGCAGGTCCAGTACTTTACCCGGGTCGAGCCTTCCTAGCCCTATGCAGAGGTCATTGGACCCCGTTTCTTTCCAGATCAATCGTTTGTAGTTTAACCAGCCCCTTGGGTCGTCGTTTCTTCGCCATGGAACCTCGTCTAACCTGATGGCTCTCTTCAGTTCACCCATAAAATCCCTCATGTTCGAGCAGACTATATCCAGATATAATATTTTCGTCTGAAACAAAATCAAAACAAGAATTTAGTCGATGATTTTATTCTAGCCTCGTGTACTGTTTTTCTATGAAGATTGACGCCATTTCATTTGATCTTGATGGAACGTAAATTGAAACCAACGATGCTTGGTGTCAAGCATTAGATTTTACATTAAAACAACTCGGAAAAAGTGAAGGTGTTTCAAAGGTTTTCTTTTTCGAAAACCACATTGGAGTTGACATGGAGAAAGTAATATCCTCCCACATCCAGTTGACAGAACCTGAACTAGAACTGGCACGTAAACGATTTATCAACAATTTCCTAGCTTCTCTCGACTATGTTAAAATAGTTGATAACGTAATTGAGGTTCTAGATTTCGTTTCGTTACAGACCAGTAAAAGTGCAATTATTACTAATACATATCGAGATGTTGTTGATGGGATAGTTAGGAATTTTAAGTCTAGACATTTCGATTTGACAAAGTATTTTTCGTGTATTGTGACAAGGGATTTGGTTAGTGAAGGAAAGCCGAATCCTGACATCATTTTTGTTGCATGTGAGAAACTGGGTGTTGAGCCTACTCACATGGTTTATGTCGAAGATAGTGTGTCGGGGGTTAAGGCTGGTAAAACTGCTGGCTGTTATGTGGTAGCATTAACAAGCACTACAACAGAAGAAAATCTGAGACAAGCAGGAGCCGATAAAATAATAACTAATCTGTTGAATTTGAAGGACATATTATCTGAACTATCTGATAACCGTGGTCTTTCATCTCCCGACATCGCCCCTTTTCTCGATGATAACTGAACCCAACGAGACTGGACGTAAAATAATCCTACTTTTCACTTTATTTCATGTCTCCAAGTAGCGTTATGTATGTCACAAGCAAAACCACCTAGTATCATCAAAAAAATTGGTATAAACATTGCTACCGCCAATGGCTCAAGGAGTTGAATCAGACCAACATCATTAACGCCAAAGATTGTTAATAAGAGCATACTCAGGGAAATCGAAGTATAGGCTAGAAGTGAAACAGGGAAAAGCCTTACAACCCAGATTCTAATCTTCGAAGGAAGATATCTCAGCCACCAGTTCATCGGTTTTCCTATTCTTGAAGCCAAGACACTGGTAATGATCGCAAGATCAATCACCCATCCACCGCTAACCAACATCTGGAAAACTGATAGAACCAGAAAAAACAGTGCGCCATACTTTCTTTGAATGTACTTCACAGACCATATAATGACGATGCTGCTTATGGTGACGGATAATATGCCTGTGACTCTGAAGCTTGGAATTATAGTGATTGCGTAATAGGTGAAATCCTCGTACATGGTATAACCTGATCCAATTGTACTGATAACTAGACCATCTGGCGTGTGACTACCTTGAACAAACTCAAAGAATCCGGCGATTATCCCAGTTAATCCACAAAGGATACCGAACGCAGCCACAACTAACCTTGTACTAGATAAATCTCCAATTTTGAATGAACATGTTGTTTGACGTTTATTCATTTTTATTTTATTCTCTCCAATTTGAAGGAGACCGGTCTGACTCCGTCTGTACAGCAAGTTATTGTACTTCCTTCCTCCGCCCATGGAAAGTTTCCACCAAAATGGAGGATGGAAATGTCTTTGAAGAGATCGTTCCAAGCCCAAACACAGAAACCTTCAGGTCTATTGCCGTTCATCTCGACAGTGAACTCCTGACCTTCCTCGAAAGCCTTGCATATCTCATACTTTCTATCCGTTCCATGTATCTTGGGGATGTCTCCATCGAATATGATTGAGGGGTCGATCTTTTTGAGAACCGTTATCTTCACCTTTGATCTGCTCACTTGGTATCGATTATACCGCATACGGTACAATTATTTAAGTTATGCGGTATATACCGTAAAGAATAATTAGGGGATGTTTAAAAGTTGTTAAGTATATTAATTATCTGAAATGGGTAAAAAGAAAACATCGATCTACATTGACGAAGAGCTTTGGAATGAGTGGATGCATTTCGTCCTTGACGACCCTCAATACGGCACAACACGTAAAGCAAGTGAAGCTCTTGAAGATGCGATGAGGTGCTATTTAGCGGATAAAGCGAAAAAAAAGTAATACTAAATACAAAAAAACGTGAACTTACGGCCCACTGTTACCAAGAGGATGGTAGCCCGGAAGAGATTCGAACTCTTGTCAGAGGCTCCAGAGGCCCCGATCCTTGACCGCTAGACGACCGGGCTAGCAACAACACATACCAGATAAACAAGATATAAACCCTACCCAACACACACACCAGCATAACCAAAACAAAATAAGACAATTGATCGAAAAGCTTAAATACTCATTTCTTCCGGGTGCAATTGCCCGTGTGAACAGGTGTCAACTCCTCATCTAATGAGGAATACTTCTGGGAAGGGAACCACCCCAAGAGTGTGAAAAATGGGAAGGGAAGGCAAAATGCTCCTCAGCGAGGACGTATGCCCCGAGTGCAAAAGCACAAACATAGTCCACGACCCCGACTCCGGAGAATTGATCTGCGGAGCCTGCGGACTAGTCATGAAAGAAAGCATAATCAACGAAGGCCCAGAGTGGAGAGCCTTCACCCCAGTCGAGAAAGACAGCAGAAGCAGAGTAGGAGTACCCCTCAGCTTCGCCGTCCACGACAAGGGACTCACCACCATGATAGGCAGAGTGGGGCGAGACGCCTTCGGACGCAAGATACCACTAGACACAAAGCTCCAGATGCTCCGACTCAGAAAATGGCAGATAAGGAGCCGCGTCCACAGCAGCGTCGACAGAAACCTCGCCCAAGCCATGGCCGAGCTCGACAGGCTCAGCGACAAGCTCCACATACCCCCCAGCATAAAGGAGAAGGCCGCAGTCATCTACCGGAAAGCCCTTGAGAGGGGCCTCGTACGAGGCAGAAGCATAAGCGCCATCACGGCCGCCAGCCTATACGCGGCGTGCAGGATCACCCAGACCCCGCGCACCCTACGCGAGATATCCTCGCAGAGCCCAATCGACAAGAAGGACATCGCCCGGTGTTACAGGCTCATGCTCCGGGAGCTCGAAATACAGATGCCAAAACCCGACGCCCAGCTAAGGGTCCCCAAGATCGCCGCCAAGGTAGGCGTAGGCGAGAGGACCCAGCAGACGGCCGTCGAGATACTGCGGAAGGCCACAAGGCTCAGGACCACGGCGGGGAAGGACCCCATGGGGCTCGCGGCAGCCGCCCTCTACATCGCGTGCGTGCTCTGCGACGAGAAACGCACACAGAAGATGATAGCAGACGCGGCGGGAGTCACCGAGGTCACCATTAGGAACAGGTACAAGGGGCTGAAAGAGGCTCTAGACCTGGAGGTCTAGACAAAACCCCCTTTTTTTAGTTGTATAATATTAAAACAACTAAATATTTATCCCGGCCAACACATGATAGGCTGAAACAGTTATGGCGTCCACCGAGCGTACACTCATCGTCTGCATCGACGGTGACGACGACATCGGTATAAAGGGAGGCGTATCCACCCCCATCGTAGGCAGAGACGAGAACCTCCACGCCGCCATGGCCCTCGCCATCTCCGACCCCGAGGAGGCGGACGCCAACGCCATGTTCGGTGCTGTGAAGCTCTTCGACCAGATGATGAAGAAGTACCCCGAGGAAAGCTTCGAGGTCACCACGATAAGCGGCTCAGGCTCCGGCGGCGTCGAAGCCGACCGCAAGATGGTGAAGGAACTCAACCAGGTGCTTGGGGAGTACAGCGCCACCGGCGTCATCCTCGTGACAGACGGCTTCAGCGACGAGGAGCTGGTCCCCATATTCCAGAGCAGGATACCCATAACCAGCATCCACCACGTCGTCGTGAAGCACAGCGAGAGGATAGAGGAGACCTGGGCAGTCATATTCAGGTACTTCAGGATGCTAGTCGAGGACCCCTACTACAGCAGGGTGAGCCTCGGCGTCCCCGGAGTCATACTAGTCATACTCGGGTTCCTCATCGCGAGCAACCAGGTCGAGAACGCCGGCATGATGGTGACATTCGTCCTGGGCATAGTCCTCTTCCTCAAGGGCTTCGGCCTCGACGAGAGGATCGCCGCCATGCGGCCCAGGCTGCCCCCCACCGAGAGATGGCTGACCCTGATATCGCGGGGCCTCGGCGCAATACTGATCCTCCTCGGCTTCTACCAGGGGACAGACTACGCGTGGAAGTTCCTGCCCTCGCCGGCGCAGCCGTTAACTGACCTGACTTTCTGGGCTTCGAACCTCCCCGGCCTCGCCGGGGCGTTCTTCATCAGAGGCACAGACCTGATAACCGTCGGCATAGGGGTAGCCATCATAGGGGACGCCGCGAGCGAGTACATCCAGGAGAGGAAGACGGTACGGGTGTGGGAGAACATTGTGGGCCTCATATTCCTGTTCTGGATGAGACTCATCGTGCTCGAATCCGCCGAGGTGCTCAGGAACCCAGACATAACGCTGACCCTGTTCTCGCCCCTCATCTTCTACACGGTAGCCGGCGTCACCACCACCATAATAGCGGTGATAATGATTTACCGGAGATTTGGCCGGGAGATCTTCTCTAACCCCCTCCGCCAGGAAGAGGGAACACATAGACTTTAATCCGCTGAGCCATGGAGATAGGCAACAAAGATGCTGACCGAGTTCCTTTCCTCCATAGGCGTGTACGGGGTCTACGAAAGGTGGCTCCGGAAACAGGTAGGCTCGAAGGACAAGCCAAAGCACATAGGCATCATCATGGACGGTAACCGCCGGTGGGCGAAGAGCCAGAACATGATCCCGTGGGAGGGCCACTGGGAGGGCGCCGACAACGTGGAGAAGTTCCTCGACTGGTGTATGGACCTAGGCATCGAGACAATCACGCTGTACTCATTCTCCACCGAGAACTTCAGACGCGACAAGAAGGAGGTCGAGGAGCTCATGAAGCTCTTCGAGAAGACCCTCGAAGACGTCATAAAGTCGAGCACAATACACGACAACGAGGTGAAGATCACAGCCATCGGCAGGATCGAGCAGCTGCCGGGGCGCCTGCAGGAGCTCATCCACGAGGTCGAGGACGCAACCAAGGACTACAGCAGACACTACCTGAACATAGCCATCGCATACGGCGGGAGAGCCGAGATCGTGGACGCGACGCGCAAGATAGCGTCCATGGTGAAGAGAGGCGAGATGGAGCCAGAGGAGATCGACGAGGAGACGATGGAGGCCAACCTCTACACGGCGCACCTGCCGCAGCAGGACCCCGACCTCATCATCAGGACCTCGGGCGAGTCGAGACTGAGCAACTTCCTAGTCTGGCAGGGGGCATACAGTGAGCTGTTCCTCGTTGACGTCTACTGGCCCGCGTTCCGGAAGATCGACCTGATGAGAGCGATCAGGAGCTTCCAGTTGAGGCATCGCCGCTTCGGCAAGTAGAGGCGGTTTTCATGTTTATCTCAAATATTGATGATTGTCGATGCGTTTTTTGCTGTTTTGGGTTACTAGGGAAGATTTAAAAAACCTGTTCATGTTGTATTATTCTCACGGAGTGAGAGCAACTCAGGGGTGTGTTCCGGTGGCCCATAATCCCAGCGTAATACGTAGTAATATTGGGGCAAAAACGCCTCCGTCGAACACAGGTCTTGAATTGTTAACACGTCCATGGTAACTCCAGAGGGGTTTCCATCCAGATTTAACTATAGAGCGCATGGGGAGGAGACGCAGTCAGGAGTGTGAAGTTGAGTGGTATACATTAACAGGATGACGATACGGAACTTCAAGTCCTTCGGAGGGGACCCTATCAAACTCAACTTCCAGCCGGGGTTCAACATAATCACGGGCCCCAACGGAAGCGGCAAGAGCAACATCCTCGACGCCGTCCAGTTCGTACTCGGCGAGCTCGGCTCAAAGCGCATGAGGGCCCCTGACCTCGCGGGGCTCATCTACGACGGCGCAGGCGAGGACCACGTGGGCCGCGCACAGGTCTCCCAGATCACGCTCTACTTCGATAACACGGATAGGGGTCTCCCGGTCGACAGGTCCACGGTGAGCGTGGGCCGCAAGATGGACAGAGACGGCAAGAGCGAGTACTACCTCAACGGCAAGCGCACGAGCCGCCGCCAGGTAGTCGAGCTGCTGGAGATGGCGGGGATAACGCCGGGCGGCTACAACATCGTGCTCCAGGGCACAGCGACGCGGCTCAGCGACCTGACGCCCCAGGAGCGTATGACCGCTCTGGAGGACCTCGTCGGCATCACGGAGTACGACGAGAAGAAGGCCGCCGCGAGGGTCAGGCTCAACGAGGCAGAGAGGAAGATAGAGGTGGCCTCCGCCCGCATCGAGGAGATAAAGAAGCAGGTAAACGAGCTTGAGAGGCAGAGGAACAACGCCATCGCGTTCAGCCTCCTGGACAAGGAGGAGAGGCGCCTCACAGCGTACAGGCTGAGCAGCCAGCTCGAGGGCATGGAGGCTAAGCTGGACGAGATACAGGGCCAGATAAAGGAGAGGCAGGAATCCATCCAGGGGATCGAGGAGGAGCGGGAGAAGTTCATCGAGGAGAGAACGGCTGCCCACCAGAGGCTTGACGAGTTCAACAAGGAGGCTTCCGAGCGGGGCAACACGAGGCTGCCGATGCTCAAGTCGGAGCTCGTGGGCAAGAACACGTTGAGCGGGTCTCTGCGCGGCAGGCTCAGGGAGATCGAGCAGAGGAAGGCGTCGCTCCAGTCGACGATTCTGGATAAGGAGGGCGAGATCGAGGGTTCGAAGGGAGAGATAGGCAGCAGGAACACGCGGCTCTCCGAGCTAGTCGACAGGGAGTCCGGGCTCAACGAGGAGCTGGACGCCAAGAGGTCCGAGCTCGCAGCCCTCAACGAGAAGATTCACGCGGCGAGGGAGACGGCCGAGCAGAACCAGAGGACCCTCGAAGGGTTGACGGAGTCACTTGTGCCGATGCAGGAGAGCCTCTCCGGCATCGAGACAGACAGGAACAAACACGCCATCTCCGCCGAGGCCATCGAGGAGAAGATAGGCGGCTTCGAGGAGAGGCGGCAGGGCTTCCTTGAGCGCAGGCAGAGCCTGGAGGACAAGCTGAAGGAGTACGAGGGCCTCAAGGGGGAGGAGGCCAAGAAGCTCGAGGACATGATCCAGACCGTCGAGGATCAGGTGAAGAGGCAGCGGAGCATCAGGAGCACCATCGAGGGAGCTAACCAGCTTGCCAAGGAGGCCGAGACCACCATCACAGAGTTCACGGCGAAGCAGGACCTGTGGCAGCACGTGGTGGCGGAGGAGAAGGCGCTTGAACGGATCAGAGAGATCGGTGAGGCGGGCGCCATCGACGGCTACCACGGGTTCTTCAGGAGCCTGCTGAAGATCGATCTGCCCATTCAGAGGGCTGTGGCCAGCGCGGACAACGGCTGGATCAACGCCGTCGTCGTGGACGACGCCGAGGTGGCGAAGGAGAACGTCGAGAGGCTCAGGAAGACCAAGCTGGGGATGACCCGTTTCATCCCGCTGGACCTGCTGCGGCCCGTCGAGGAGCTGCCAGAGCTTAAGATCAAGGGAGTGGTGGGGGCCGTCCCCCAGCTCATCAGGTACGACGAGATCTACGCCCCGGCGGTCTACATGGTGTGGGGCGACACCTACATCGTGGAGGACACGGACGCCGCGGAGAAGGTTGTCGCCGAGGGGTATAGGGCGGTTACCAAGGGCGGAGACGTCTATGAGCCGGGCGGAGGCATCGTGGGCGGCTACTACAGGCGCCCCCCGGACTGGAGTAAGCTCATTCCGACTGACGAGTCCATTAGCAACCTCTCTACGACCATCAGGAGCCTGCGGCAGAGGCTAAGAAGCCGTATGAAGGAGCTTCGGACCTCGGGGTTCGACCTACGCAAGTTCACCCAGTACATGGAGGACAGCCAGGTACGGGTGAAGCGCATCGACGATGATATGCAGTCCACCCGGGAGAGCATCGAGCGCCTCGACTATAACCTGGGGCTGCTGATGGAGAGCGTCGAGAAGGCCAAGGCCGACAAGGACAACGAGCTGAGACTCAAGACGATTCTGGAGGACCGGAAGGCCAAGACGCTTGAGCAGATCGAGGAGACGAAGACCCGGATAGCCCAGCTTAGGGAGGTCAGGCTGAGCGACGTGGCGTCCCTCGAGCTCGAGAGAAACACGCTTAACCACGAGATAGGGCTCCTCGAGAAGGGGCTCAACAACCTCGAGAACGACAGGACCATCCAGTCGGGTTTCGTGGACCGGATACTGAACCTGAAGATCACAGAAGCCGAGCAGGCCATAGGACAGGCCAGGGAGGAGATCGCGTCCCTGGAGCTGGAGAAGGGGGAGGTGGAGGGTCAGCTCGCTGAGATCGATAAGGACATCGGCGAGCTGGATAAGGTGCTGTCGAGCGTCACTTCCGAGGTGGAGGCGACGAGCCGCGTCTTCGAGCAGCACCAGAGGACGCTTAGGCAGATGAGCAACAGGATCGAGGGGTTGGAGAGGCGGCGCACCGAGACCGAGAGGAGGGTGGGCCAGCTGACTCTCGACATGGAGCGTGTTAAGTTGCAGGCGGAGCAGAAGCTGGAGGAGCTCGCCAGGATAGGTTTCGGTGACAAGGTGGAGACGGACCCGCTGGAGCTTGAGCAGGTGGAGCGGAGGCTGGGCCAGATCAGGGGCGAGAAGAGGGGCCTCGGCGCCATCAACCAGCTCGCCGTGGAGCACTACGGCATAACCATGATGGAGTACAAGCAGCGGAGCACCCGGATCAACGGGATGGAGGAGGAGAAGAAGAGCATCCTCCGGTTCATCGGGGAGATCGAGCGGGAGAAGCAGGAGCACTTCATGGACGCCTACAACCAGATATGCGAGAACTTTAGCGACATATTCGGTAAGCTGACGGGCGGCGGCGACGGGCGGCTCGAGCTGCAGAAGCCTGAGGACCCGTTCAGCGGAGGCGTCGACATGTACATCCAGTTCCCTGGTAAGCCCATGAGGCTCGCCAGCGGCGCGTCCGGCGGAGAGAGGAGCGTCGCGGCGATAGCGTACCTCCTCGGCATCCAGAGATTCCTGAAGGCGCCTTTCTACCTGTTCGACGAGATAGACGCCCACCTGGACGACCTGAACACCAGCAGGCTAGCCGAGGTGCTGAAGGAGAACGCGGCGGACAGCCAGTTCCTAATGATCAGTCTCAAGGACGTTATGGTTCACTCTGCGGACAGGATTTACGGCGTCTTCGCGCAGAACGGGAAGAGCAGGGTGCTGGCGCTGCCGATGAAGGAGGCGAAGGTGGCGGCTTGAGTAAGAAGGAGAAGCCCTACTACCTGCGGCAGCCGTGGGACGTTCTCTTCAGGGAGAACAAGCTCGACAAGGTTAGCCCATGGAACGTGAACCTAGTGCTGCTTCTCGCCACGCTGCTGGAGGAGATGGAGAAGACTGGCATCGACTTCAGGCTCGCGGGCACCGCCATCCACAGCTCAGTCCTGATCTACCTGAAGAAGGCTGAGCTGCTGCTGAAGATGGAGGAGCTGCCACAGCCTGAGGAGGCGAGGGAAGACGTCTACCTGCCGCCCGCGCTGCCGCTGCCTTTCAGGTTCGAGCACACGACGACGACGGTGAACGACCTCATAGAGGCCCTTGAGAAGGCGCTAACCGAGAGGTCGAGGACGCTTAAGCCGAAGCTCCCCGTGCTGCCGATGCCCATCCCCGACTTTTTGGACGCGGAGCAGTACCTGCTCGAGATCGAGAGCAGGTCGGACGACCTCCTTGAGGAGATCAGGTGGAGGTACGACAGGGGTGGAGAGATCAAGTTGACCCAGCTCGTCTTCGGGCAGGACTGGGTCGAGATAGTACGGATTTTTATGATGCTGCTCTTCCTCGCGCAGAGGCTCAAGATCAACCTGCTGCAGGACGAGGAGGAGCTGGACATTTTGATTACGGTCGCGGAGGATATGATTTGAGTCAGCCATCTAACAGGTTCGAGAGACGCATATGCAGCCTAGAGGCCGCGCTATACTCGGCGGGTAGGCCGCTGGAAATCGAGAGTCTGAAGCCCATTGTGGGCACCAAGTCGGACAAGGTCGTCAGGAAGCTCGTGAGGTACCTCGCCCAGAGGTACAGCGAGCGGCGCGGCGCCCTAGAGGTGGTCGTCCACAAAGATGACAGGGTGTCAATACAGCTCAAGGAGAGATACGACTCCATGGTGAAGCAGTTCAACCACAAGCCCCTCCTCACGGTGGGTCCTCTAAAGACGCTGAGCTACATCGCGTTCCACCAGCCGGTGGACCAGAGGCAGGTGATAGCAGACAGGGGCAGCCACATCTACGGGCAGCTCAGGATGATGGAGAGCATGGGGCTCATCCACAGGGAGCGCACCGAGGAGAGGAGCTACCTGATCACCACTACGGCGTTCTATGGCGACTACTTCGGTTTCAGCCACAATCCCGCGAAGAGCAAGCTCCAGTTAAAGCAGATATTCAGGGAACTGAAGATCACAAAGATCGACAACGGGAACGGAAGCAGCCAGCCCGGGCTATTGGAGCTGGAGGACATGGAGGATGACGAGTTCCTAGCAGACTCGGGGGATAGGCTCCCCGAGGGGCTTCCTCAGTACTCGGGTGCCTCCAACAACGGTTCTTAGCAGCACCATACCGGGCCTCTCCTCTTTTACTTCACCTATCATCTCGGCGTCCACGCCGTACTTTGTGCCCCTCACCGCCTCCAGCACCGCCTCAGCGGAGTCGCCGCTAACCGTAATAACCGCCTTGCCCTCGCAGGTTACCTCAAGGGGGTCGAGGCCCAGCATGTCGCTGGCGGCCCTCACGCTGGGCTTAACAGGCACCCTGTCGGCGTCGAGCCAAATGCTTACCCCGGACTTTGCTGCGATCTCGTTGACGGCCATGGCGAAGCCGCCCCTCGTCGCGTCCTTCATGCTGTGAACCTCTCCGGCGTCGAGGGCGGCGGCTATGGTCTCGTGGATGGGGGCGACATCGGAGACTAGTTCGGTCTCGAAGGCGAGTCCCTCGCGTTTGCTGAGTAGGGCGATGCCGTGGTCGCCGACGGTGCCG
>JAFGTA010000163.1 GCA_016934355.1 Candidatus Bathyarchaeota archaeon | reverse complement strand
GGTAGGCGGGGTTCTCCTCGATGGTCTGGCCCGTTCTGGGGTCCAGCTTCGATAGCAGCTTGTCGAACCTTACGGCTACCTGCGCGGTGTGCAGGTGCAGCACCGGGGTATAGCCCTCGCCGACGGCCGTCGGGTGGTGGATGATGAATATCCTACCCTTGAACGCCTTCGCGACCCTGCACGGGGTGTTCAGGTGGCTCGCCACGTTCCCGCGTCTGAGCTTGTCCTTGGCGACGCCCTTGACGTTGAAGCCTATGTTGTCGCCTGGACCCGCCTTATCGATCTTGGTGTAGTGGGTCTCGACGCTGTTGACCTTTCCCTTTTCGCCGCTCGGCATGAAGACGAGATCGTCACCCGGCTTCAGCTCACCAGTCTCGACCTTCCCCACCGGAGTGGTTCCGACGCCCCTGATTGTATAGACCTCCTGGACAGGTATCCTTAGAGGCTTGTCAGTGGGCTTCGGTGGAAGCTCGAACGTGTCCAGAGCCTCTAGGAGGCTCGGGCCGTTGTACCAGGGCATCTTGTCGCTCTTCTCGACCAGGTTGTCGCCAGTCCAGCCGCTCGTGGGCACGAAATTTACCTTGGATGGGTCGTAGCCGACCATCTTGAGCAGCCTGCTGACGCCGTCCTTGACCTCCTCGAACCTGTTCTGCTCCCAGTTGACGCTCACGTCGTCCATCTTGTTGACGGCGACTACCAGCTGGTTGACTCCCAGGGTCTTGGCGAGGAACGCGTGCTCACGGGTCTGGCCGCCTGGGTTGGTTCCGGCCTCGTATTCTCCCCTCTTGGCGGAGATCATGAGGACGGCACCATCCGCCTGGCTGGCTCCGGTGACCATGTTCTTGACGAAGTCCCTGTGTCCAGGGGCGTCTATGATCGTGAAGACGTTCTTCCTAGTCTCTAACTCGTAGAACGCGAGGTCGATGGTTACGCCACGCTCGCGCTCCTCCTTGAGCTTGTCGAGCACCCAAGCGTACTTGAAGGACTCTTTGCCAAGGGCTTTGGCCTCGGCCTCGAAGTCCTTGAGCTGCTTCTCTGGGATGGCTCCCGCCTTGTAGAACAGGTGTCCTATGCTTGTGGACTTACCGTGGTCTACGTGGCCTATGATGATCAGGTTGATGTGAGGTTTGTCCCTCTTGCTCATCTCTGAATTCTCCTACACCTTCAACCAAGGTGAAGAATAAAAATGTTAGGCTAGACCGGTAAATACGGTGTATAAGTATTAACATGTACATGAAATCGTCATAAATAGGGGTTAAACAAGGAAATGCGTAAAGTTTAATACGGTTACCTGTATCGGAGTGGTGGAGAATAAAATGGCAAACGGCCTATACGCTGCACGCAGGAACAAGAACGTCCGCAAGAAGATGCGGTACAAGAGCAAGGACTACGTGCTCAGGCTTAAACGCAGGACAGAGAAGAGGGACCTGTTGGAGGGCGCCCCCATGGGCAGGGGCATCGTGCTCCAGAAGGTTGGCATCGAGAGCAAGCAGCCTAACAGCGCCATCCGTAAATGTGTACGTGTACAGCTCATCAAGAACGGTAAGCTCGCCACCGCTTTCCTACCCGGAGACGGAGCCCTCAACTACGTGGACGAGCACGACGAGGTCACCATCGAGGGCATCCACGGGCCGCGTTCGCGGTCCATGGGCGACATCCCCGGCGTCCGGTACAAGGTGAACGCCGTCAACGGCGCGCCGCTCAGTCTCCTCGTCCTTGGTAAGATCCAGAAGCAGATCAGGTAAGGCCGCACCGTTTTCTAGTGGGCGATTACCTCGCCACTGCTTTTCGCAGTCTCTTTGATCCTTAGAGTCAGGGGGACTACGGCCAGTAGCAGCGCAGATGCGAGGTAGAAGCAGTTCATCACACCGAAATCCGTCATGACGTAGGTCATTATTATGGGGCCTAGGAATGAGCCGAGGTCGAAGAACGTCCTGTAGGCTCCTATGGCTGCGCCCCGTTTCTCAGGCTCCACGGCTTCAGCCGAGATCACGGGTCCAACGATCCATATCGCCCCCGAGGTGAAGCCGATGACTACGATCACCGCCGAGATGAGTAGGAATGTGTTGAAGAGGCTCATCACAAGCACCAGAACCGCGGTCGAGGCCAACCCGAAGAGCAGAACAGGCTTCCTGCCCAGCCTGTCGGAGATGGAGCCCATGGTGAACATGGCTATCACGAATCCGATGGACCTTGCGCCCATCATGTAGCCCACCTCCGAGAGTGTGAACCCTAGGCTCTCGTTGACGTAGATGCCGAGGACCGTCATTATGAGCCCGGTGGTCATGATGAACTCGGCGAGAGTCACAACGGCGACGATTCCGAGCGTCTGGTTCCTCAACACGCCCAGCACCTCAGACACCGTGAGAGGTTTCCTAGTAGGCCCCTCGACGGCTTCTCTCCTGATATGCGGCGGGATTATGAAAAGCAGTAGGGCTGCGATCGACAGGGCGAGGGCGAAGACGAATCCTCCCTGCCATCCGAGGTTCTCGACCAGTGCGCCGCTCACCCCGGCTCCGATGATCTGCCCGGCGAACTCGATGCCCTGGAATATACCCATCGCCTTCCCCCGCTTCTCGGTGTCGAAGAGGTTGATGATGAAGGTCATGGAGACTGCGAAGAAGAAGGGCGCACCGAAGCCCTTTAGCGCCCTTATCAGGACGAGGTGCACGGGGTCTTTCACGAACACGAGGAGCACGTTCCCCAGCACGGTCAATGCTAGACCGAAGGCCATCGGCTTGTAGTACCCGAACCTGCTGCTGATGTACCCGCTGGGTATCTCGAGGACGACCCTGCTTATCCAGTAGCCTGAGACGGCGTACCCGATCCAGACGCCGGTGGCGCCGATTTCCTTGGCGAACAGTGACAGGATGGGGTTCGTCACCATGATGCTGAGCATCGAGAGGAAGGCGACGACGCATAACAGGTAGTAGGTGGTGGAGTATTCCTTGAGCGACATGATGCATATTTGGATGGAGTCATTCATTTAAAGCCTGTCAACCGCTGTTGGCAATGCTTTTATTTAGGTAACCCTTTCAAAGTCACTGCACTCACGAAGTGGT
>JAFGTA010000162.1 GCA_016934355.1 Candidatus Bathyarchaeota archaeon | reverse complement strand
TCGATGGACGATGGCTGCGTCGGCCTCACAGTCGGCCGCGACTACGACCCCGGCATCTGGGCGGGATTCGACGAGATACTAGCCTGCGCTAAAGCGGCGGCCAAACACGGCGGCGTCTACGCTAGCCACAGCCTCCGCACGGGGCACAGGAAGCCAAGGAGGCCCGGTGAGTTCCCGCCAATCAAGACCAAGGGCGTCCTGGAGGCCATCGACGTCGGCAGGAAGACCAAGATGCCGGTACAGGTCAGCCACATGGGGGTCCTCTACGACGTCACCCCGGGTGACAACCGGGAGCTCCAGATGGAGGCCATAAGGGCGACTCTGAAGATCATAGACGACGCAGTCGCGGAGGGGCTTGAGGTCGACTTCGACAACATCCCCCACCACCTAACAGGCGGACTGGCGACGACGCCTCTGCTCGCCTCATCCCTCGGCCCGTGGCTGAAGGTCGCAGGCAGCCTGGAGCAGCTAGGGTGTGCGCTCCGCATGCCGGACTTCAGGGAGGAAATCAAGGAGAGGATATGGACGGGGAAGCACTACGGGCTGAACCCCAACATCACCCCCAACTGGGCAGGCATGAGGACCATAGTCGAGTGCAGCGACGAGAGGTTCCTCGGCAAGACCGTCGCAGAGGCAGCCGAGGCGCTGGGTATGGACGAGCTGGACACGTTGATGGAGATCGTGATGATCGACCCCGAGACCAAGGCGGTCAGGGAGGGAGACGACGACTGGGTGAAGCTCGAGTTCTACAGGCACCCACGCTGCATGATAGGCATCGACGCCTTCGCGGTGGACGAGACCCGTGAGAGCAGGCACCCCTGGGGCTGGCTACCAAACGAGAACAGCTTCGGCGGCTTCCCCCGCTACCTCAGGAGAGCCGTGAGGGAGACCAAGACACTGGCCATCGAGGAGGCGGTGCGGAAGGTAACCAGCGCCCCAGCAAAGAAGTTCAGGATGCGTGACAGAGGCGTCCTCAGGGAAGGCGCGTACGCCGACATAGCGGTCTGGGACCCCGAGACCATAACGGACAAGGGAGACCAGATGGAGCCCAGGAGGTACCCCGAGGGCGTAAGCCACGTCATCGTGAACGGAGCACTAGTCGTAAAGGACTCGGCCCACACCGGGGCGCTGCCCGGCAGGGTGCTCAGAAGGGTGAGTTAACCTCCTCCATACTTGTTTTTCTCTGCGGAGCTCCTCTGCAGCGACTTCTTTATGTTCGGTATCTTGTTGTTCTGCACGTTCACCCGTACGTAGGGGCTGTCGTAGACGTCGTCCCTGCCGTACATCGCCACCGCCTGGTTGAGCCTCTGCTCCACCTGGTCGATGAGGTCCCCGAACGCCCTGATGAAGCCGTTGAGCTCGTTTATCATGCCCTGGATGTGCTCCATGTACTCAGGGGTGAGCTTACAGGTGACGCAGCGGAACCCTGCGACGGCGTCCTCGAACGCCTCTAGTGCGTCGTCGATGCGGTCGATGAGATTCTGCGCCTCGTCGATGCACGTGTGGATCGTCCTGTATGTGAACCTCTCGGTTCTCGCCATGTTCGGGTCCACCCAGCTCTGGAGCATTGTGCAAGTCTGCTGGGACTCCTTCCTGAGGTCCGACGCCTCCTGCTTGGGGTCGATGCCCGTGAGGAACTTGGCGATGCCGATCCCTATCTCGCTATACGCCCACCCCTCCAGGCTTAACACGTCGTTCACCGTCTCGCTGAGGCTGCCCGCGAGCCCCTTCCCCACCTCCTGGGCGACGTGCTTACCCAACTCCTCCATAGCCTTCTCGCCTCCCTTCTTGAAGGCGGTCTTCCCCATGCTGGCGCCGGGCTTCACTATGCCCGCGACCTTCTGCACCGTCTCGGAGTCCTTCCTGATCTCGGCCTCTGACTTGGTCAGGCTCTGGATCACGGCGTACGCGATGTCCCACTCCATCATGGTGCGGCTCACGTCCCTCATGTCTGCGTGCCACTGCTGCTTCTTAGCCGCGAAATCCTCCTCGATTGGCCCCAGCGCCTCGTCGAGGTCCCACATGGCTTCCTCGCACTTCTCGTTCTCCTCCTCCACTACCTCGGGGTGCTCCTCGCAGAAGCCCTTCTTCTTCTCTTCCTCCTTCTTCTTCTCTTCCTCCTTCTTCTTTTCGCCGCCGCCCTCTTTCTTTCCGCCGCGGATGAAGTTGTAGATGAAGAAGCCGCCGATCCCAAATATGGCGACGAGCACTATCAGGAGCGGGTCCAGGCCACCTCCGTCTTCACCGCCGACGCCGAACTCAAGGGCCCCCGCGACCGGTCCGGGCTCACCCTCGACGCCCTCCAGAGACCAAGAGACCACGTGGTCGCCGGCCTCTGACACCCATGTGGGCGAAGTGAACTCGTTGACGCCCGGTGATAGAGAGACAGCCGTCTCCCAGAAAGGGGCACCCTGCATGTCGGCGTCGTCTATGTACAGCTTCAAGCTACCAGGGGATGGCGTATCTCCCTCGCCCTCCAGGGTGACCACGAACGCCACCGCGTCGCCCTCCACGGGTTCGTCGACCATGAGCCGTGTTCCTATGCCTGAGATGTGAAGCGGCTCGGGCGGCGGCGTAGAAGCTTCGACGAGGACATCTATCTCCGTTTTAGTTGAGGCGCCGCCGTCGTCAGTGACTTTGAGCTTGACCGTGTGGAGCCCCTCTGACGTGTAGGCGTGGGTTGCCTCGGCTCCCTCCGCTGTTTCGCCGTCTCCGAAGTCCCAGTTGTAGGTGAGCGGGTCGTCTCCGAGGTCCGATGCGTGGCCTGTGAAGGTTAACGTTGCGTCGACGAGGGGTTCACCCGTCTGGTCGATGCTGAGGCTGTGGGGCGGCGTGTTCTGCACGGTGATCGTGTCGCTGCCAGTCGCGGTTATTCCGGTCTGGTCGGTGACTCTTAGGGTGGCCGAGTAGACGCCGTCGTCCGGGTACTGATGCGTCAGCGCGGGGCTGACGCTGCTCTCATCGTAGACACCGTCGCCGTCGAGGTCCCACTCATATTGCGTGATGGCGCCGTTCCTCGAGGTGGAGGCGGAGGCGTCCAGCTCGAAGGGTGTTCCCTCCTCGACGCTCGGTGGGGCGGTGAACGAAGCCTCGGGAAGATAGTAGAGGATCAAGGTTATCGGGGGCTCTCCGTACCCGGGAGCCATGTCGAGCCCGCCGTCGGCGATGAGGTACACCATTATCCCGGACGCGAGCGGGGCTCCGAGGGCGTCGGGTGGTAGGAGTACGTTGACGGTATTGCCGAATATGTCTGCGGTGGGCTCGCCGACAGGCGTCCATGCCCCGTCCACGTACCTGTCGATCCAGACCGAGGCGATCTCCCCGTCGAAAACCTCTACGCCGATGTCGTACTCGACGCCCAGCCCGTTGTTGAAGCACTCCGGCGTAGTCGAGCCTGTCGCTGGGTCCATGTCGACATCCACGCCTATCTCCACTATGTATGACTGGTCTGGGAGCGGCGCAGAGTTCAGAGTGACGTGGAAGCCGAGGCTGACATCCCCCGAGCCGTCCAGAGCCTCCCGACTCGTTAAGGCGACTGCAGCGATGTCCAACGGCATGGGCATCGGTGAGATTGTGTCCATCATGAGGCACATGTCGAAGTCGACGCCGTCGCCGAGCTCATCTGTATACGGCTCGGATTCGAAGTAGTGGGCCGCCGATGCCACTGGCGTGGAGGCGGCTAGGATCATTAAAGCTGCGAATAACGGGAGAAGCCTAGGTTTCATATGAATACCTGAACGGTTTAGGTTCATTTAGCGTAAAAGATTATGTATATGAGTTAAATCGACATCATGGTTCCGCGGCTAGCTTACAGCCTTTGAAATTTCTAGCTCCGCCACTCCTTTACTTCGGAGTCGGTCATCTCCAGTACCTTCTCGAAGTAGATGTCCTCCTCGGGGGACACCAGCGTGATGGATACGCCTTTCTCACCCATCCGCGCGGTGCGGCCGATCCTGTGGAAGTACACCTCGGGGTCCTCCGGCACCTCGTAGTTTATGATGTGAGTGATGCCTCTGATGTCGAGGCCCCTAGAAGCCACGTCTGTAGCCACCACGTACCTTATCTTCCCGAGCTGGTAGTCCCTGAACACGATCCTCCGCTGGGGCTGAGTGTACCCCCCGTGTAGGCTCTCGATTAGGTATCCCTCCGCCTTGAGGGCCTGAGAAAGCTGGTCGACGGATTCACGGGTGTTGCAGAACACGATGCCCCGGTCCGCGTCCAGCCCGTTGAAAATCCCATAGAGCGTCTCAAGCTTCGCGTCCGCGTCCACCGCCATGTAGTACTGGTCTACGTCCAGCTGGGCCACCTCGTCCCTTGAGACAAGCACCTTCCGGGGGTGCCTCATGTACCTCGTAGCCAGGCTCAGCACCTCGGGGCTCAGCGTCGCCGACCAGAGGCTGGTCTGCCTCACGAACGGCGTCTTGCTTATGATCCACTCGACGTCCCCGATGAACCCAAGCTCAAGCATCTTATCCGCCTCGTCCACGACCACGACGCCGACCCGTGACAGGTCGAGGGCCTTCCTCCTCCGGACGAGGTCGACGAGCCTACCTGGGGTCCCTACCACCACGTGGGCGGGCTTCTCCAGCACCTCCAGCTGCCTGATCACGTTGGAGCCGCCGTGAAGAGTGATCACCCGGGCGTCCAAGTAGCGTGCGTACCGCCTCATGTGGGAGGCTACCTGCTCCGAGAGCTCCCTGGTTGGGCAGAGCACCAGCCCCTGCGTGTACGACTTGAAAGGGTCGACGGCTGCGAGCATGGGGACGCCGAAGGCCGCCGTCTTACCGGTGCCAGTCTGAGCCTGCCCTATGACGTCCCTGCCCTCCAGCAGTAGCCTCAGCGACTGCTCCTGGATGAGTGTCAGCCTGTCGAGGCTCATCCTCTGGAGGCCCCTCTGAAGCTCGGGGCTGAGGGGCAGGTCTCTGAAGAACATTGGCTCCAATCTATTCACCGGTGGCGTGAATACTCTGGCGCCCCACTATTAAGGGGTGGCGCCTAGTAGACGTGGTGAATGTAGGAGGGCTTTCGGGGGAACAGCGTGTCGATAAGCGTCTTGTGGCTGTCCCGTACCCTGAAGTCGGGGTACGCGTGCTCAAGCTCCTCCCTGCCCCTGTAGCCGAGGAGTAGCTGCGGGAACACGTAGGGGTTGAGGCCGATGGTCATGTCGTTGCAGTCAGAGACACTCGTTATTTTCTTTATCCTGCCCTGCTCCACGGAGACTCGGATGGTGAACTTCCTGAAGTTCAGGTTCAGCGTCTCTGACAGCTCCTCATACTCTGTGCCCCTGAGACGGGACTCCAGCAGCGGCGCCAGCTTCCTGAACAGCCCGAGGTAGTCAACGACCTTGACCTGCCAGCCATAGATAGGCTTGGTCTCCGCACCCAGCGCCACGATGCGCCCTGTGAAGTGGTCAAGGTACCCGAGGGACGAGACGATCTTTTCAAGTCCGCGTTCCTCGCAGAGCCGTTTAACGAAGCCGAGGGCATCCTCGACGGCGCCGTTCTTCACCCCCAGCTCCATCAGGAACAGCGTCTTGTTCTCGATGTCTGCTCTGAGCCGCATGTACGCTGCGAGCCTGTCGCCGTCGACGAGGCTGAAAGCCTCGAACGGCTGACCATGGTAGTAGCCGGTTTCGTGCTGCATCCTCCAGACGCGGATAGACCTCGGGCTGTGGACGTAGTAGAGACTCTGTGACTGTTCCAGGAGCTTTGCGGCGGCTGGTATGTCGCCCTCTGTGAACCTCCTCGCCGTGAAGGCGGACGCTACGGCGGGGATTCTGTCTACAGGGATGGAGGCGCCGTGGTCGAGGTCCAGGGAGTACTCGTACCCGAACTGGCGGTAGAAATATGGGATGCCCGCGAGGGCGCAGAGGTCGTACCCGCCTTCTCTGGCTGCCTGGTCGAACCTCTCGTTGAGGATGCCCTGGAGCCCACGCCGTCTGTGGTCTGGGTGGGTTGCGACGCACCCCATCTCAGCCACCTTCAGCTCGACGCCGTCCATCACCCAGGTCTGAGGGATAAGAATGAGAGACGCTACGGTCCTGTCGCCTTGCTTGACGGCGAAGACGTGCTCTATGGTCATGGGCGTGTAGCCGTCCAGCAGGCGCTTGACGATGCCGTCGACGTTTTCGTCCTTGAATACTATGAGCATGAGCTCGTAGACCTGTTCTATGTCCTCGTTGGTCTCAGGTTGGTGGTAAGCGTAGTCTCTTTGGCTCATGGTTGATCTCTATGAGGCACGCAGCCGGCTGTATAAGCTTGTAGATGGCTGAGTTATGGACTGATACATATTGGTGATCCATAAAATGAATTATGAGTGACCCACACACCATGTACATCGTGAAGGATCCCAGCGTCAACGGCGACGAAGCACCGGAGCAAGAGGACAACGAGGAGTATGACCGCCGCCTCATCGAGGAGATGGGCCACATCTCGTCCGAGCTAGCCCACGACCTGAGGAGCCCGCTCCAGACAATCCAGAACGCGCTGTTCCTGCTCGAACGCAGCCCCGAGAACCCAGTGTTCTACGCCATGATAAAGGACAGCCTCAAGCAGACGTCAGGCATACTCGACAGCTTCAGGGAGTACTACAAGGGGCACATACTGAAGCCGGTGGAGGCGGATATCGTCAAGAGCTACGAGTTGGCCATGAGCGAGCTGGATGTGCCCGAGAACGTCGAGGTGCTGTGCGACAGCGGCGAGGTGAGGTTCACCATGGACCCCACCAAGACGGCCCTCGTCTTCAAGAAGCTCATCAAGAACTCGATAGACTCCATGCCCGACGGCGGAGCCATCACCGTCGAGATAACCGACGACGGCGACCACGTCACCGTGAGGATAACGGACAACGGCGCAGGCATCCCTGAGGAGACGAGGGAGGTCATCTACCAGCCTTTCCTCGGCAAGAAGAAGGGCGGCAGGGGCCTAGGCGTCCCCGCGTGCAAACGTATCGTCGAAGCCCACGGCGGAACCATAGACTTCGAGTCAGTCGAGGGCCAGGGCACAACGTTCACGTTCACCCTCCCCAAGGGCTAAGGGTTTTTCACAGGGTGCACGTCTATATTCTCAGCGGTCCAGCATGGTAACTGTATCGAGCCGCCTGATCCACAGGCACCTGGATGAGTCCGCCGTTAGGGAGGCGTTCAGGCTCCTAGAGGACGACCCCGAGACGCAGAGCTACCTACGCATGGCGAACGTCATGGCGGTGAAGAGGCTGAACTACAACGACCACGGTCCAGTACACGCCAAGATAGTGGCGGGCAGCGCCCTCGAACTGTTCAGCATCGTAACGGAGAAGGTGGAGCCGTCCAGCGTCGCCAATGGCGTCTGCGACTACGAGGCCGCGAAGATCATCGTGATGTGCGGCGCCTACCTCCACGACGTGGGAAACAGCATCCACAGGGTGAGCCACGAGCAGAACGGCCTGATACTCGCGGCGCCCTTGCTTGAGAGGGTACTGAGCCGAGTCTACCCCTACGACATGGACCTTGTGTACCGCCTTAAATCCGAGACGCTGCACGCCATCTACGCGAGCGACGACAAGGTTCCGTGCCTCAGCGTCGAGGCGGGGGTCGTGACCATCGCAGACGGCACAGACATGGCGGAGGGCCGGTCCAGGGCACCGTACAGGGGGGGCAAGAACGACATTCACTCGGTCTCCGCCCTCGCCATCAAGAAGGTGGACATAGAGAGGGGCGTCCAGAAGCCGGTCTGTATAAAGGTGGAGATGGTGAACCCCGCAGGCATATTCCAGATAGAGGAGATACTCGGCAAGAAGATGGAGTCCAGCGGCCTCAAGGACCTCGTCGAGGTCACCGCCATCATGGACGGCAGAGAGGTAAAGACCCTCTAAGTCTAAGCCCTCTTCACACCGGCGTGTAGGGGTCCCTCGGCTCGTGGGGAAAACCGAGGCTCTCCTCGCACCAAGACGCCACGGCGAGGAGGCTCAGCTCCCCATAGGGCCTGCCTATGAGTTGAAGCCCGAGGGGCAGCCCGTCCTCGCTCAGCCCGGACGGCACCGTGAGGGAGGGCAGTCCGGTGAGGCTCCAAGGAGCGTTGAAGGCTGGGCTCCCCGTCCACCCCAATCCCCTCGGCGCCGTGTCCACTGTGGAGGGGCAGACGAGGCAGTCGTAGTCACCCATGAGCGCAAGCAGGTCCCTGATTATGGTTCCCCTGATCCGCTGGGCGCGGAGGTATGCGGTCGCCGGGACGAGGAGGCCGCTTGATATGAATCCCTTCAGGAACGCCCGGTACTCGTCTGGCCTCGTCCTGAAGTCGTCCTCGTGGGCTGCCGCCGTCTCAACCGACATTATGACCTGGTGAACGCTGGGCACCATCTTGAAGCTCTCTGGGAGAGCCACGTCGATGAACTCGGCACCCTCGCCCCACAGAGTGCCCACGGCTCGCTCGTAGCCCAGCCACACCTCGTC
>JAFGTA010000161.1 GCA_016934355.1 Candidatus Bathyarchaeota archaeon | reverse complement strand
ATCGTGAAGATGACGCTCGCCAATGACAGAGCCAGCACGTCGTCGATCACGGCTGCGCCAAGTATTATCTTGGCCTCGGTGGAGCTCATCCGGCCCAGCTCGTCCAGGCTCTTAACCGAGATCGCTATGCTTGTGGCCGCCATGGAGCCGCCTATGATCATCGCGATGTACCAGTCGTAGCCGAGAAGCACTGTAGCCGCGAAACCCAGAACGTAGGGCACGATGACCCCGGCCAGCGCCACCGTGAACGAGGTGACGCCCGACCTCTTCAGTTCGCCGAAGGTCATGTGGAGCCCTGCGCTGAACAACAGGAGGACGGCGCCGACCTCGGCGAAAACGTACACCAACTCATTGAACTCGATAAGGGACCTGCCTGCGAGCTGGAGACCCCCAAGCATCCTGGGGCCGAAGAGAATTCCTATGGAGAGGGTGCCGATGATACGTGGAATCCTTAGCTTGGCGTTGACAGCCGACGCTACCTCGGCAAGGGCAATCAGCAGACATATATCCACGACCGCGCGGAAAAGCAGCTGTTGCTCCATTATTACTCGACCACCTGCTTACGCTTGCTCGCCTTGGACTGGAGGTCTATGTATTTCTCGATCTCTTTCCAGAAGTCACCCTCGTAAGCTACAGCCCTAATGTAGCTGGTTGTGGCGGCTAGACCCCCGTAGACGGCCGCGGGTCCGGCGACGAGAGACGTGACGATGAAACCTGTAGACCCGGATGAGACTATGTTCTTACCCCACGCGCCGACGGTGAAGATGACCGCGAACGAGTCGGGCTCCCCGGCTATGATGAGCTCTATGTCCCTGACCGCGCCTATGATGATCTCGGTGACGCCGGTCTTCTCGCCCCTCATATGGTACACGTGCTCGGTCTGGACCTCGCTTGTGAGCCTGAAGTCGTCCTCAAGGAGCCTTCTCTTTATCTGTCCGTAAAGGCTCGCAAGGTTTACTGCCTTGTTCTTGAATAGCTGAGTCTTTGTCAACTTTTTTCACCACTCGATGACTGTTTATTGGTGTCTGCCTCGTCTACACCGTTTAAATTACCAGTTTCACGGCTCGCCAGCTTCATTCTCCGCTTCAGCAACGAAGCTCCTACGCTGGATATCACAACGGATACGATGATCACGATCATGATGAGCTCCGGGAACGTCGACGCGTAGGCTACACCGGATGAGGCGACGAGCTGCGCCATGATGGCCGCCGCCAAGCCTCGGGGCATCATCGACGTCAGGACGCTTCTGTACTCCCCGAACTCCGGGTCTCTGAACGTGGTGAACATGACGCCCACGAACCTGCCGACGAGAAGCAGCAGTGAGAGCACGACGCTGTAGACGACGGTGAGTCTGTTCTCTATGAACATTATCAGGCCGAGGTAGACGAAGAAGTAGGTGCGTATGAAGAAGCTCATCTGGCTCATGAACTTCCGCATGATGCCGCCTATCTCCACGATGCCGTCCATCCTAAATATTCCGCCGATCTCTACGCCGTTCCCCAGCACGAGGCCGAAAATGAGAGCGAAGATGGCGCCGTTGCCTCCCACAACCTCCGTCAGACCATAGAAGAACAGCGTTATGGACAGAGTTAGTATGTCGTCGTAGGTCTGGTCCCTGATGACGCTCAGCAGTTTGAGCCACAAGACGCCGCAGATGAGACCGAAGACGATGCCTATGCTGAAGGCGCTGGCGATGCTCTTAGCCACGTCACCGAACACCATGGACCGTGCATTCACTATGAGGTCGAGGAAGGTGATGCCCAGAACTATAACGATGGCGTCCGTGAACACCGACTCAAGGCTCAGAAGCGTGTCTATACGCTCAGGGACGTCCATCTTCCTTGTAAGGGAGAGCACGATGCTGCTGCTGGTGCCGCCTACGATGGTACCCAGCAGAAGCCCGTGTAGAAGCTCCCAGCCCAAGACCAGAGTCGTGAACGCCGCTGTCAACACCATGCTGAGAAGCACGTTCAAGACGCCTAGCACCAGTGCCTTGGGGCTCTCCTCAAGCACCTTGTAGAGGTTCAGGTTCATGCCGCCGTCAAAAAGGATGATTAGAAGAGCGAGACTGCTGAAGATGGGGGCAATGTTGGCGAACCCCGACGGGTCGATCAGGTGCAGCCCAGGCCCAAGGGCGATACCGAACAGTATAAGGATCAGGTTGTCTGGGATACCCTTACGGTTGAACAGGTACGAGCCTATGTACCCTAGGCAGACGATTACTCCCGTTAAAATAAAGATGAGGTACGTCAAAACCGATACCTCGGAAGGGCTACTCTAGGAGGTCGACGTCTGGCTCTTCGGCCAGCTCGGACCAGGACTTCTTCAGGTTCCCGAGCAGCTTGCGGACGCGGTCACCCATGGACTTGAATGTCTTGCGGGTCTTCTCCTCCGCCTTGTCGGCGGACTTGTCGATCCTCGCTGCGAGCTTCTTCCCGTCCTGGGCTAGCTCCTTGAACTCCCTCTTGAGACCCTTGACCGCCTTCTTGGGTGTCTCCTTGGCCTTCTTCACGAGCCTCTCGGCCCGCTCTTCGAGCTTCTCGACTTCTTTTCTTGTTTCTTCAGGCATCAATTTCTCCTCCTATGAGATGAAGGTCTCCACCTTCGCCTCTGTGTACTTCTTGCCGCTGTGCTTCTTCACAAGGTTCTTGATTTGGTTCTTGAGCTTCCTGCCGTACGTCACGGCCATCAGCGTCGAAGTGCCCGCGGCGGCGGCTGAGCCGACGGGCCCAGCTATCAGGAACCCTCCTGCACCGGGCAGGACCATGTTGCCGAACCAGGCTCCGGTGTGGAGCTCCAGCATCCAGTCGTCGGGGTCCCCAGCGAGGGTCACCGTGACCTCTCTGAGGGTGCCGGTGACGGCTCGGGGGACCGTGGCGCGCGCGGCTGTAACGCTGCGGAAGCTCACGTCGTTGATGACGCCGTTGGTCTCCTTCACTATCTCCAGATCCTTCTCCTGCTGCAGCTCCTTCACGACGTCCGTGTAGAGCCCGTCCAGGTTGGTGGAGAGGTCCTTGTATCTACGAACGAAAGGCATCCATATCCACTCCTAGAAGGTCTCCACCTTGTCCTCGGTGTAGGGCTTCTTGCTGTGCTTCTTGACGATGTCCTTGACCTTGTTCTTGAGGTCCCTCTCGAACTTGACGGCGTAGATGGTGGCTGTGCCTGAGGCGGCTATCCCGCCTATGGGTCCGGCGATAAGGAGGCCGCCTGTGCCGGGCATCACCATGTTGCTGAACCAAGCCCCTGTGTGGACCTCAAGCATCCAGTCGTCGGAGCCGCCTGTAAGCGTCACGGTGACCTCCCTGAGGGTGCCGAGGAGTGCCTTGGGCACGCTCTCCCGGACTGCGAAGATGCTCTTGAATGCGATGCCATTGACGGTGCCTTCCTGCTCCTTCACGACGTTGAGCTCCTTACCTGTCTGGAGCTCGTACTTGATGTCGTCGTAGACGGCGTTCAGGTCCGTGCTCAGGTCCTTGTATCTCTTCACGAATGGCATTTCTTTTCCCGAGATACCAATCACAGGTTTTTTTTATTTAAATTGTCAGTCCACAGTGTAACTAAAAGTAACACAGATCACGTAGCGGCCTCTCTTTACGCAAACCATAAGAAATGAGACACAATGTAGTACAATGTAGATCACCATGTCCGAGAAGAACCACAAGAAGAGCGCGACACGCACGATAAGGCTCGACGAGGAGCAAGACCAGGCCCTCATCAAAGAGGCAGAGCGCAGGGGCTTCAGCGTCAACGCCCTGATAAGCAACATCTTCAACAGATACCTAGCCGCCATCCGGTTCCAGGACAGCGCAGGCATGGTGACTTTCTCGGGCGAGACATTCAGCGAGTTCATCGCGAGACTCGACAACGAGGAGATACACGAGATCGGTGCAACCACCGGCGGGAAGCACGTGCAGGGCAGCCTCATGCAGAGGGGGATGCGGGTCAACTACGAGAACGTGGTCTGGTACATGACCCAGATACTGGGCGAGTACGACGGATGGTTCCGCTGCGACCGCAACACGGTTGAGAGCCGCGACACGTTCCACCTCACCCACAAGATGGGCTACAAGTGGAGCGCATTCCTCGAGAGCTACCTCTCGGCAGCCTTCGACGAGGCACTGGGCGTCAAACTGAACACCGTAGTGATGATAAACGCGGTTAACCTCGAGGTAAGGAAGTGACGCCAAGCCTCGCGGAGGCTAGCCTGTGAAACTTATCTTGAACCTGCACACGTCTGAGCCGGAGATAGCCGTCTCTATGATCTCTACCTCCACGGGCCCCCCGTAGACTGTCTCCCAGTACTTCTCCACGAAGCCCTTGCTGCAGTTACAGTAGCTCTCCGCCATGGTCTCACCGTTTGGCAGCCCCCTCACGAGGCCGCAGAGGCACCTCATCCGCCAATGTCGGGGGTTATAACCGAAGAGAACCTCTTCCCCACTCCTCTCCACTACCATGCCCCTCGGAGGCTTCAACTCCTCAGCCTCAAGAAACTCGTCGAAGCTAGCGTGCTCACCCCTCCTAGCGGCGGCCGCGTCCACAGGTCCACTGTGCACCGTCGCGCAGTTACGGCCGCAGCTCACCATGATGCGCTCGCTCGCCTCGGCGCCGAGGAGCCCGTCCATGCGCTTCATCGCGGCCTTGACGTATTGGGCTACCTCATCGGTTGCCGTCTCGTCTGTTATTGACTCTGCGCCTGCCATGACGGCTGCGCTGGCCACCGCGCCCGCGACTTGGCTTATGCTACGCCTTATCTCGCGTAGAGGCCCCACGAACTCAGGCATACGTGTCATAACATTGGATCGATACTTAAACTAAATGGATGGATGCTGTAGCATCCTCGGTGCTATCCTGTTTTAGACAGGTTGCCGCTGCATCCCCTCCGATGAATACATTGAAAAAAGGGGGAGAAAGACGGACCAGACGTCTCTCATTATTTCTTCCCGGCTAAGGCCGCGGCAGTCTTGTACCTGTAGATAGGCTCGACGTCCCTTATCTCGTGACACTTGGGGCAGACGACGTCCATGGTGGCCGTGAACTCGGTCCCACACTTTTTACAAATATACTTCACCCTTTTTCACCTCCGTATCTCTACACTACTTTACTCCCGAGCCTTCCTCAGCTCTTATCAGCGTGTAATTGATTCCATATAAATCGTGATCACGATAAGAATGCAGGATTCTATACACACCTAACAAAATCAAATAACGTTTTTACCACGTTTTTCGAAGCCGCGCCGAGAGAGCCTAGCATTTCTTTATCGGGATGGATTATTACCCGTAATCATCTATGCGCGAAGCCTCGGGTCCCCGGTGGATTCACCTGGCGAAGTGATTGTACACGTTCAGGCTGACCTGGGCGATGGCCTCCTCGGCCTCGTAGACGTCCTCCGCGCCCATGGTGAAGCAGCTCAAAGCGTAGCGTTCACCGGTCTCCTTCATCGTCACGACGCCGACGTCGTTCCTTATCCCGGGTAGGGAGCCGGTCTTCCGCTGAAGCAAGACTGCCTTCGATGGGAGGTACTTAGGTATCCTGTAGCCGCCCGTCTGGCACTTCCCCATGAGCTCCAGTATGTTGTCGCAGCTCTCCCTGCTCGTGGCCTCTCCTCCGGCGATGAGCTCCAGTAGCCGCGTCATCTCCATTGGGGTGGTGACGTCGTTGCCCTCGACGCCCAAGCTCCAAGAGCCCACGTAGTCGCCGCCCTCCGCCGCCGCCTTGAAGACGTCGAGGGTCATCTTCTTGAGGGGCAGATTGTTTACGCCGACAAGGTCGAACAGTATCTCCCGGCAGTACTTGACGACGCGTGTCCTGCTCAGCCCCAGCTCGTCGAGCATCCGGTTCACGTTGTCGAAGCCGACACGGCTCGCGATAAGGTCCGTAGCCGTGTTGTCACTGACTATCATCATGAGGCTGAGGAGGTCTCTGAGGCTGATGGATATGCCCTCGGAGAGCTCCTTGAGGACACCAGACCCGGGAGCCTTGTCGGACTCCATGAGCACCACCTCCTCGTCGAGGCTCAGCAAACCCCTCTCGACCTGCCGGTAAAACTCGACGAGGACAGGCACTTTGAAGACGCTGGCCGTCGGGAACAGCTTCTCCCCGTTGTGGCTCGCCTCCTCACCTGTGTCCAGGTGCTTCACGGCGACGCCTAGGACGCCCTTGAACCCCTCGGCGGGCTCCTTGATCGCATCTAAGAGACTCATAGTGGATCAAAGGCGTCTACGCGTAAAACAGTACCTGGGTGGCTCGGCGTCACGCCGTGGACCCGGGTTTCCGCCGTCTCGGGTTCAGGTAAAGGTATGCCCCGATAAGCGCTATCATAAATAACGCGATTAGCTCTGGGCGGCTGTCGAGGTACCCAGCCGCTATGAAGGCGAAGACGATCAACCCAACGAAGTATATCGGGTACTCCCTGTAGCTCCCGCCTAGCATACCAATCACCGTCAGATTTGATCCACTGTGCCACGATGATAAACATTGCTGGGCTCAGGAGGAACCTATTATTAACCGTACACCGTTTCTTAGCTGATCACATTGTCGGATGAGCCAGTGTACGAGGCGGAGGTCGTAAGCGTCCTCAAGAACTGCAGCGCAGGCCACAAGGTGGGCGACAAGTTCATGGTGAACACCCACAAGACGGGAGGCATCTGCGGGTACTGCTACCACGACATGTTCCCCACGTTGATGAACATGTGCTACGGCGGCCAGATTCCGTGGATGAACAACGACGAGTGGAAGTACGAGTGCCCAGACAGGTACAACCTCGTCACCTTCAAGGTCACCAAGAAGAAGTAACCACCGCCACCCAACAGTTTTTTCTCCAAAAATTCATCAACCCGGCGCGTCAAGAGATTAGTGTTTGATATGAAGCATCTTTACGATGAGCTGAGCTGGCCCGAGGTGAAGGACACCTCCAAGGACCTTGTCGTGGTGCTCCCCGTGGGCACACTGGAGGACCACGGCCACCACCTGCCAATCAACACCGACGTCGTCATCGTCGAAAGCATATGCAGGAAATCGGTGGAGAAAATACCCGGCGAGGCGCTGCTCATGCCGACGCAGGTCCACGGGTACAGCCCCCACCACATGGACTTCCCAGGCCCCATCACCATCCAGGGCCAGCACTTCATGGACTACATGGGCGACATAGTGTCCAGCCTAGCCCACCACGGGTTCAAACGAGTACTGATGGTAAACGGCCACGGCAGCAACTCGCCGTGGCTCGAAGTAACGGCGCGAAAAGCCATCGTCGATAACCCCGAGATCCTCTGCGCAACCACCAACTGGTGGGCGATACCCGAGGTCGCCGAGTCCGTCAAGGTGCTCAGGGACTCGGGGCGAGGCGGCACCTCCCACGCCTGCGAGCTGGAGACCTCCCTGATGCTCGCTCTGCGCCCCGACCTAGTCAACATGGATAAGGCTGTCAAGGACATCAGCTACCAGACCTCAAGTTACTTCCCGCCGCTGGACTTCTACCACCCTGCAGGCCCTGTGAGGATCATGCCCTACTGGAGCACCCTCAGCGAAACAGGTGTCATGGGGGACCCGACCTCCGCGACGAGGGAGAAGGGAGAGGCTTGGCTGAACGCAGCCGCGGATGGGCTCGTCGGCATCATAAGGGACTTTAGGGCATACAAGATAAGGGAGAGAGTCGACCACCACTGAGGGCTAGCCCTCTTTCTTAGAGAGCCAAGGCACGTATCGCTTCCAGCCGCCGCCCTGCTTCTTCCTCGCCTTACGGGCCTCGGCGGCCTTCTTCTCGTCCTCACGGCTCTTCTCCTCAAGGAGGCTTATGAGCCTCTCCACGTTCTCCTTGTTCTGGAAGGCCGCGAGATACCTCCCGCTGGCTTCGCCTACGACGGGCAGGAAAGGAGCCACCATGAAGCGCCCCATTGGGGCGTATACAGACGACAGGGGCTTGAGGGTCTCAAGCATGAGGATCGCCACGAGGTCCATGTCGTAGTCGAATATCTTGCCTGCGACCTCCTCGATCATCTTGTCAACCTCTTCCGGGGAGGGCTCGTCGAACAGCGCCGCACACATGGTGTCCACACTACAAACGGTAATAAGAAATAAAAAAAGGGAATGGTTGCTCTATCGTCCACTGTACCACTTGATCTTCTTCGTGTAGTACCCATAGGCCAGCCCGATGCCGATAATCAGCAGCATCGCGTAGGTGTACATCGCCACCTCATCACGCAGCATATCGACGAGCCTACCGATGACCAGCTCGAACCTGAAGCTGACTGTCTGCCCGTAGGTTACGCCGAAGGCTGCCAGCAGGAAGATGCGCCCAGTCAGGTTGACATACTTGTAGGGTCCCTCTGTCTGTGCCGTGAAGATGAAGTAGGCGGCGGCCGTGACCGTCCCTATCACCATCAGTATGTTGTCTATGCTGTTCAGCGGCAGTATGGTTGCGGTTATCTGTCCCAAGAAGTCCGACATGACGGTTGTCCTTATGGCTAAACCGAGGCCTGCGCCGACCGTAACGGCTACAGGATACCTTGACAGCCATAGCCAATCCGTGTTCAGCCTGGAGAACAGCATAACGCTGAGGATTATAGCTAGAATATAGACTATGTCACCCTGAAGCACAGGCATGATGGCGTTGGTCTTGACGTAGTTCCAGTTCGTTGCGAATATGAAGCCGCCGAGAATACCCATGTAGAGGTGCTCGGTAAACTTGCTCAGCGGGTTGTCGCCTATCAGCACAGAGTAAGCGCCGATCGATACGAAGGAGCCCGCGATTAACCCAAGTACGAAGCTGTCCATTACTTTTCATCCTCCTCTCTTCTAGATATGAAGTACAGTATGTTGCCTAGTACCACCAGGAAGGCCCAGAGTAGGCCCCCGAAGTTGGTGGCCATGGCTTGCCCGAGGGCGAGCCCAGGCATGCTCATCAGGTACTCGTACTCGGCTGAGCCTCTGACTCCGCCTATGATGCCATGAAGCTGCCCGGAGTTGATGTAGGGTGTGTAGTTGGGCACCTCGTTGGTTGTGCACATTCCCGTCATGGGCACCCCGAAGGGTGTGACGATCTGTCTTATGCCGTAGGGTATGCTGCCCTCGGAGCCGCCCCACCAGAAGACCGCGGCGAAATCGGATGCCATGTTGATGTCGTTCATCAGAGGAAGCTGTTCAATGGGGGTTCCATAGTGGTCCTCGGACTTCACGCTTCGTATGTCGTTGGCGAAGGCTGCTGTGCCTGACTCGCCGCCCGGGACGTAGCCCATGTGTACCCAGTTTACGCCGTTCTCGGCTGCGACCCCAGCGGGGAGTCTATCAAGCGCATTTTCGATGGCTGTCGCCGTCCAAGCCGCCGTCTCCGTTCCTATGCTGAAGAAGACTAGCTTGACGTTCTTCTGTAGCATGTGCACGATCTGGACTTCGAGGCCTGGACCGCCCTGCGGATAGGTTGCTGCTATCAGCCCGCCCTCAATCAGTACAACCGAGCCTGCGGGTATCGAGTCAGCGAAATCGAAGGACTCCTGGGAGTACGCCTGTATGTCCATGGGAAGTATCACAGGGTTGAGTATCGGGAAGGCTAGAGCTATGAAAAGCAGCGCGTATATGATCCTCTGATCAAGCTCCAGTAGCTTTTTCATTAGACTCATTACTCTGCACTCCTCTCCTCCCTGATTCCTAGGTGCTCTTTCTGTCTCCCCGTGAACACCCTAACACCCAGCCCCATGATTCCAAGGCTTGTACCTATGATCATACCCCTGAACCCAGCTCCGCTGGGGATGTTCCTCATCCATGTGCCTATCGGTACCACAGGTGGGAACAGTATGGCGCCTATGGGGATCAGCATAAGCAAAACTATCAGAGCGCATGCTAGCAACACTGCAGCGTTCCAGTTTCTAGCTCTCAGAACTCTATATGCGGCGGAAGTGATGTAGAAAGCAGTAAGCGAGTACAGGGCAGCACCGATGGGTGATGTCATGTTGTTGTAGATCCACAGGAAGGTGGTGTCTCTTACATTGAGGACGCCCAATCCTGCGGTGATTACGAAAGCGATCAAGTAGATAACATTGTAGTACCATCCGTCGCCCTTTGTGCCGACCCTTTTACCGTGGTATATCGTGAGCACGAGTGTGCCCAGTATCAGCGCTGCTGCCGATATTATTGTTACGAAGGATCGTAGCGTCACGTTCAGGCCTGTCACTGCTGTGGGCATGGGAAAGAAGAACTCAATGATCATAAGGAGACCGATTACGGCGGTCAGTATGATCGGGATCTGCATTTTGGTTAATCTATCTGACACTTCATCTCACCTCACATAGACAGTAGTCCCTTGATGTCCATCCCGATGGTTATGAGAATGGAACCAAGGATGATCAGTAAAGCAGCGATGTACTTGCCAATATCCTGTCCTGCCAGCGAAGCGGACACAGTTGCGTCCTCTGACAGGTAGGCGCCTAGAGCGTAAAGCTCCTCGCCTATGAGACTATAGTCACAGATGGCCACCAGGAAAGGTATGTTGTGTGTGGTATCAGTCCCGCCAAGCATCATAGCCCCCACGCGAGCGGCGTTCTCCGTGAAGATGACTGCCTTGTGGTACCAGCTTCCGAGGAAGAACGCGCCAGCCAATTCATCGCTCCACATGTGGTTGATGATGTACATTCTGTCTGCGCCGTCTGGGAGATACATCACTTGCTCTTCCAGATTCAGCTCATCCTGCTTGTTCTCAGCCTTGTAGGCTTCATCCACAACCTCGCTCGCGATTGTGTAAGCCAGACCTTGCGTAACGGGGACGAAGAACTTTGAACCCAAATGAGCAGCCCTACGAGCCGTGTATGCGAGAATCTGGAAGGCGGCTACCGTCGGCGCAAGCACGCTTGGGGTATCCATGCTAACAGTGTCCATCAGATAGTAGGCTGGGCGCCCCATCTCGACGCACCTGCCAAGTATCTCGTCGATGACGTCAACAGCCTGTAGTCTCCTGAGTTTCGGTATTTTTCCAGAGTAAGCTCTTTGCATGTAGTAGATTATAGAACCGGTAATAGCAACTAGGGCTATTAGGCCGAAGATTCGGCCTTCAACAATTAGTGCCAATTGTTTTTCCCCAGAATCATCTTGTCGATTTACTATAAATAACTTAAGGCAGAAAAAGCAATTTTAGTTAATAAGGTTTATATATTGTTGGATTTGCGGGTAAAAGGCTGTATTACAGCTATGATGCCTCACAACCTTTAAAGGATCGAGGACAGAGACGCGGGAATTAACTACAGATACCTGTAGCGTTCCAACAACCTTTATATTCGCTGAGGTTGTTCACAGCCGTAAATTCTAGGTGTTGTCTGATGGGGGAAGCGGAGCAGCAGCGTAGAAGCATGTTCTGGTTCGTCCAGGGAAACGTCAAGATACTGATGCTCTGCAGGGTGCTCTGGTCCGCGAGCACCAGCATCGTCTACCCGTTCTTCAGCCTATACATCCTAGCGCTGGGCGGAACCAGCACCGAGGTCGGCCTCATCAACGCCCTCGGCATCATAGCCGGCATGATCCTCTACCCCGTCGGCGGTTACATCGCGGACAAGGCGGGCCGTGTCAAGCTCATAGGGTACAGCACCTTCGTATACGCCTTCGCCCACCTCTTCTTCGTCGTCGCAAACGACTGGAGGATGATAGCGCTGGGGCAGTTCATGAGCCAGCTGCTGCTCTTCTATATGCCCGCCATGAACGCATTGGAGGCGGACAGCCTGCCCCCCGGGGTGCGAGGCAGGGGGTTCGCCATCATGATGGTGGTCCCCGGGGCAGTGAGAGTCGTGGCGCCGGTGGTGGGAGGCTACGTCATCGAGTGGTTCAAGGCGAGCAGCGGCTTGACTAGCGACCAGGCCATCGTGATGGCAGTCAGGATATGCTGGACGGTGGCCTTCATCACCGGGCTCTTCGTGGCCTGGCTCAGGCTCCGCTACCTTACGGAGACTGTCTCCGAGGAGGAGGGCGGAGAAAAGTTCAGCTTCAGGCAGATACCCAAGATGATCGTCCCCGCCTACAGGAGCATTATGGACAGCATAAAGTGGATGAGCAGGAGCCTCAAGGTGATCGTGGTCATCGAGATGTTCGCCAGCTTCTTCATCGCCATGAGCGCACCTTTCTACGTGGTCTACGCGAAGCAGGTCATCGGGCTCGCGGAGAGCCAGTGGGGCCTCATCATGTTCATCAGCGGCCTCGTCGGTATACTCGCGGCGTTCCCCCTCGGCTCTGCCACAGATAAGATCGGCCCACGGAGGATGATACTCATAGGCATATTCGCTGCCCCCGTCATAGTGTTCAGCTACCAGTACGCGGGTGGCTTCATCGGCGTCGCAGCAATTCTGGTGGGGATCAGTCTAGTAAACAACATTATGATGCCCGCGTTCAGCACAATCATCGCGAACATCATACCCCGGAGCCGGAGGGGCCGCCTCTACAGCCTCATCGGCGAACGCGGCATAACTGTCAGCTTCGGCAACTTCTGGGGCGGAGGCTTCCTGCTGTTCCCGCCTGCAGCACTCGGCGCCTACGCGGGTGGATGGGTCTACAAGATCGATCCTAACCTGCCGTGGATAATAACGGGGGCCGCCCTCCTGATATGCGCGGTGCTGGTGTTCCTGTTCGTCCACGAGCCGGAGGAAGCCGAGCAGTAACGCCTTAGAATCAGTGCATGGGCCTCGTTTTTAAGCAGTAATCATAGGCTCGTTACAGGCTTGAGGCTGAGGTCCAGTTCTGGTTCGATGGAAAACGTTATCAAATTTTACTATATCCATATTGTGTTTTTCGGGTGAGGAAAAAGGACTGAGGCCGAGCAGCAGGAAGAACGCGGCATGTTCTGGTTCATTCGCGGAAACATCAGAACTCTAATGATTTGCAGGGTCCTCTGGAGCCTCAGCACAAGCATCGTATACCCCTACTTCAGCTTCTACGTCCTAGCGCTGGGCGGTTCCGAGCAGGATGTGGGTCTCATAAGCAGCGTCGGCATCTTGGCCGGCATGATCCTCTACCCGGTGGGAGGCTTCCTCGCAGACAAGGCGGGCCGCGTCAAGCTCATCGGCTACAGCACGGTCCTGTACGCCTTCGCCCACATCCCGTTCATCGTCGCGAACAACTGGCAGGCCCTCGCAGTAGGGCAGTTCCTAGCACAGCTGCTGCTCTTCTACACGCCCGCCATGAACGCCCTCAGCAGCGACAGCCTACCGCTGGGGGTGAGGGGCAAGGGATTCGCCATAATGATGGCGGTGCCTCAGGCCATCCGGATACTCGCCCCTTTCATCGGAGGTCAGATGATCGCGTACTTTCAGGCCACCAGCGGCCTCAGCGAGGACCTCGCCCTGATACGTGCGGTGAAGCTCGCGTGGAGCATCGCATTCCTAACCGGGCTGCTGGTTGCCTACCTGCGGCTCAGGTACCTGGAGGAGACCATAGAAGAGGAGGAGTCCGAGAAGTACAGCTGGGGAGACCTGCCCCGGGTGATGAAGGAGTCGTACCTAAGCATCGCCGAGTCGGTCAAATGGATGGACAGGTCGCTAAAGACGATAGTGCTCATAGAGATGGTGGCGGCGTTCTTCGTGGCCATGAGCGCCCCCTTCTGGTCCGTCTACGCCAAGAACGTGGTAGGCGTCACGGTGCCCGAGTGGGGCAACGTCAACCTCGTCAGCGGCGTCGTCGCCCTTGCCTTCGCGTTACCCATGGGCCAGGTCGTGGACAGCTGGGGCGCCAAGAAGGCGGTGCTCGCGGGGATGCTGACGGCTCCGGTGATCATCTACCTGTTCCAGTACACATCAGGTTTCTGGACCGTGGCCCTGGCCATCTCCGCCATATCCGTCTGCAACAAGATCATGATCCCCGGGTTCAGCACCCTCATCGCCAACATGATCCCCCGGGAACGCCGCGGACGCCTGTACAGCCTGCTAGGGGAGAGGGGGGTCCAGATAAGCTGGGGCAACTTCTGGGGCGGAGGCTTCCTGATATTCCCGCCCGCCGCCCTCGGGGCGTGGGCCGGCGGGCAGATCTACTCGTACAGCCCGACGCTGGTGTGGCAGATCACGAGCGTCGCGATCCTCGTCTCGGCGCTGATGGTGCTGTTCCTCGTGAAGGAGCCGGAGCAGGCCCAGGTCTGATAGCAACTATTTTCACCTCTTCATCACACTTTATTATGATCCAGGATGCCCCTCCCCAACGACGATGAAGGAACCCTCCTCGAAGTGGACCTCTCAGGACTGACCACTAGAAGAAAACCTATCCCTGAGAACGTGCACCGCAGGTTCTACGGCGGCCTAGGCCTCAACGCGTGGCTACTCTACAAACTGACTGGGCCGCAGACCGAGCCCCTCGGACCCGAGAACGTTGTTATCATCTCGCCGGGGCTCCTCACGGGCACCAAAGCCCCGACCAGCCCACGGATCGAGATGACCACCAAGTCACCGTTGACCGGCCTCATCGGCACAGGCAACTCAGGGGGCCACTGGGGCCCAAGGCTGAAGCGGGCGGGCCTCGACTCCATCCTCATATCAGGCGAGGCGGAGAAACCAGTCTACTTGGTCATCGACGAGGGTGAGCCTATCTTTCACGACGCGTCCCACCTCTGGGGCAGGGATACCTATGACGTGACGGAGACTCTGAAACGGGACCACGGCGACGAGTACAGCGTCATGGCGACTGGGCTAGCCGGGGAGAACCTCGTCAGGTTCGCAGCCCCCGTCTTCGACAAACAGCACATGCCGGGCCGTTGCCACGCCGGAGCCGTCCTCGGCGCCAAGAAGCTGAAGGCCGTAGCGGTGAAGGGCTCTACGCCGGTGAAGACCAGAGACCAGGATGGGTTCAGTGAAGCGGTGGCGGAGTGCGAAGCCCGGATCAGGAGCTACCCCGCGTGGAAGGCTCGCGCCAAGGCGGGGTCCATGGGCACGATAGGCATGACCAGCGAGGGAGTGGACTACGACGACATCGTCGGCCCATACCTCAGGCGAGGCGAGCCGGGGGTCTACTGCCCCTGCATGATGGAGGCGCTCTACGGCTGCAGCCTACTCGCCGACGTCAAGGAGGGCCCCTACACGGGCGTGGATGTCGCCTGCGCAGGCCTCACGCTCTACTCGGGCGCCGCTGCCCAGTTCGGCATCAGCCTGCCCGCCGCGTTCAAGGTGAACGAGCTGTGCCAGAGGTACGGCATGGACATGTTCGGCTCCTTCTTCT
>JAFGTA010000160.1 GCA_016934355.1 Candidatus Bathyarchaeota archaeon | reverse complement strand
GCCATCAAGATAGCGCGGATGTACACGCACAGGATAAAGCTCATCTCACGGTACCAGTCGTACCACGGCGCATCCTCAGGCGCCATCGCCCTAACCGGCGACCCCCGCACCCAGTACGCCGTCGGCATGGGCGGCGTGGTCCGCGCCCCGGACTGCTACTGCTACAGGTGCCCCTTCAAGCTTGAGTACCCCGGCTGCGGCGTAAGGTGCGCCGAGATCATGGACGAGATCATCAGGATGGAGGGTCCAAAGACGGTCGCCGGCGTCGTCCTTGAGCCCATCGTGGGCAGCAACGGCATCCTTGTGCCGCCAGACGAGTACATGCCCCGAGTAAGGGAGATATGCGACGAGCACGGGGTGCTTCTGATAGACGACGAGGTCATGGCGGGCTTCGGCCGCACGGGCAAGATGTTCTGCATCGAGCACTGGGGCGTCGTCCCCGACATCATGACCGTGGCCAAGGGGATAACGGGCGCCTACGTCCCCGTCGGAGCCGCCATCACCTCCAAGAAGATAGCCGACTACTTCGACGAGCCAGGCAACCTGTTCTGCCACGGCCAGACATACGCCATGCACCCCCTCGGCTGCGCAGCCGCCAACGCGTCGATTGACGAGTACAAGAGGCTCGGCATCGTCGAGAACGCCGCCAAGATGGGCAAGGTCCTCGGCAAGAGGCTAGAGGAGCTGAAGGAAGACCACAGGTCGGTGGGCGACGTACGCGGAAAGGGCCTGTTCTGGGGCGTCGAGCTCGTCAAGGACCAGGAGACCCGTAAGCCCTTCGTGACCAGGGAGGAAAAGTTCCTGCCCAACATGCTGAAGCGGGTCAGCGGGGCCGCCATGGAGCTGGGCGTCTACGTCGCGAACGTCATCAACACCCTCATCGTCGCTCCTCCGCTGATTGCCACGGAGAAGGAGATCGATGAAGGCGCTCAGACGCTGGGCGAGGCTCTGAAGGTAGCCGACAAGGAGACTAAGTGAGGCTCCTGAGCCTTTCCACTCGTTTCTTCTTCCTTTTGATTAGCCACTCGAAGGTGTCAGGGAGGTCGGGGAGGAGCTCGCCCGAGCTCTTCGCGGCCTCCAGGCAGAACTGGATAATTTTTTCCTCGTTATCTATGGATGCCTCCACGGCTTCGGCGAGGGTCCCGCGGTCTACTTCGGTTAACTCGTAGGAGGCTGGGTCGACTGGGTTCCGGGTGAAACCCACCTCGAAGGCGTCCGTGACGCCCATCCTGTAGGCTCGGATCACTCTGTCCCTGTGCTTCGCGTTCTCATCCGCCAGCCCCGTGAATACTTCCATGTGCTCTGGGTGCGCCTCGGCGAGCCTCCTGTAGTTCTCGGCGGCCCGGTCCTCCAGCGCCTCGTAGTGGCTTATGATCTGGCTGGTGGTCCTGAGCACTAGGGCCACCGTTGGATGACGACCTTGTTCTCCGTGAAGAAGTCGACGGCGTCCTTACCCTGTCCGTGGAGGTCTCCGAAGAAGCTGTTCTTCATGCCGCTGAACGGGAAGAACGCCATGGGCGCCGCGGTGCCTATGTTGACGCCGATGTTGCCGCACTCCACCTCGTACTGGAACCGCCTGGCGTCGCCGCCCTTCACCGTGAAGATGCTCGCCGCGTTCCCGTACTGCGACGAGTTCACCATCCCGATGGCCTCTTCCAGGTCGGCTGCGGAGAGGACGCTCATCACAGGCCCGAATATCTCCTCCTTGGCGATGGCCATGTCCAGTGACACGTCCTCGAATATGGAGGGGCCGAGGAAGCACTTCTCGGGGTAGCCCGACGAGTCGTACTTTCTGCCGTCCATGGTCATCTTGGCTCCCTCGTTCACCCCGGACTCGATGTAGCCCAGGACCCGCTTCTTCCTCGGCTCCGCCTGGAGTGGCCCCATCTGCACGCCCTCCTCGAGGCCGTACCCTATCTTGATCCGCTTCGCCGTCTCCTTGATCCGTTTCAGAGTCTTGTCGATGTACGCCTGGTCGTCGCCCACCATCACAAGGTTGGCCCCGGCGAGGCATCTCTGCCCGGTATTCCCGAAGAAGCTGCTGATCAATGATGAGACGGTGAGGTCGAGGTCGGCTCCCGGCATCACCACGAGGAAGTTCTTGGCTCCGCACTGCGCCTGAACGCGTTTGCCGCTGGCTGCAGCCTCCTTGTAGATGACGTCCCTACCAATCTTGGTTGATCCTACGAAGCTGACGCCCTTCACATCCGGGTGCTTGAGAAGCGCCGTCACCGGCTCCGCCTCGCCGTTCACCAAGTTAATGACGCCCGGCGGGAACCCCGCCTCCTCGATGAGCTCCGTCAGCTTCATGGCGCTCAGAGGCGTCCACGGGCTCGGCTTGATGACGTAGGTGTTCCCAGTGGCCACGGCGTAGGGCATAAACCAGAGGGGCACCATGAACGGGAAGTTGAACGGCGCGACGCACGTGAAGACGCCGAGGGGCTGCTTGATGAGGGTCTCGTCGATGCCCCTGCTGATGTCCTCGGCGTTGTACCCCATCATGAGGCTCGGTATCCCGGTGGCGTTCTCCACGTTCTCGATGCCTCGCCGCACCTCGCCCCGGGCCTCGTCGATGATCTTGCCGTGCTCCATGGTGACGACGCGGCTCACCTCCTCGAAATGCTCCTCCAGCAGCTGCTTCAGCGTCATGAGGTAGCGGGCGCGGGTCAGCGGCGTGGTCCTCCGCCACCTGGGGAACGCGTCCTTCGCGGCGTCCACCGCGGCATTCACGTCGTCCCTGTGCCCCACAGGCACCTTCGCTATCGTCTTCAGGGT
>JAFGTA010000159.1 GCA_016934355.1 Candidatus Bathyarchaeota archaeon | reverse complement strand
TCCTCCTCGCGTAGGTAGCCGGCCTCGATGAGCACCGCGTAGAGTGCGGGCGCCGCGTGGCCTTTGCTGAGGACGAGCCTGTCCCGTTCAGCCCAGTCTGGGTTGGAGGGGTCGTGCTGCATCTTCATGAAGTAGAGTATCGCAAGGATGTCTACGATGCTCATGCTGGCTCCGAGGTGGCCGCTGCCGGCGCTGGCCACCATGTTGAGCACCTTCCCCCTGAGGTCTTTCAGCAGCTGGCCCAGGGGCTTGACTCCCGTCCGGGTCTGGACGAGGTCACCCGCAAGGATGGGTTCGTCCTCGGCTGTGAGGTCCGTGATGAAGCTGCCGAGCTCGGTGAGCCCCACGCCCTTGAAGCGGGGGGCCTCTCCGTAGTCGATGAGCTTCAGGCCCCGGAGGGCGTCCGCGTGTAGACGCAGCTCCTCTATGGGGATGTTGTATCTTCTGCTGACCTCCCTGAGCACCGACGTTATGGACGTGGGCACCCTCGGTATGTTGGTCAGGATGAGGACTTGGTCCTTGGAGATGGTTCGAAGAACTATTCGGCGTAGGTCTTCAAGCTGGTTCTGAGATAACGAAATTGGCGCATCTATGACACCACCGAACGTAGTGCTTGAGGCGACTTTAACATATAAGAGTATTGGGCAACGGGGGTCATCCATTCCGATAGGAATCACGAGAGCGGCGTGGCCTCGAAATCAGTCACAGTGTCTAGCTTCCCGGCGCGGGCCACAAGGTCCTCGACGTCCCCGATGACTAGCACGCCGTAGGCGTTCCACACCCCGGAGACCTCGTCGTGGTGCAGCTCGTCCAGCGCGTTCAGGTTGATCTGCGCCCCTATCGCCCCTGTCAGCTTGGTTAGCGAGCCCGGCACGTCCCTTATCCTCGCCCTTATGTGTACGAGGCCGCTGTCTGGCGGGAAGAAATCCACGAAGATTGCTCTGATCCGGGGCCAGGCCTTGATGACAGCGTACTTGGCTCGTTTCACCCTCGCCTCAGCCGCCTCATGTGAGACCACCTTCACCATGTTCTCCCCTGCCTCCTCGACAGTGTATGTGGTTGAGAGGTTGAACGAGACGGGGAACAGCTCTGTGATCTCCCTGCTCGTGACGAAGCCGCCCATGTCCCCTATCTCAGCCATCACCGTGTCCGGCGAGACCCCTGACTGTGCGAAGTCCACGAGGAACTCGGAGACCCAGATGTTGCTGAACCCGAAGGCGCCGCCCGACAGTATGTTCAGACCCCGCTTGCTGAACAGCTCGGTGACGGTGGCTAGGCTGCCGCGGACGTCGTCAAGGAACATCCTGAAGTAGCTGACAGTGGAGGTGAGGCGGAGCGGCGACAGGAGCAGCCTCCCCGACTCGGGCTCGATGTACCCGAACAGGGTCTGCCCCGGGAACAAGCCTATTGCGCCGGCCGCTTTGGGCGGTATCTTGATGGACCAGCCGTCGCCGCTCATCTCTACCTTGGAGTGCTCGCAGACGATCATGGGTCAATATCGGCGTCATAGGTTAAAGATTTTTCAACTGTCTCTGCCGGTTGGGAAAGCTTTTTCAGGTTACCACGTAGAAAGTCGAGGTGGGAGACTTTGAAGCACATCATTCTTGACACCGATCCGGGCGTCGACGACGCGCTGGCGTTCCTCCTCGCCTTCGGAAGCAAAGAGCTAGAGGTGGAGGCAGTGACCACTGTAGCGGGCAACGTTAGCCACGCGAAGGGACACAGGAACGCGAAGCAGCTCCTAGAGTTCCTAGGCAGGACCGACGTACCCGTCTGCAGGGGGGCGGAGAAACCCCTCGTGAAGAAGCTCAGCGACGCCGAGGGCATCCACGGTTCATCCGGGCTGGGCGGCGCGGTTCTCCCTGAGCCCACGATAAAATCCGACACACGTAACGCGACCCAGATGATCCACGAGAAAGCCGCGGAACTGGGCAAGGACCTTACCCTCGTCGCCATCGGCCCACTCACCAACATAGCCGCCGCGTTGCTCGGCGACCCCGGGCTGCCTTCGAAGATCGGTGGGCTCGTCATAATGGGCGGCGCCTTCGGGCTCACCCCATACGGGCAGGGAAACGCCAACCCTGTGGCGGAGTTCAACGTCTGGCACGACCCCGAGGCGGCGCGGATGGTTTTCAACAGCGGGTTCAACGTTGTTTGCGTGGGCCTCGACACCACCACCCACCCCGACTATAGGATGGGCGTTGACATGTTCAACGAGATCAAGGCACTGGACACGAGGCGGTCTGGGCTAGTAGTGGACCTTTGCGGGCCTCTAGTGGAGCGGTTGAAAGGTTTCAGCCTTCACGACCCCATGGCGGTCGCCTACCTGGTTGATCCTAGTATCTTCAAGACGGAGAGGCACATCGTGGACGTGGAGACCCGGGGCGAGCTCACGGTCGGAATGACGGTCGTCGACAGGCGCCGCTTCCACAGAGCGAAAGCTGAGCCCAACGCCGAGATAATAGTTGAGGTCGACGCCCCTCGCTTTCACAGGCTTATAATGGACCGTGTCGCACGGGGCTGACTCCATGGCTGACCTGATCTGCTGTGGCGCCATCAATTGGGACATCAACCTGTTCATGGAGAGGCTGCCGCGGACCGGCGAGGAGGTGCCAGTCAAGGAGATTCAGAGGGTGTCAGGCGGCACCGCGGCGAACGTCTCGGTCGCAGCCGCACGCATCCTCGGATCAGGCAGGGTGGCTTTCATAGGCGCCTTGGGGGAGGACCCCATCGCCGAGCAGCAGATCGGCATCCTCAGGGACGAGGGTGTGGACTTCAGCGGCATCCTCATCGTGCTGGGGGAGGAGTCTGGGCAGGCGTACATCAGTATCAGCGCCGACGGCGCAAACGAGATACACACCTACTTTGGCGCAAACCTGAGGATCACGGGCGGTCACATGCTGGACCCAGAGCGCCTGGACCTCATCAGGCAGAGCAAGGTATGCGTCATAATGGACCCGCCCATCGAGGCGGCGGAGTCGCTGGCGCGCCTCTGCAGGGAGAACGGCGTCACCGTGATCTGGGACCCCGGCGTCTACGCCGAGCACGGGCTGGACGCTTTGCTGCCTACGCTCAGGTACACCGACTACTTCGTACTGAACCACCTTGAGTACGAGAACCTCCTCGGCACCAGCGAGCCCAAGGCTGTCATCGAGGAGCTGGAGCGGCACGTACGGGGCGTCAAGGCCATCGTGAAGCACGGGACGAAAGGCTCCACCCTCTGCCTCGACTCCATCGGGACCACTGTCACCATGGACGCTGTGCCACTCGACGAGTTGGGCCTAAGCGTGATTAACACGGTGGGCTGCGGCGACGCCTTCATCGGCGGCTTCGCAAGCGCCAAGGTGGAGGGACTCGACGACATCGAGGCGCTGAGGCGGGGGAGCGCGGCTGGCAGCTTCAAGGCGACACGGAAGGAGACCCGCGGCGGACCCACCAAGGAGCAGCTCGAAAAACTTCTGAACAGGTGGAAGCGTCTCTAGGCGACTGGTTACGCGATGTAGGGCGCGATGAGCACAGCCATCCCCAATGCCAAGGCGCCCGCTAACACGGACATCAGCGCGGCGAACCCGAAGGTTCTCCACCCCACCTTCGCTATGTCGCTGAACCTAACCTTCGCCCCGACGCCAGCGAACGCTATGGCTAGCAGGAACGGGATCAGGCTGGACTTGAGAGCCGTCTTGGCGAGCGTCCACATCTGGAGCAGGGCCGGGCTACCGACGGTATAGGCGTCCAGCCCGGCGCATAGTAGGGAGTTCAGTAGGAAGACTAGGGCGAACGTCGGCACCGACGTCTTCGCCTTCAGTCCTTCGCCTGACTCGAACCTGTTTAGGAAATAGGTGGAGGCTAGGACTATGGGGGCTATCATGAATATCCTGATGGACTTGATAATGAGAGCCGGCTGCATGCAGTCTGGGCTCAGGGTGCAGGCGGCGGCTATCACCTGGGCTGACTCGTGGACCCCGGAGCCCACCCAGATGGCGTAGACGTTGGGGTTGCCCAGAAGCCACTCGTACACCGCTGTGTTTGTGAAGAGGTATGGGTACAGGAACATGCTGATGAGCCCGAAAAGCGTGATGCCGCTGATGGCTACGCCGATCTCCTCCTCCCTCGCCTTGATGGCGGGCGCCACGGCGGCTATGGCTGAGGCACCGCAGATGCTGGTACCAACGCCGATGAGGATTGCGAGTCTGCTGCTCAGCCCGAACCGTCTGCCGAAGAATATGCTTACGAGGAACGAGAACGTGATGACGACGAGGGCGTTCACCGCTCCTATCCCGACCTCAAACCAGACGGAGGCGCTGGTCACCAGCCCCATGAGGGCTATCGTGAACTTGAGCAGCTGAGAAGAGGTGAACCTGAGCCCCGGGACGGCGTTCTCCGGGACGGTTAGTAGGTTCGACGCCGCGATCCCGAGGATGAAGCTCCACATGAGGGCGCTCACGGGCTTGTACTGCGTCCACAACGCGAAGCCGATCAAAGCGATGAACATGGCGATTACGACGCCCGGCACGTACTCTGTGAACCGTTCCAACCTGTTATATGCCAACTTGAGCCACCGGAGAACCAGACAATGTCCTGCGTAGAATATAGTGTTTTGTTTTCCGTCTCCCAGCGGAGAAAACATTTGGTTAAGGTTATAAAACCCCGGAGGAGTAAGATGGTACCATGAAGCATTTTCACTACACAGAGGTAGAGAACCTGGACGTACCCGAGCCAGCCAAGAAGGTCAAGATAAGGTGGCTCATCAACGAGAAGACGGGAGCCCCCAACTTCTCCATGAGGCGCTTCGAGGTCGCGCCCGGCGGCAACACCCCGTACCACACCCACAGTTGGGAGCACGAGGTCTATGTGCTTGAGGGAAACGCTAAGGCGGTCTCCAAAGCTGGTGAGACCAAGATTGGTCCGGGCAGCGTGCTGCTTGTTGAGCCCAACGAGGAGCACAACTTCGTGAACACAGGCGATAAGCCCTTCGTGTTCCTCTGCCTGATCCCGCTGCAGAAATAGCCGTTTTCTGTGTTTCTCCCTGTTTTACAGGCGTTTTCACATCGATCCCCGTAAATTTACTGGTAATCCATATTCCTTTTTAGTAATATTCAGCGTTGACAGACTCGAAGAACATGAATCTCGGATATACCTCTAGAACTGTAACCCATGTTTGTAGGGGTGCCCTATACACTCTAGGTTATAGGGCTCATCCGGTGAACGATTGTCTCAGTAGGGGTCGAATTTGAAAAGCAGGCGATCTAAGCTTGAAATTTACCTAGATGTGCTCAAGGTGATCAAGGAGGGCACGAAGAAGCCCACACGCATTATGTACGGCGCCAACCTTTCGTGGAAGCTGCTTCAGGGAATACTATCCTCAATGGCGGTCCAGGACCTGGTTGTCGAGGTCGATGCATCGGAGTCGAAGGACAAGCGGACCAGTAAGTACTATGAGATCACCCCCAAGGGTGACAGCGTCATCAGATACTTTGACCGCGCAAAGGGACTCATCGAGATCGATGAGCCGGACTTCAACCCCCTCCAGATCGCCCGGGGACGGTAAAAAACCCCAACATTTTTTCTTAAATAATAAGAAGCCAGTGGACACTAAAGCGGGTGCTACAGGTCCAGCTTCTTACCGTATCTGTCGCCGTAGAACAGCTCTTCGAACGGCTTCCTGCCCTTGGGCCCAGGCTTCTGGTCGGGCACGCCTATAGACAGCAGCACGATGACCTTCATCTCCTCCGGGACGCCCAGCAGCTCCTTCACCTTTTCCTCCGTGAACGCCCCCAGCCAGCAGGTGCCGTAGCCCAGCTCCCACGCCGAGAGCACCATGTGCTCTACCGCGGTCATCACGTCGCGTTCGGCCCACATCTCGTAGACCTCCGGGTTCTTGGGGTCCATGGCGAGCGCAGCGACGATGGCGCCGGCGTCGCTAATCCACGTCTGGTTCCGGGCGACGACGCCCAGCTTCTTCTTGAGCACGGGGTCCGTGGCCACCACAAACCTCCACGGCTGCCTGTTGCCAGCCGAGGGGGCGAGCCGGGCTGCCTCCAGTATCTGCTTGAGGTGCTCCTTCGGGATAGGCTCCGGCTTGTACCTCCGCACGCTTCTACGGGTCTTGATCGCATCGAAGACGTTCATCACAGGGGACGTATGCGGAGCGACGCGATTTAACTGAATCGAAAAACGGCGGGTTCAACTTTTATCGTTGAACATCCACCCCTGATCAGTGAACCATGATGAGGATAGCGGTCGCTAGTTTCAGCCACGAGACCCTGACCTTCTGCCCCGAGATCAGCACACTTGAGGCGTGGGAGGCCGGAGGGATAAGGTACGGCCCCGACACCCTGGACACAGAGGGGGAGGGCCAGGGATACATAACAGGCTACAAGGCAGCCGCCGAGGGAGAGGAGGACGTTGAGCTCGTCGGCATCCTACGCACGGGCTGGCCCAAGCTGACCGGCTACGGCAGCTGGATAACAACCGAGGCATTCGACGTCATTACAGGCCGTATAGTGAGCCGGCTTGAGGAGCAGATGGGCGCCGGCGGCCTGGACGGCGTGCTGCTTGCGCTGCACGGCGCCATGGCGGTCACCAACGTGCCCCGCCCCGAGGCCGAGATCGTTCGCCGGGTGAGAGCGGCCGTGGGGGACGTCCCTGTGATGGTGACGTTCGATCTCCACGCGAACGAGGACGTTGAGATGGCGCACGCGGCGGACGCCGTGTTCATATTGAAGACCTACCCGCATCTGGACAGCCACGATATTGGGTACACGGCGGGCAGGTGCATGATCGAGACGGTGCGGGGCGGCTTCAAGCCTGAGATGGCTTTCAGGAAGCCTGGCATCGTGAGCGCCAGCGTCTTCCAGGCGAGCGAGTTCAACCCTATGAAGAAGGTGTACGACAGGTGCCGCGAGTGGGAGGCAAAAGGCATCTACTGTGCCTCTGTAGCACCCGGCTTCGCGTACGCTGACGTGCCTGACCTGGGCGCCAGCGTCTTCGTCGTCACAGACGGCGACAGGAAGCTAGCCGAGGAGGCGGCGCAGGACCTCAGCGACCTCATGTGGAGCCTCCGAGAGGAGTTGACCAGGAGGCTGCCCAAGGCCAAGGAAGGCGTCGCAGAGGTGATGAAGATGGTTAAGGCGGGTAAGAAGCCTGTGGTCATCGCCTACCACGACGACAGGCTGGGCGACGGCACCCACGTGCTCAGGGAGTTTCTGGATCAGGGCGCCGTGAACTGGTGCAGCGCCGGGGTTGCCGACCCGAAGGTGCTGAAGATGCTGAAGGAGAACTATAAGGTGGGTGACACGGTCACCGTGGAGATAGGCGGCTGGCTCGACCCCATCAGCGGTGGCCCCGTCGAGGTGACCGGGGAGATCGAGTTCCTCGGGAGCGCCGAGTGGGTGGAGACCGGCCCCATGGGCAGAGGCGCACACGAGAAGGTTGACCTCGTTGCGTCGTTGGACCTGGGTGAGAACAGGCATGTGGTTATCACGGAGAGGCTTTCGGCGCCGATGAGCGCGGACCCGTTGAAGGCGCTGGGCCTGGACGTTGACGGCTTCGACGTCGTCGAGATCAAGAGCAGGGTTCACCATAAGGCGTGGTGGGACACTTGGAGCGCGGTGGACTACCCTGTTGACCCTCCGGGGCTGGGCCCCGCGGACCTCGGTTTGCTGGAGTTCAGGCACATGCGGTGGGACGCCTACCCAACCGGCGGCAAGTACAGGTAAAAAATGGGTTACCTCACCATTCTCTGTATCTTGCGGCTGCTTATGGGTCTCTTGAAGGCCTTGGCGGCCTGTATATGCTTGTAGTCTCGGTAAGGTATCTTGGCGTGGGGGTAGAGCTCGCAGTACCGTTTGTAGGTCAGCCTGAGGTCGGTCTCGTGCTGGGTGGCGGAGTCTAGGGGGCTTCTTATCGACCGTGTCCCGGTGATCCACATCACCTCAAGGAAGATGACTAGCAGCAGCGCGAGTACGGTTACAGGGTTGATTTCTGCTTCTCTCCTTCACCCTTCCTGACTATGGGGACCACGTTGGCTCCGCTGTCCATGCCCAGTATGTTGAGGACGTCGCTGTCTGACGGCACCACTATCTTGGTGGCGTTGCTGAAGGTGTCACGTATCACGTCCAGCTTCTTGTTGATCTGGGCGTTCTCCGTGAAGTACTTGTTAGCCGACTCAGACACAAGCCGTATGGCCTCGGCCTCCGCCTTGGCCACGAGCTCGATGCTCTTCGCCTCGCCCTCGGCCCTCATGATGGTGGCCTCCCTGTCCTGGTTGGCCGCCTCCTTGCGGCCGGTAGCTAGTAGCCTGAACTGGCGGCGCTCCTGCTCCGCCGTCTTCTGCTTGTGCATGGCGGTCTGGATGTCCATGGGCGGGTCGATGCGCTGCACCTCGATGCGGTTCACCTTGGTGCCCCACTTGTCTGTGGCCTCGTCCAGCACCTTCCTGAGGTCAAGGTTGATCTTCTCCCTGCTTGTCAGGCAGGTGTCCAGCGTCATCTCGCCCACCACGTTCCTGAGGGTGGTCTGGGCGAGCTTCACGATGGCCAGCTCGAAGTCCTCGATCTCGTACAGCGCACGTACAGGGTCCATGATCTGGTAGTAGACTACGGCGTCCACGCTGACGACGACGTTGTCCTCTGTGATGATCTCCTGCGGCGGGACGTCGATGACCTGCTCGCGCATGTTGATCCTGAGCATCTTGTCCGCCAGGGGGACGATGAACTTGAGCCCCGGGTCAGCGGTTATCGTGTACGCCCCGAACCTCTCTATCACGCCTCGTTCGAACTGGTTCACAGTCTTGACGCCCGTGCTCAGTATTCCTATGATGAAGAGCAGGGCCGCGATTAGCAGCAGTGTGCCCCCTATGGAGGACCACGCCGCCCACAATGTCTCGAATGCTATTTCTCTCTCACCTCTTCGACAAGTAAACTAACCCCTTGCACGCTGATGACGCGGACGCTTGTGCCCTTTGGTATCACCCTGTCGGCGACGGGTCGGCTGAACCAGAGTTCGCCGATGAGCTTCACGAGCCCGCCGTCCACCGGGGTGATGTCCGTCTGCGCGACGGTTGTCTTCCCCAGCAGGGCGTCGATGTTGGTCTTCGTCAGGTTGACGCTAGCCATCTTCCCGTACTCCCGTGTGTTGATTATCTCGGCGATCTCCACTGTGCTGTCCTTGATGAGGTTGAGCCTCCGTATGAGTTCGCCGAGGTCGTCTGTCTTGATCTTCAGCTCGAAGTGGCTGTCGACCTTCTGGAGGCTGTAGCTTGTGCTGTATTTCTCGGAGTACTTGTCCAGGGCTTGGTAGAGCTTGAAGTCGTCCGCGGTTATGTGCAGCGTGACCATCATGGTTATTTACTTAAAAAATAAATTATCAACTAAGTATATATGCATATCTATGCTCATCGAGCCTCACCTATCTGTACCTATGTTAAATTATGGTGTATAGTCGGGGAGATCTACTCCACCTTTACGGCGAACCTCAGCACCGCAAGCGCCACGAAGTTGATGACTATGGCGATGTTGAAGATGCCGCCGAAGCCTATGACCCCCGCCAGGTACCCCGCCACGACCGGCGCGATGGCGCCGACGATGCTGCCGGGGAGGAAGAACAGTGCGTAGCCCAGTCCCCTCTGTTTTCGCGGAGTGAGCCGCGCCATTATGGCGCTTCTCGACGCCATCCCGAGCGTAGCGGTGAACCCATAGACGACGTAGAGCAGCATGAACACCGTGTTGTTGGGTATGTTGAAGCAGAGGGCCAGCAGGGTGAAAGCCACGAAGAGCGCCGCCTGTAGCCACCGTTTGTCTCCGTACCTTGCCGCCATGTAGCCTCCGATGGGCGCCGCCACGAGCCCTGTGAGGGTGGTGGCGCTGCTTATGAGGGAGGCGAGGGCGATCTCCATTCCCCGCACGTCCTGTAGGTAGAGGACGAGGAAGCTGCTGATCATGCTGCCGCCCATGCTGCGGAGCGCCGAGTAGAGGAGGAACATCAGGAGGCTCGCCGTGAGGAACTTCTCCGAGTCGCCTTCCTCCTCCGGCTCGGACTCGTGGGCCTTCTTCTCCTCCTGTGTCTCCTCCTTGATGAACAGCACCAGCACGATGCCTATTATCATCGGGACGGCGAGGAGGAGGTATACCTGCCTCCACTGCCACGCGAGGACGCCTACGAGGATGCTCACCGCGAGTGGCCCCATGGCGTGGCCCAGTGTGCCTCCGGCGCCGTGGAGGCCGAGGGCTTTGCTTCGGTCCTGGGGTTTGAAGAGCTTGGTGGTAAAGCTGTAGCTGGCGGGGTGGTAGATGGTGGTGTTTATGTAGACGAGGCTGATGGCGGCTACCAGCATCACCGGGTTTCGGGCTAGGCCGGCTAGGACTGCGCCCGCCGCGGCGAACATGAAGCTGAGGAGCAGCATCTTTTTGCTGCCTATCCTGTCGCTGAGGAGCCCTGTGGGTATGGCTAGGAGGGCTTGGCAGAGGGGTGGGATGGCGGCGATTAGCCCTAGCTGCTGGAGGCTGAGGCTGAACTCGTCGCGGAGGAGGCTGAAGATGGCTGTGTGGATGCCGCCGAAGACGTGTGTGAGGGTGTGGGTTACCGCCATTACCACGAGGCCGTAGCTCAGCAGCTTGGTTTTGCGCCTATCCCCCAAATTGTGCACCTGAAGGTCTATGGAGAAAGGTGGATTCTATTTAAAGGTTCACCGGATGGTTCGACACCGTTTTTACCGTGAAACGCCTAATCTAGGCGGTTCTATATGGATGGACGTTTGGGCAGCCCAGACTTTGATTCTCTGCGTTCAGAGATACTCGAACTTCACAGAAGGTCGATAGCCGCTCACTTCGGTAAGGACGTGGACTGCATCGTCCAAGGGATGTCCGATGACTTCATGAGCGTCTCTCGGGGCGAGATACGTTACCCGTCGCGGGAGGAGCAGCGAACCGTTTTCACCGAGTACCTGAACAGCACCCGCTTCACCGAGTACAGGGACCTCTGTGAGCCGGTCATCGGCTTCTCGGAGGACGGGTCAATGGCGTGGTCCGTGGTTCAGGTCAAGGTAGCCGGCTTCTCCGGCGAAGGCGAGTCAGAGAAGGCAGTGGACTTCGTGTGCGCGTGGATGACTCTCTACAGACGGGTGGGCGGCGGCTGGGAGAGGCTCTCGGAGGTATCCACCTTCAAGTAGATACGCTGTGCACCCATTCATGTTATTACGTCGGGGCACAAGTCACCGGTGTATGCCGATACCCAAGGCGGTCGCAGGCTTCAACAAGCACGTCACCAACAGGCTGATCCTCCTGTTCGCGGGGTGGGTTCCACCATTCGCCGTGGTGAGCCACGTGGGCAGGACGTCCAGTCGCTTGTACCGGACGCCTGTGCTCACCTTCAAGACGGAGACAGGGTACGTGTTCGCCCTCACCTACGGGAGGAGGGTGGACTGGGTCAGGAACCTCCTAGCCTCAGGCAGCGGCGTACTGGAGTACGGAGGAGAGTCGGTTGACATCCACTCGTTCAGCGTCGCCGCCTACGAAGACGTGCGACACCGTTTCCCCTGGCTCGTAAGAAGAGTGTTACAGCTGATCTCGGTGACAGACTGCCTACTCGCTGAGGCGGGCTAGCGTTCTCCGCGTCGAAGGAAGATGGCGATGACCGCTAGCCCTAGGATGATTGTCTCAGCTGTGTACCCGGGAATTCCGCGGGTTTCATCCTGTGACGTGGGCTCCGGGGCTTCCCTGGTTTCCGTGGGCGTTCCTTCGACGGGGTACTTCACTACGTAGACATCCATTCCGCCGTTGTAGTCGGGGTCGTATCCTCCACCGTAGGCACTCAGCCCGGTGGACCGTGTCTTAAACGAAGCCACCACCCACTCCCCGTCGACGCATATGCCCCCGAAGCTGTCGTCGCCGTCTCCTCCAGCTGGAAACGATTGGACGAGAGTGGACAGCGTCGGGTCGAAGACGCACAGAGCGTAATCCGATTCGCCTCCAAGGTAGCCACCGTCTGTGAAGGGGAAGTCCCTCGAACTGGTGCCGCAGGAAAGCCAGACGGCGCCGTCCGCGCCCAGAGCGAGCTGCGGCTGTATGTCTGAGTCGGAGCCACCGAGGAGGGTGGAGTGGCTCAGATGCGACAGGTCAGGGCTCAGCCTTGACACGAAGACGTCTCTCTCACCGCCGCCGTAGCCCGTGGAGTAGGCGTCGCCGGTCGTAGGGTAGCCTCTGGACGCCGTGTGCCCCGTGACCAGTACGTTGCCTGCGGGTTCCACGAGGAGGTCGCAGGTGTTGTCGAAACCGCCTCCGCCGAGATAGGTCGAGTGCTCCGGGGAACCCGACGTAACGGCACATGCCTGCAATAGTAGAACCACCAGAAGGGCTCGGGTGAGTCTCATGGTTCAATGTTTGACGGGTCCCTGTATAAGGGCTCCCAAACACGGGGGCTGCCAAAACAAGAAGAAATCATGCATCACAGCATGCATGGGAAAACCGTGAGGTAAGCGAGCAAGCCTCTTGGCTCTACCTGATCACCTGCAGCTCCGAGACGTCCCTGTACTCGCTGACGTTCTCCGAGCCCTCAGCCGTCACCACGTAGCTGTCCTCGGTGTGCACACGCGTGCCGCCCACCGCGGCGCTGGGCTCCACCTGGAAGAACATGCCCGGCTCCAGAGTCCAGTCGCCGTGGCTGGGACCGAGGAACGGGTACTCGTGGCATCCGATGCCCAGCCCGTGACCGATGAACGCCCGGTTGTAGGGGTGTCCGCGGGACTCGTAGAACCTCTTGACGGTCTCGTGGACCTCCTGCACCTTGACGCCGGGGGCGAGGGCTTCGCCGGCTGCCCTCTCAGCGTCCACCGCGAAACTGTACGCCTCAAGCTGGTTCTTATCCGGCTTCACCACGGCGGCGGTCCTGCTGATGTCGCTGAGGTAGCCGTCGAAGAGGCAGCCGAAGTCCACGTGTATGAAGTCGCCCTCCCGTATCCGGTAGTCGCCGGGGATGTGATGGGTCTCATGGATGTTCTCGCCGGCGCCCATGGTCATGAACGCCACCGTGTCCGCGCCGTACCGCAGCGTCAGGTCGATCATGTCACGCGCGATCTTCCTCTCGGTGTCACCCGGCTCAGCCATCTCGAAAGCCACCGTGATCGCCTTCGCCGTCGCCATGTTGATCCTGCTCAGGTGCTGCAGCTCCTCTACACTCTTCACCGCCCTCAGCCTGTCGAACACAGGCTGGCAGTCAACGAACTCGGCGCCCGGGAGAAGACCCCTGAGGTGATCATAGCATACCCCCGGGATGTCCAGAGTCTCCACCCCGACTTTACTATCGCTGAACCCCATCTCCCTGAGGGTGTCCGCGACGAACCCTATAGGCTTCAGAGGCTCCCACTCGCCGCCCTCGTAGACGCGCAGGTCCTTGATCCACGTGGTCTCGCGTGCGGTGACCTCCTCGTTGGCGTGGACGCCGAAAACGGGCTCCCCGTCCAGCGGTATGAACACGGCAGCCAGCCGCTTCAGCATCGAGATGGTCATGATCTCGCTGTGGCTCGCGTAGTACACGTTGTCGTGGCTCGTAGCCACCAAACAGTCCAAACCAGCCCGCTCCATATATTCGCGGGCGGCGTCAAGCCTGAAACCAGTCCTCATGGACACAATGTAGGCTCAGAGATATTCATGTCTTCCCCGAGACAACTACGGATCGCCCAGAAAACAGCTTCTGCCAAGTAACAAGCATACAACCAGGGTATAGCTACACACCCAAGAGGGACGTCTATAGAATTATGTATTTTCCAAGCACACGCGTAGGATTAATCACACGTCACAGGCTATTCTTCTTCTGGACTCCAAAAAAATATTGGGTTCCCTTCAAGTAAATGTGGATGCCCACACTTCAAACATTCTGCAAGGATTTGTTGTGGAATGGTCCTCATTAACTTGAACTCATCGCTTCCACATTTGACACATTTTATTTCTTTATCAGCTTCCATTTCTCAAACACTGTTTTGAGATAGTTTTTATATTATGTAAAATTATCTCATAATACGCCCGCGTAACTATCAGGTTTTTTTTCAAAGATAGGTTAGTTAATTTTATATTTAATATAAAATAACTACCTTAAATGATTCTTATGTGGGAGGAATCAAGAAAAAGGACTCTGGGAAGCCGAGATAAACAGATATTATGGGAAAGAGCAGGACGCAAATGTGAAGCTTGCGGGGAGCCTATCAGTTATATCGAGATGCAAGTTGGTCATAAAACCGCATTCTCAAAAGGAGGAAGCACAACTCTAAGAAATAGCGTTTGCTTATGTTATAAGTGTAATAAACTTCAAGGGACAGACTCTTGGTCCAAGTTCTTAAAAAAACTGGGAAAAACACCTACTTCATCTGATTCAAAAGATTTGCTAAAAACATTAACTGTAACTCAGTTAAAGGAGTTAACGAAAATGCATAGTATAAAAGTACGGGGTAAAAAAGTGGAAGGGTTTTTTGAAGACACTGTTAAACCTCCCACAAAGTCTCAATATATTTCTGCTATTTCAAAGAAGATTTCATTACAGGAAATAAATGAATCTATAAATAAAATTCCGCAGCCAGAAAAAAAGCAAAAAAAGAGACGAAAAAAGAAAGACCC
>JAFGTA010000158.1 GCA_016934355.1 Candidatus Bathyarchaeota archaeon | reverse complement strand
GATGGGCGTCTCAGATGGGTGCGACTATGACCTACGGCTCCGAGTACGTGGGCCAATCCGCAGAGAGCGTGCTCGCCGCGTTCCCCGGGTGCATTAGCATCGAGAACCCCTCAGTCCATGAGATCAAGCTGCACAGCAAGGATATGGATGACTCGCGAACATACTATGACCTCTCCATCAAGGGGTCCGGGTTTAAACACGATTTCATGATGGACAGCCTCGACAACCAGAACATGGGCAAGGTGAAGCAGCTGTTCAGCGGTAGGTTCCGCAGCAACATCATCAACCTCTGACTACTCACACCAACTTTACCCAGCTATCTTTTATCTCTGAAATCCCTAACACTCTAGGTTCTTCGAGCCATGAAGTCACTGAGCCGGTACCTCGCGCTGGAGGGGAACATCCGCGTACTCGCGGCGCAGGCCCTCATAAGCCAGGTGGGGTTCGGCATGTTCTACGTGGTCTGGCAGCCTTACCTCCTCAGCACAGGCATATCCATCGGTCAGCTTGGCTTCATCCAGACCATGATCAACGTCAGCACAGCGCTGGGGCTGCTGGCGTGGGGCTACATAAGCGACCACTATGGGAGGAGGCCGGCCATAATCGCGAGCGACGTCTGCAGGGTGGTAGCCATGACTGTGCTTATCCTTTCAGGGCACTACTACGCGCTCCTTGTCTTCAGCTTCTTCATCGGCTTCTCCGCCATGTTCATGATGGGGAACCCGGCCCGCAACGCGCTCATAGCGGAGTCGGTTGACAGCGCCCAGCGGGCCACAGCGTTGAGCACCCTCCTCGCCGTGAGCCAGGGCATGAGTACATTGATGGCCTCCGCCGGGGGCTATATTGCCCTCAAGGCGGGGTACACGCCTATTCTGTACCTGACTCTCGCCGTGAACATATTGGGGCTCGTCGTTCTCGTCCTCTACCTCAGAGAGACCCATGAACCCGACGCGGATAAGCAGAACTCGGTTCCACTGATGGAGCAGGTGAGAAGCGCCCTGCTCCCGGAGCGGGCGAATCTGTCCCTCTACATAATCATGCTGATCCAGGGGTTCGGCTATGCCGTCGCGTACAGCCTCTTCTACGGGGCGCTCACCGACTCCTATGGCTACACTACGCTGCAGCTAGGGTTCATGAGCACCAGCTTCAACCTGGTATGGGCCGTGGGGAGCATACCCCTCGGGAAGCTCAGCGACAGGGTCGGCAGGAAGCGGATGCTCATAGGGAGTCTTGTCATGGCGTACGTCACGGTGCTGGGTTTTATTGTGTTCAAGTCTGTTTGGGCCTACGTCCTGTTCAACGGCGTGAGCGCCATCGACATCTGCTTCTGGATGCCAAGCTGGACCAGCCTCATAAGCGAGACTGTGTCCCAGGACAGGAGGAGCAGCGTGTTGGGGAAGCTGGACGCCTATGGGAGGGCTGGGGCGGTGCCCGCGCCGTGGCTGGCGGGGCTTCTACTGGAGAGGTACGGCTTCAAGGCGCCGCTCTATGTACAGATAATAACTCTCTCGATTAGCATGTTCTTCCTGCTGAGGATCAAGGAGAAGTGAGCCCTCTGAGATAAGGGCTAGAACTTGACGTCCCTCTGCTCAGGCACCACGTTGGATGGCCGCCTACCCTCAAGGTACGCCCTAATGTTGGAGACAGCCATCTCAGCCATTCCTCTCCTCGTCTCCACGGTGGCCGAGGCGGAGTGAGGAGTCACGACGACGTTGTCCAGCCCAAGCAGTGGGTTGTCCAGAGGCATGGGCTCCTTCTCGAACACGTCGAGCGCAGCCCCGCGTATCCTTCTGTCTTTGAGAGCCTCGTAGAGCGCCGTCTCGTCGATGACCGGGCCACGGGAGGTGTTGATTATTAAGGCTGTGGGCTTCATCAAGGCAAGCTCCTTAGTGCCTATCATATGGTGCGTCGAGGGAAGCAGGGGCACGTGCACCGACAGTATGTCGCTGCCCTTGAGGAGCGCCTCGAATCCCACTGGCTTGACCCCGTACCTCTCCTCCAGACTCCTCCTCTCCACGATGTCGTGGTAGATCGTCTCAACGTCGAACCCTTGGCTTCGCTTGAGGACCTCGGTGCCTATCCTGCCGAGGCCGAGGATCCCAAGTGTCTTCCCCTTCATATCCCAGCCAAAGCCGAGCCTCCTCTCCCGCTTCGCCCACTTGGTCCTGGTATACCCATCCGCCTCGGGTATCCTACGCATGAACCCTAGTATCAGAGCCCACGTATGGTCCGCCACGCCGCCGGACAGCACGTCGGGGGTATGAGTCACGTAGACCTTCCTCCGAGTGCAGGCTTTGACGTCCACCGAGTCGTAGCCTACGCCGAAGCGTGCCAATATCCCGAGCGTTGGCGTCCTTTCTAGGAACTTGTCGTCGATCTTCTCGATGCCGACGAGGAGCGCCGACGCTTCCTTGAGATCGCTGTAGTCACCCGAGACGTACCGCACATCCGCTATGTCGTTGAGTGTGCCAGCCACGTCTTCGGGGACGTTTAGCTGGTCGGGGCTAATCAGTACCTTTGGCTTCATGCGTGATCCATGGTTGACTGGGTTTAAAAGCTTAAAATCGGCAGCCGATACACGCCTCGGGTGGCTCCAGCCCATAAGCCATCTTAAATATTCATAACAGGGTAAAAATTGATTAGTGGATCACATGCCTTACTGTCCGCACTGTGGGAAGGAAGTGTCGGAGGGCACCAAGTACTGTGAGAGCTGCGGGGAGGCAATAATCGGCAACCTGGAGCAGTCGCAGGAGAAAGGGTTGATCGAGCACCTTCAAACGGGGGTAAACTTCACTTTCTCACATCCTGTAGTGTTCATCCCCGAGGCGTTAGCCGGGCTTTGGGGCATAGCGATAGTAAGGGGCTTTGGGGTGCTCGCAGACTTGTTCGACTTGCAGTCGTGGTACGACCAAATTTATCCTCAGATGGTATCCGTGGCGTACACGGTGAACGACTACCCTGAGCTTCCACCGGGGATCTGGTCGTTCATGCTCGCCGCGCTGCTGCTGGTGATAGTATGGGTGTCGGTCTCAGGGATGTTCACATTTGCCTCGGTTCACATGATCTGGAGCGGCTACAAGAACGAGAAGATGGGCGCCGTCGGCTCGTTCAGGTACGTACTGGGCAGGTTCGGTAAACTGTTCCTCGCCGCGTTTATTGGCAACCTGCTCGCGCTCACATTCATCCTGATACCTGCAGTCATCTTCATGTACGCGGTTATGGTAGTGGACGGGACCGGGATTAGAGACGGGCTGTCGAAGGGATTTAGCTTGAGCCTTAAGAGAATAATACCGTCGATTGTACTGATAGTGCTATACTACGTAGCTAAGATAGCGTGTGGCTACATACCATACGTTGGAGACGTAGTGGTAGCCATTCCAGTCACAATAGTCACCGTAGTATTCGTAGACCTTTACATCAGTTCAAAATAGGCTGTAGGGAGACTCGGACACCCCGCGGCGCGCCGATGGGCCTATTAAAACCGGTAACGCCTCACTTTAGCCCTGTTTGGCGTTCAAGCCTCTTCTCTTCATTATTTCACAATGTCGCTTAGACCAAGGCGTACCAATGTCTCATCCAGTGGAATCCCCGTCTCAGGGCTCCAGCCCCTAAGCTCGTAGTACCGCGTCAACACGGCGTCCACCTCTTCCCTCTTGAACGGTGGCCCCGTCTCTGGTCCAGCCGTCGAAGGCTCCTCGTAGTACGCTTCCGGCCAATGATCGTCGACCCGCCTGACGCCCTCCCTGACCACGTACATCCTCATGAGGTTGAACACCCGCTCCCCTGCCGTCATGGTGTCAGACGCGTCAACCTCGATCCCAGTCGCCGCGGAGCACAGCTTCGCAAGGTATGTTGGTCCCAGCGCGTCGGCTACAGAGGCCCCGAACATGCATAGGCCGAGGGAGTTGTATGCGCTGGTCAGGCTGTTGTACCAGGCGGTGAGCAGCATCTGGTCGGGCTCATTGATGTCCGGCGGCTCACCGAACAGCCTCTCCTTGTAGCCTCCGGGCATGTCCAGCCACCCCATGAGCCAGTCACTGTACTCCGCCTCGCCGATGCCCAGCTTTCTGCCCCAGCTAGACACTCCGGGGTAGTTGGAGACGCCGTGGGTGCCTTTCAGGTCGTCGCCTCCCCTGGGGTTCGTGAGGATGCTCAGCGTCGTGAAGACGTTGCCCTTAAGCGCCGTCCTGGCGTCGCTCGACATCACCTCCAGCCCCTTAACGACGGGCACATGCCTCCCGGCGCCTTCCCCGAGGGCTCCAGCGGCTCTCACGGAGCCCTCCGCGAGTATGTCGCCGAATCCCTCCCTGTACGCGACCATGCGGAGAAGCTCCATGAGCGCCTCCTCGTCGCCCCGCTCAAGCCTGAAACCGGTGTCGGCCTCGGTGACGACGCCCCTCTCGTACAGCTCGTAGGCGTAGAAGAAGGAGCCGAACATGTCCATGCCGTACCTC
>JAFGTA010000157.1 GCA_016934355.1 Candidatus Bathyarchaeota archaeon | reverse complement strand
GCGGCGGAAACTATCCCTGCGCCGCATGGGCAGCCGCAGTCCCTGCAGTACTCGTGGTGCCTGTCCAGTATGTCCTTGACCGTGGCGAAGCCGCACTCGTTGCCGTTGTCACCCGTCGCTATGGTGAGGACGCCCCGCCTCTTGGCTGCCTCAAGGAGCTGGTTCCACCGCACGAACCTCTCCTCTGGGTCGCCGCTGTTACCTGGCCCCCCGAGGGCGCCGTGCCTTATCCCCTTGACGTTGCAGCTCACTGCCTCCACGGTTATCACCGCCTTTGGGCTGAGCTCGTCCAGCAGCATCTCCGCAGCCTCCTCGGCCTCTGTGACGCTCATCATGGACCAGCTGTACACCCACGCCGTGTAAGGCGTCCAGATGCTTCCCTTAAGCTCCTCACGTGACAGCACGGGTATCACCTGGCAGCCCGTGAGGCTCTGGGTAAGCGCCCTCTCGTTCTTGCTGCCCCCTGCGAAGTTCGCCATCACCACGGGAATGGCCCTAAGCCCTATTAGAAGTGCCCTGGCGAGGGCCGCTGAACCTGGGGGCCCGTCCATCTCGTGGCTGTTGGTCACTATGAGCACGTAGTCTCCAGGCTTCACGTGTTCGATGAGCTTCTCGGCTGCGAGCAGCGTCAGCGGCCTCCCGTAGCGTGTCCTCGTCTCGTCGTAGACCCTCATCCACGTGTACCTGTTCCTCGCCGCGCCGTCTCTGCCCTTCCGCAGCACAGGCACCGCTCCGCTGGGCGTCGAGACTATCCGGTCCACGGTGTCGCCGAAGCCCTCCATGACCTCATGTTCAAAGTCCATGGCTTTCACTGATCATGGTTAAGCTGGATGGGTATAAGAGGTGTCGCCGAGCCTATTCTACGTGCTTCGTCGGCACGCGCCTGGGGTCGCTCAGCGGATTGAGCCGGAGTTCCCTGCCCACTGGGCAAGCCTTCTGGCAGGTGTTGCACATCATCCACGTGTTCTCGGTGAGGGAAGGGTTATGCTCGTAGTAGACGTCCCTGTACTCGTCCGAGAACCGGGCGTCCCAATCCATCCCGAGGAGGCACTTGTCAGGGTCGAGTTTATATGGGGTCAACGCACCGACGGGACATGCCTTGACGCACTCGTCGCAGTCCTTGCACAGGTCCGCGGTGAAAGGCTTCGTGGGAACAAGCTCGGCGTCGGTGAGTACGCTCCTGAGCCGCACCCACGGTCCGTACTCGGGTGTGATAATAAGCGTCTGCTTGCCGAAGCAGCCGAGGCCGCCGAGCTGAGCCATCTTCTTCTTGGAGAGCAGGTCGGGCTCGAGAACCGTCCGGTAGCCGAGGCCGTCTAGGTGACGCATCAGGCGCCTGGCGTAGTAGCGGCCCCTCCACTCGTCGGGGTACTCGTGGTGGTCGCCCACCTTGACGACCATGTCGAAGAGGCTGTCCCACACCCTCATCCCGAGTATGATGAGACTCCGGGCACCCTCCATATAGTCCCCAGTCTTCCGGGTGTCGCACCTGTAGTCCCTGTGCCCTATGTAGTGGGTCGGCAACGCGTCGTACGCCTCGGCTGAGACTATGCCGACGAGGTCGAAGCCGTACCGCTTTGCCCGCTCCTTTATGTCCTCCGTGAACAGTAAGGTGTCCTCTGAGTACTCCATGAATGTCCCTGCTAAATGGGGTGACTAGGTATAAAACGGGTGCGAGGGGCGCTTCACTTGTCCTAGGGACCGTACTTCTCCTCGACGGCCTCGACTATCATCCGCACCATCATGGGGGTGTCCACAAGCACGTACCTTCCGCCGAGGAGCTCAAGGTACTCGACGGGTTTCCGTTTGTCTCCCGTCACAAGCACGTACCCGTTTTCGTGGGCGTACTTGGCTACCTCGTAGTCGTCTGAGCCCTTCAGGCCCACGTCTTTCAAGGTTATCGCCTCAAGCCCCATTATCCTGAAGTGGTCCTTGAGCCCCGAGTACATCTCGTCCAGCAGCAGCTTCACTGTTCACCCTTCGGCTCGTACATCTCGACTGCCTCCTTCATCCTTCCGCAGGTGAACCTGCCCTCGGGGCAGCGCCCCAGCATGTAGCAGTAGGGCCCCGCGTTGTTGAACACCCACGGGTCGGCGTCTCTGCACTGGCTCAGCATCGCGTCGGCGAGGGCACGCACCTCCCACTGGGCGCGGTTGCAGAGCCTGAGGCCGAAGAAGTGGAGCAGCGCCTTGCCGTCCATGGTCATTAGGAGGCTGGTCTCGGCGGCGTTGGGAAGCACGAACCGGGCGTCCTCCCTGGGGACGCCTCGCTCTACCAGCTCTTGGTAGGCTTCGCTAGCGTCTCTGACCAGCTCAACGAACACGTGGCTTTGTTTCTCGACGCTGGGCGGAACGACGACGCGCTCCGATAGCCTCTTCACGGTGATGTACCGCTGGCTCTGCTGGCTGAAGCTGGCGATCCTGTGCCGCACCAGTTGGTGGCTGCACGCCCGGCTCACCCTCTCGACTGCGAAGGTGTAGCCGAGGTGGGGCAGGAGCTCCCTCCAACCCAGATCAGGATACGCGTTCCTCAGAACATCGCTGTGGATGTAGGCGAGCAGCCGGGTCTTCACTATATACCAGCCTCCGCGAACCCATGGACCGTTGGGGCGACCTCCTTGATTGACGCCATCAGGGCGTCTGTGAATGGGCTCTTCTTTGACTGGGCGTACTCGACCACCGTTCGCAAGTTGCCGCTGACCAGCCACCTCTCGTCTGCGAGGCGTGTAAATGTGAGGAACCGGGTGTCGAGCATCGCCTCCATGACTGTTTTGTCGGTTGCCTCCAGCTCCCAGACCAGCCTGTTGTGCTCCAGTATGTTGCCGTGCTGGACCTCGACGCGGCCCACGACCTCGTTTACCTTGTCGGGCTTCGTTTGGAGCCTGTCGTAGAGGGTGCTGGGTTGGGCTCCGCTGGTGGTGGTGAGCATGCTGGTCGCGACCATCGCCTCGACGTTCGGGGTGTGGACTACCAGTCTCAGCTTCAAGGCCAGGCCTCTACACGGGAGCCATTTCAGACTTCTTGGGCTTGGCCTTCAGCTCGGGGGGCACGTCCACGGCCCTGACAACGTTGATGCTGTTGATGACGTAAATGGGGGTTCCATCTGGCTCGTAGCGTTTGAGCCGTTTGACGCCTCGCAGCACGAGCTTTATCTTGAGGGTGGTCCCGTCTGTGAGCTTGTACTCGTTCCAGCGCTCGGTTTCCTCGGTGAAGTCGATCTCGGTGGAGTCTTGAAGGGCATCTCTGGGCAGTTTAGACATTTCTCTCCCGAGAAAGGGGTATGCCGACGGTATTAACTGTGTTCCTATTCGGCAATGTCGAGGATGGTTACGGCGTCCGCGGCCTCCCGGATGAGCCCCTCTAGGCATAGCTCACGTTCCAGTCCTTCGATTACCTCCAGCGTTGAACGCGTCGCAGGGTTCCCCGGCACAGCCGTGCAGCCGTCAACCTTCTTCGCCGTTATACTGTAGGTGCCGATGTTTCTCGCCATGGCTTCGATCTCGACCTTGTCGAGCCCGATGGTGGGGCGGAGGACCGGGATGTCGACGGAGCCGCTGAGGACGTAGAGGTTGTCCATGGTCTGGCTCGCCACCTGGCCCAGGCTCTCCCCCGTGACTATTCCCTTCGCCTTGTTCCTCACGGCGAAACGCTCTGCAACCCTGTACATGGAGCGTTTGCAGAGGATGCACGTGTACCGCGGCTGCGGCGACTCCATTATCCTCGCCATCACGTCCCCGAAGGGCGCCGAGTACAGCCTGTATCCGTCCACGGGGACGTAACTCGCCACCGCCCTGAACGACTCCCTAGCGCGCTCGACGTAGCCCTCGCCCACGTAGGGCCTCTGGTCCATGAACAGGGGCATGACGTCGAGGCCCCGCTTCATCATGAGCCACGTGGAGACGGGGCTGTCTATGCCGCCGCTGAACAGGGACACGACCCTGCCCTGCGACCCGTATGGCAGGCCCATGACGCCGGGTATTATACGGGAGTAGACGAAGGCGTCCATGTCCCTGACCTCGACGTAGAGGGTCACGTCGGGCTCATCCAGGTTCACGTGTACGCCCCTGTCCAGCAGCGCCTCCAGCACTCTGGAGCCCGCCTCGATGGCGACGTCGCGGCTCCCATAGCTGTGGTTTCCTACTACTTTGGGTCTGACTGCGAAGCCTTCATCGTCTTTGATTACGCTTTTCGCCTCCTGTACGACGGCCTCCGCGACCGATTCGAGGTCGGCTTCAGTCCTCGTAGCGGGCATTGCGTGTACGACGCCGAAGACCCTGGCGACTAGTTCGGCGGCTTCTCCGGGAACGCCGTCCACGTATATCCGCCCGAACTTTCTGGTCACTAATGGGCTGTAGCCCTCCTTCTTCAGCGTGTGCTCGATTTGGGCGGCGAGCTGCTTCTCTAGGCGGCTTCTCACGTACCTGCCTTTGAGGGCTATCTCGCTGTAGGAGGCTAGGATTGTCAAGATGGGATCATCTCCGGCGCGCCGCTCTTAAGGTGTAGGGTTTATATCGGATACCGTTTTTTCTTCACTTGAAGAGAAATGTCGTTTTGGGACGAGTGGTTCAAGCGTTTCGGCCGCAGGTCAAGCATCTTCGGTGACATCGACAGGATGATCGAGGAGATGGAGAAGGAGATGGCCGAGGCGTTCAAGGATATGGAGAACACGATGCCCGAGGACATGTACAAGGAGCACAGGCTCCCAGACGGCTCGATACGCCGCGAGTATGGACCCTTCGTCTACGGGTACAGCGTGAAGATTGGTCCAGACGGCAAGCCGATCATCCGCGAGTTCGGCAACATGAAGCCCAGCATACCCGCGGAGGGCAAGTCGCCGCTGAACCTGACAGATCGGCGTGAGCCCCTCGTGGACGTGATCGAGGACGGGGACAGCGTCAAGGTGCTGGCTGAGCTGCCGGGCGTCGAGAAGGAGGACATCAGGCTCCACGCCACCGAGAGGCTGCTGAGGATAACCGTGGACAACCCTGAGCGTAAGTACTACAAGGAGCTGGAGTTCCCGGCAGAGGTGGACGAGAAGACGGGGAAGTCCAAGTACAGGAACGGTGTGCTGGAAATCGTGTTCATGAAGAGGAGAAGTGGCGGGGAAGGGACCGAACTCAGGATCGAGTAGCCTCCATTTCTAAACCTGTATTCGATACAGTAAATAGAGCGGGTTCACCTACTCCTCTTCGGCCGATGATGTGAAGGCATTAGGTTGAAACGTGATGAATCAGAGTTACACTGAGGCCAACGCTCTTGTTTATATTTTCATTTAAGTTTAAACTGGGTTATCGTAATATGGCGACATCTGCTCTATCTTCCACATTATGATTTTACGGAATAATAGGATAGGCAGTCTAAGAACACCCCATTCTTTCTCAATCTGTTTAATGCAGTTCTCAAGTGAATTTTCTTGGAAACAGAATTCTCGCTGGGCTTCCTCGGTGTCGTACCAGTCTAGATGATAGGCATTGATGTCCTGCGTGAAATACCTCCGATCAGGCACCGGAAGTGAAAAAACTTCGAATAAAAAGGATATAAACTCACTTCCTCTTAACTGCCAACCGTTCTTTCTCCCGCCGCCCAGAATATATGCCTGATTTCTCTGAGTAGCCCCCGACTCTAGTTTTTCGGCTCCGGATACCAGGGCTATAGCGACATCTAAGTCCGTTATCATCTCAAGCCGCATATCAGGATGCATGTCAAAAACCTCTTCAAGATACGAAAGAGCCTGAATAATAGAAGCGAGAGTTAAATTCGGAATAACACCAGCAAGCCTGAAAATAAGATAGTTGTCCGCGTTTGCTCTCAGATACTCTTCACATCTTATTTTAGACTCCTCATAGTTACCAGTAATCACCAGAGGGTCATCGCGATCAACGAGATCATCCTGTAACTGTGTCGGCCCCATTACGCTTGCCGACGAGGTAAAAACCAGCGGATTATCTTGCCCTGACTCATTGATGGCGTCGATTAGGTTCACAGTGCCGCCGTAGTTCACCTCCATGGTGATTTCACGGTGTTTCTTTGATGTAGGGGGGATTATCGCTGCAAGATGAATGACAGCGTCGCATCCTTTTACCGCTTTATTTATATCATCTAAATTCCGTATATCCCCGAAAAATACTTTTTCTATCTTATTTCGATATTTATTGGCGTCTTTGCGGGTCTTTTTATTGTCTACTTCGAATACGGTTATTTCATGACCCCGTTTATATGATTCGTCTATTACCGCTTTCCCGATATTACCAAATGCGCCGGTAATGAGTATCTTCATTATTGATAGTTCCCCTATCTTAGATTAATAGTTATAAGGCGGAGTTTAAGAGCGGATTCACTTACCACCGAATCAGCGTACGTCTCCTTGCGCCTGATATCAAGCACAGCACGTGCGGCTACACAGGTTACACCTATCCCTGAAATGGTTCTTGTCTCCACCATTTTCTGGGAGGCACCTTTATTCGTTAATTTTAAGTAAATATTTCAAGATCGTATAATCATGCCTAAGATTCTTGAAGATGAAAAAAACATTGTTAGTTTTGATGATAGGAGAATTAAGATAGTTACTTTATCTGGGATGAGACAGGAAAGCATATTCATCGATAAGATAACAGGCATCAAATTCCAAAGCCAACACGAAGACCACAGACTGATCGCCCTCTTTTTACTTGTAATTGGCTTATCCGCTGCCCTGTCAAGATACTTATACTATGAATCGATTTACCTTGATGCGATAGGTTTCCTACTAATCATTGTTGGCGTGATACTATTTTTCAACGTTAGAAAAACAAGCACCCTTGAGATAATCACCCAAGCTAATACATGGAAAATAGAGTTAGATGTATCCAAAGAAGAAATAGAAGCTTTCATAGAAAGCATATTCAAGAATAATCAACACTTGGCACTTTCTCCATAATTAACTTCCTAATATTTTTTACGAGTCCGTCCTCTTTCCCACAGTTGTTGCAATAAATAAGCTCCTAGCTCTTTCCCTTTAAACGTGAAACCTCTAGTAAGCCTTCAGCGTTTTTCTATAGTTGACTGATTATGGTCCCACAGGACCTCAGAATACTATGATTTAACGGTCAGCCACAGAGTAGACCCGTGGCGGATCGAGTTAAGCCTGAGGTCGCTCCTCGAGCTAGTCGAGAAACGCTTTATGGAGCGCCTGTTCTCCGATCACGTCGAGGAGCCCAGGCTGTTCGTTGCCGGGATGGGCGGCGGTGAGGTCGGCTGGATCGAGGTGGGCTACCACGGCTGGAACAACAGGATACGCGTCTGGAACATGTTCGTGAAGGAGCCCTACAGGCGCAGGGGGATAAGCCGATCCCAAGGGTGAAGCTGCCGCTTGGCGCGAATAGGTTTTACGATTTTACTGGTTTCACTGATAGGGGGACCTCGTCAGGTGAGAGATAACGGTCTATCCTCGGGTTTTGGTTGCATTTTTGCACTGTATGAGATACGCTTTTGCACTCATTCACTCTTATAAGAAGCCTGTTTATGTGCCTATTCCATATATTGGGCTTGTTTCCCGGTTATCAGGGTGTATCCCCTTCCCCCCTCCCCATTCTATCTGGTTTAGCTAGTAGATTATTTTTCCAGTTACTAATACGTACATTAATAAGAAATCGAGTGCCGCATAGATGAGCATCAGATAATCATTTTTTCCAGTGTATACGACTTGAATTTGACTAGCCCATCTATACACGAACGCATAAGCCACCAAACCATTGAGGAGAGCATAAGGATTGGTGAAGATCGTAATTAGCATGTCTTGTATCCATTGCCATTTCTCTGTTGTGGGGTAACGCTCGTCTGAGTAGACGGTGTTCGCGAAGCCTGATGCGAGGATGGTTATTATCGCAAACCAAACTGCAACCTTTTTTAATACATTCCCAGCGCGTTCAAGGTCCATACTCATAGAAGATTTAGTTTAATATTAAAAATATACGAGTCTCAAGTTTTTAATTCATTCTTTGTTATCTCCATCAATATATTTTGGTTATAACTTAAATTAACCTAACAAAATTAGAGGAAATGGGAAAGAGGAGACTAGATGGAGCTAATGGACAAAATATTACTGGCGCTTATGAAGCAGTGCAGAAAACCGACTGGTTTCCTTGGCAAAATACTGGCATGGGAGATGAACTTAGGCCACTCCAAGCTAACCGACTGGGGGCTAAAACAAGTCACCATAGGAAAAGACGACGTAATCCTCGACGTGGGCTGCGGAGGGGGAGGCACCGTAAGCAAGCTTGCGGGAAAAGCACAGGATGGGAAGGTCTACGGCGTTGACTTCTCCATGGAGTCCGTCGAAGTGGCGCGTAGAACAAACAAGAGGCTGATTCAGAGGGGCAGAGTCGAGATACACCACGCCTCGGTATCCAGCCTGCCTTTCCCCGGCAACCTCTTCGATCTCGTCACCGCTTTTGAGACCCACTACTTCTGGCCAGACATTGTAGACGATATGAGAGAGGTAAAACGCGTTTTGAAGCCAGGGGGTAGGCTGCTGATAGTAGGTGAGGCGTACAGGGGCGGGAAAAACGATGAACAGAACAGGCGTCTGATGGAGCTAGGGGAGATGACGTACCACAGCCTAGATGAGCTAACAGGTTTCTACTCAGACGCGGATTACGTCGAGGTCCAGGTCTTCGACGACATGGACACGGGCTGGGTCTGTGGAGTCGGAGTCAAACCGCAGATATCAAGCTGAGACGAGTCGGTTAGAAGACCACCGAAGACAAGAATACAGAGAGAAGACGAACGTGTGTATTTGTGATAGCGTCCAGCAAGTCAACTAGGGATACCTGAACCTACCGTACCCACCGTCGATCTCCAGAGTGTTCCCATTCTCTGACTTCACGCACCTGCCGATAACCTGAACCCCTAGGCCAAACCTCTCACAAGTCGATAGCACGGTCTCGCTGTGCTCGGGGTCGACGATGAACTCGAACCCCACACCCATGTTGAAGTCCTGGTACATCTCACGCCACTCCACGCCCCCCTCGGACTGTATCAGCCCGAAGATGGGGTCCGGCTCAGGCAGCGAGTCCTTCACGTACCCTACGCCGCTCCCGAGGCGCAGGCACTTGGTCTGGCCGCCTCCCGTGT
>JAFGTA010000019.1 GCA_016934355.1 Candidatus Bathyarchaeota archaeon | reverse complement strand
CGGGGGGTGGGACTCGAACCCACGAAGGACTAGTCCATCAGGACCTGAACCTGACCCCTTTGGCCACTTGGGAACCCCCGCAAAAGGGTATAGGAGAACTATAGGGAAGCGAGGAAAGCTTTGTACTTTTCGGCGTCCATCAGCTTACCCAGATCGGCTTCCAGGCTCGACGGCTCCATCTTCGCGATCCAGCCCTCACCGTACGGGTCGTCGTTGATCTTCTCGGGGCTGTCCAGCAGCTCCTCGTTGACCTCCACGACCTTACCCCCAACCGGGGCGTACATGTCGCTCACGGCCTTCACGCTCTCGACGGCGCCCAGCGCCTCGCCCTGCGCTACCTCGGCGCCCACCTCGGGCAGCTCGACGTACACTATCTCGTGGAGCTGGCCCTGGGCGTAGTCGTCGATGCCGACGGCCACCTTGCCGTCGCCCAGCTTCTTCGCCCACTCGTGCTCCTTGGTGTAGTAGAGACCTTCCTCAACCTTGTATTCGTCGGTCATCACTTTTCCCTCTTCCAACCGTACACGGAATCATCATAAAAGGGACGATGCTTAACTACTTTTCCCTTCGCCAGTTTGCTCCTGATCTGGATGATGAGCTCCGTGTCCTTCTCCTTGTACTCGGGGGGCACGTACGCCATGGCGATGCCCACCCCCAGCGTCGGGCTCAGGCCGCCGCTCGTCACGTACCCTATCTCCTGCTCCTCCATGTTGAGCACCTTGTACCCGTGCCGGGGGAGCCCCCTGTCCGTCATCATGACGCCGATGAGGGTCTTCTTTATGCCGTCCTCGCGCATCTTCTGGATGGCGCGCTGCCCGATGAAGTATCCGGGCTTCTTGAGCTTCACGGTCCACCTGAGCCCCGCCTCAAGCGGGTTGATGTTCTCGTCGATGTCGTTGCCGTAGAGCCACAGCCCGGCCTCCAGGCGGAGGCTGTCCCTGGCCCCGAGGCCGCAAGGCACCGCGCCGGCGCCTACGAGGTCGTTCCATATCTTGAGCGCCTTCTCCGGCTTATCCACGGGGCTGTCCAGCACGAATATCTCGAAACCGTCCTCGCCGGTGTACCCGGTGCGGGCGGCCATGACCTTCTCGCCGCTGATGGTGAGGTCCGCGATGTTAAAGCGCCCCACCTCGCTGAGGTTCTCCTTCGTGATCTTCTGCATGGTTTCCAAAGCCTTGGGGCCTTGGACGGCTATCATGGCTACCGCGTCGCTGACGTCTGTGAGCTTCACGTCGAAGTCCTTGCTGTTCTTCTTCAGCCATTTGAAGTCCTTGTCCCTGTTGCTGGCGTTGTAGACGATGAGGTACTTCTCGTGGGTGAACTTGTAGGTGATGAGGTCGTCCACGATTCCGCCTGTGGGGTTGCACATCACCGAGTAGAGGCCGCCGTGCGGCTCCAGCTTGGAGACGTCGTTGGTGATCACGTAGTTGAGGAACTTCTCGGTGTCGGGGCCGACGGCCCATGTTCTGCCCATGTGGCTGGTGTCGAAGACGCCGCAGCCGTCCCTCACGGCTTTATGCTCGGCCTGAATGCCTTCGTACCAGACGGGCATGGCGTATCCGCCGAAATCAACGATGTTTCCATGCTCTGCATGGTACTTATAGATGTGAGTCTTCTTCAGATCCAATTCTTTTACCGCTTAGGGAAGACGCGGTACCAAGTTAAAACTATTATCGGTGGGCCGGGCTAGCTTTCGCAGGGCTTCACCTTAACGCATTCGCTTGTGAAGCCTAGGTCCTTGCCGCATACGGGGCACTTGCCTTCGAACTTCTTGATGACATCCTGCGGCGACTTGAGGAGGTCCCCCTCGTAGAGCACCTCGCCGCACTCCTTGCATAAAATTCTCTGTGGCAGACGTTACCCCCCTTTAACTCAGACTGATACGTCTGCGTCGGTTAATAAACTTCATCTTTCTGTGTACTAGAAAAAGGATTATATTTAGAGCCTCCATTGGTTTCCGCTGGAGGCAACGGAGACGTCGCAGAAGAAGCGCCAGGCAAAGAAGAAGAAAACCGTAGGCGGCATCGGCAAGTTCAGGATACCCACCAACATCCTCGCGTGGGCCGTCGTCCTGTTCTGCATATTCATCATCAGCGGCGGGTTCTACAACATACTTGAGAACCCCCTTCCCTTCATCCCGTACGGCGATAGGTACCTCACGCTCCACCCGTACCTCTCGGACCAGACGGTCTACGAGAGCGTCTTCGTGTTCCTGACTAACGCCGGCATGTTCTTCGGGCTCTGGCTCAGCTACAGGAGTACACAGATCGCGTACGACAGGGAGAAGGCTAACAGGTGGCTTCTCATCGGTATAGGGTTCACGTTGGCCGGGCTCTCGGGGAACTACCTCATCTACGAGATGAAGAAAGCCATCTTCGGTTAAACGAAACTGTTTAGAGCATACACGTTCATTTCTCACCCATGAAGCGCATAGGATTCATAGGCCTGGGCCTCATGGGCACGGGCATGTCTAAGAACCTAGTCAAGGCGGGCTACACGGTCACCGTCTGGAACAGGACGGAGAGCAAGGTTAAGCCCCTGGTCGAGGCCGGGGCGAAGGCGGCGAAGAGCCCTAAGGAGGTCGCGGCAAACGCCGACGTCGTGGTTAGCATCGTCACGGACAGCCCCGACGTCGAGGAGGTGCTACTAGGCAAGAACGGAGCCATCCACGGCGCCAAGAAGGGCGACGTCTTCATCGACATGAGCACAATCAGCCCCATCGCCACAAAGAGCATCGCCGCGAAGCTCGCGGAGAAGGGTGTGGAGATGCTGGACGCCCCGGTGAGCGGAGGAGTCATCGGCGCCAACAACGGCACCCTCAGCATCATGGTGGGCGGCAAGCGGAAGGTGTTCGATGAGTGCAAGCCCATCCTGGAGGCCATGGGTAAGACCATCACCTATATCGGCGGCAACGGCGATGGGCAGGTCTGTAAGGCGGTGAACCAGATCCTCGTGGGTACGACGATGCTGGGCGTCGCGGAGGCGCTGGTGTTCGCGAAGAAGGCTGGGGTGGACGTCGACGCGGTGCACGCGGCGGTGTCGGGGGGCGCCGCGGGGAGCTGGCAGCTCACCAACAACGGCGGCAGGATACTCAAGGGTGACCATGAGCCCGGGTTCAAGATCAAGGACTACTTGAAGGACCTTGGGATAATCGCTGAGACGGCGAAGGCTAACAGCATGCCGCTGCCCTCGACGAGTCTGGTCCATCAGATGTTTTACCACTGCGCCGCTGAGGGCATGAAGGACAAGGGCACTCAGGCAGTTGTGGTGGCCGTCGAGAAGCTTGCGAACAAGCGGCTCAAGGAGTAAATCCTATCCCTATTAATGTTATTCTCCACGCGTCGAGGCGGGCAACGGTCTTTTCTCCCGAGTACGCCTTGAAGGCGAAGCTGTAGTAGCCCCGCCTCGGCGCCGTGAAGACGGCCTCGTATGACTCTATCCGGGACTCTCTGATGTGGTAGTCCTCGGGGTCTCCCCGGCTGAAGCCTCTCGTGCCGTAGCTGTCTCCATGGTTTCCGTAGAGCCCGAACTCGACCGGGCCGGATGCGTTGAAGCTGAACCCTATGGTGTCGCCTTTGCCGAGTTGGACGTGGTAGAACCTCTCGATGTTGCCGTGGTGCCCCATGTAGTCGTCGAAGCCCAAGGTGAACTCGATTGGGAAGTACTCCCTGCCGTAGCCGCTCAGGCACTCGTGGAAGCGTCCGCTTATGACCTCCATGGTCTGGACCGCGTACAGTGGGAGAGCCCCTTGTTCGAGGGGCTTGACGGCGTTGACGTGGAACGCCTCGTATGATGTTCCTTCGATGACGTGGGTGAAGGGGAATCCCTCGACCTGTACCGTGACGTTGTTCAGGTACGCGTCGTTGATCTCGAAGAGCGACATGTTCCCCAGCATCGTGTACCCGCCGCAGGGAGACGGGAGCATGCCTTCGCCGAGTCCGAGGTGGAGGGGGTAGGTCTTTGACCCGTTCCAGCGGTTATTGGTTTCCAGCGCCATGACGGGGCCTTCCACGCCGGGTATCGAGGCTTGGTGGAGTTTACCTTGTAGCGTCTTGATCTCTGCGACGGATGGGGGGAACGTGTTCACGTTCTCCGTATTTCCCGTCTTGGATGATCCTGGGCCTGAGTGTAGGTATACGCATCTCAGTGAGACGACGGCGGTTCTGGGCTCGTTCACCGCCAGTTTTAGGGTGTAGTTCCCCGTCTCGGGGATCAGGTAGGAGTGTCTGCCTGTTATTCGGGTCTCCTGCGTCAACACCTTTGAGCCCGAGGAGAAACGGATGTTGATGGGCTCGGTGGCGTTGTAGCTGAGCAGGATGCCTTCGCCCTGCTGAAGCCTCGCCGTGTACCTGTACGAGTGGTCTGTCCAGGCGCCGGAGTCAGACCATGTCCTGCCGAGGATTAACCCCTGTGGGAGCTCTTTTTCTCTGAACGAGGCTGAGCCCATCCCACCGAAGTCGGTGCTGTGTGAGCCTCGCATGCTGAACAACACGTTCTCCCCTTGAACCGTGTTGGTCCACGGCTCGCCGGCGGAGCCGAAGATATACTCGTAGCGCTGTTCATCGGCGACTTCTGGGGTCCACCCGTGAAGCGCGCAGAGCGCCACTGTCGCGCAGAGGAACACGCCTGATAACGCTACCAGGGTCCTGTACCGCATCTGTTCTCCCCCTCTGATTCTGTGATGGAATCCACGGGTGGCGTGGATATAATACTAGGGTTTTGAACGCCCCGGTGTTGGTAACAGTGGGCGGTAACTTCGGGGATTTTTTTTATTTGGGCGGGTTGTCTCCGGGTAGCGTGTAGCCGAGGTGTTCGCGTTGGGCTGTCTGTTCTTCGAGTTTTTTGATGTCTTCCTCGATCTGTTCTATCTCGATGGCTTCGACCATTCCGTAGGCGATCTGGAGGCATCGCATGAGGGTGTTCATGGCTTTGATGCGGGTGCGTTGGTCGGTTTCCGGGTCTGTGATTATGGTGTCCAGCTGGGCCCAGAGGCGTTCGAGTCTGTCTATGTATGTTCTTCTCTTCTTCTGGGGGTCGATGCGAGTCCTTCTAGATGTTGGGTGATTAGTGGGCGGGGTACGTTTAATCTCCAGCGATGTTGTGCGACTAGGCGTTTCCGGGTGTCTAAGTAGAGTTTGATGTCCTCCATGAGTGTGGTTTTGGTTCTTCTCATTCTGGAGAACAGCACTGTGGCTGTCTTGGGTTCCTCTCCTTTTTCGATCCATTTTCGTAGCAGCCTCCCCTCGGTCTCGGTGAAGATGTATTCCCTCAAGGCGTTGCCCCGTCGCGCGTTAATGGGATTACTTGTCTGATGAATCGATGGGATGTTTTAAAGTGAATTGATACTCGGAAAAGGTTCGATTAAGTGAATTAATTGGTAGAGGCTTGGATAGCATAGTATCTTCCAGGCTACCATTTACCAGACATCAATGATTACAGAATTCCTCCAAGTTTTATTAGGGATTGTTAAATACAATCCAGATGATTCGATGACATGAAGATGGTCCCGCCCGCAGGAGTTGAACCTGCAACCCTCCGGTGTCTGCTCATGGCCTGAACGCCACCGCCCCGCGGGGCGACGACTACAGCCGGATGCTCTGCCATTGAGCTAGGGCGGGCGGGACACCGAAAAAAGAGACTGCTACAATAATTTAAGCGATTTGGTCAGCCCAGCCTACCCGCCTCAACAGACCCCGAATCTGTATCCTATAGATTTTTTTCAGCTACTTTTCATGGTTCCATAAAGGATATCCTTCAAACCCGTCTAATGGGTATCGGAGCCGAGGGAAGGATGCCGCATCGTTCAGAGGAGCTAGTTGTAAAGGACGCGATCACCATCAGAGCAGACTACCCCGTAAAGTACGCGGACAGCCTCATGAAATACTTCGGAGTCG
>JAFGTA010000156.1 GCA_016934355.1 Candidatus Bathyarchaeota archaeon | reverse complement strand
GAACACGGGTAGGTGCAGCGTCGTGCCTTCGTAGGTTTCGACGCAGTCCATGTTGCCGCCGTACTCGCCTGGGGCGAGGGACATTTCAACCCTGCCGTAACGAGGGGCTACGCCGATGGAGCCGATGAATGGGTGTAGCGGTATAGAAACCTCCTTCAGCTTGCTTCCCGGGAGCTCAGTCGTGCCAACGCCTTTCTCTATGTCTAGCTCCCACTGGTACCGTATGCTTGGTAGCGGCTCGTTCAGCAGCAGGCTTCTCCCGGGTGCCTCCTCGGTGAGTGAGCCGAAGCCGGGGAGGATGGAGGAGTACGCCCAGCTCCTGTTGAGCTTGATCCTCTGGATTTCGATCACCAGCGTGTCGCCGGGCTCTGCGCCTTCGACGAAGAAGGGGCCGGTCAACGGGTTTGACCGGCTGAGTTCTGTGCCTTTCGCCTTCTGCCTCATCTCGTCTGGGATGGGATTTCCTTCGCCGTCGTTGCCTCCGGCGTCCACGGTGGGGGCAACGATGGTGTCCCCCGGCTTTACGTGGTGGGCCGGCTCGTTCGGTCCGTAGGTGTGGTAGAATACTTTGGGCTCAAACCTGTGAATCATGCAGCATCATATAACAATCGACGTAGCGAATAATAGCTTAATCCTACACAACACTTTCCGTTGATTCAAAATGACATAATATCAAAAAAAATTTTCTGAGATTCCAACCTACATGTAGTAAAACCTAGAAAACACTTATTCCATGTAACGAGGAATCGCTGTTATCCGGGGGCGTCTTCTGCCTGATATTCGCGTGACGCTAAGAGCTATCCTCGTCTGAGAGCATATAGGAAACCGGAGGCGCACTCATACTAAGTAAACAACCCCCAGGGAAACACAGACTCGCATATCCACGTATCCACGGCGCAGCAACCCCCTCAAGTCAACTGAAGAACCCCCACAATCACAATATACTTCTTACCCGCCTCGGTATCGACGCCTTAACCAGCTTCAGAATACCCGCGCTCCTCTCAGCGACCAAGAACCACTCCGAAGCAAAAAAAGAAACACGAGCATCTCGACGGCTCCCCGGGCAGCTCCTCGACGCTTTCACAACAGACCAGTAGCTGAAAGACCAACCCGTTCAACTGGATTCAAATAACTCATACATTACCACAAACTAGAAAAAAACTAAATCACCAGAGAAACAAGTGCAACAAACAATAAACCACCTAAATAACAGCTAAACCACGTTAAAAAGAAGCCCCGAAAAAACGCTTATAATAAGTAACCTATTACAAGGGAAATGCCGAGTCGACGACCCGGGGTCAAATGCCTCCCGGAAAAACGCTTATAGTGAGTAGCACACTACAAGGGAAAACCAAAGTCGTCGACACCAAACGATTCTCGACCGTACTCGCTAGATGGTCCTCGGTGGAAAACCAAAAAACTACATAAAAACGACAGCCCAGCCGATGACTCGACGAACCACTCGGAGGCTAACCCTCGCCGTGCAGCCACCCAGGGTCCATGTAGCATGGGTCAGGGTACGTGTAGAAGCCCTTACCCGTCTTCACCCCCAGCTCGCCCCGCCTCACCTTGTCCAGCAGAACCTCAGGCGGCGCGTCCCTCGGGTCACCCGACTCTCCATAATACACCATCTCAATGTCCCTGACGACGTCGAGCCCCACCCTGTCCATCATCCCAAAGGGACCGATGCCCGCGCCGTAGAGGCTCATCCAAGCCCTGTCCACGTCCTCGTAGGACGCCACGCCCTGATCCACCACAGTTAGGCACTCCTTCTTGATGGCACGCCAAACCCTGTTATAGATGAACCCCGTGCTCTCCCGCCTCACAATCAACGGGGTGACGCCGATGCTCCTGCAGAACCCCGCGGCGACCCCCATCGCCTCGTCAGTCGTGGCGGTGCCCCTCATGAGCTCCACGATGCGGTTCCTCCACGGGTGACCGTAGAAATGCATGTTCAGCACCCGCTCGGGGTGAGTGGTGGCGCCCTCTATTTTGGAGACCCTGATGGAGGAGCTGTTCGTCGCTATGACAGTGTCCTCACTGCACAGCTCGTCCAGCGCCTTGAACACGTCTCGCTTCACGTCCAGACGCTCCACGATCGCCTCTATCACGATGCCTGCCCCAGAGACAGCCTCCGCGAGGTCGGTGTACCAAGAAAACCTGTCTCTGATGGCGCGCCCCTCCTCTTCGGAGACTTCCTCCGAGTCGATCCACTGCCTCACGTACCCCTCCACTGCATCCGAGGATGACGACAACGCGTCCTTTGAAACGTCTTGCATGTAAACAGCGTATCCATGCCTAGCACAGGTCACTCCGATCTGTGTGCCAAGATAACCTGCGCCGACCACGCAGACCCGCTCTATTGGAGCCATGCATGATATACGGCGCAGGCACGGAAATGCTTTGGGGGATAGCTGAACCTAACACTGCCCGGGTTCAATCAAAAAAAACCGAGAAAAAATAGAAAGTTACTTTGTAGTAATCGAGTACCGGCATCCAACGGGTTTAAGCGCCGCGTCGATCTTCTTCAACAGAACCTCCATGTCCTTCATCCGCGGCCTCTGGAACCACTCGAAGTAGTAGTCATAGTCACCCAGAGACTCCCCCGACTTACTGATGATCTTCTCGCACCGCGTGGGGTCGATGCGTGTGAAGCTGTCGAAGTAGACACGGGTCTCGTCGGCGCTGCCGAAATCAGTGGGCGCCAACTGTATCAGCGGGTTCATGATACAGACCTCCTCCATGTCGACGGCTATCTTATCCAGCTCCTTAATCGCCTCAAGAACAGGGGGGCCATAAATCTTGACGTAGCTCTTCATGGCATGAATATCAAAAAAACGTGGTTATTTAAACCTTGACTGAAGGCTGCAGGTTCACCGAGCGCCTCTCCTGAGCTTCAGCCTCTTGCCGAGATCCCCCAGCGAGAACCTCGCGGTTATGATCCTCTCAGTGCTGAATATCTTTGCGGCAACGTATAGAACTGCGACGGTCCAGACGCTGATGAACGCGATGCTCCTTATCACCGCGAAGTAGTCGCCAAGGAACGCGCTCTTCGTCGCTATGATGCTATGCGTGTACGGGATCACTAGAAGCACCCACTGAACCGTCTGGGGCAGCATGTCGATGTCGCTGAACATGAGAATGATCGCGGGAATCATTATCGGCGTGATGAGCACACCCGTGAAGCTCTGGGCGCTCCTCACGTTGTCCGCGAACACGGCGACGCTCAGCGCCATGGCGAGGGCCGACACCAGCGTGACGAAGATGACCACACCGATGAGCAGCATCCCGAACGGAGTAATGCCCATGCTCACCTCGTCGATGCTCATGCTAGTGGCCTCCGGCACGAAGCTGAACGCCGAGTTCATGTAGTAACCGAAACCGATGAGATAGCTGACGGACCCCGCGATGGCGATCACGATGCTGCCGCTGAGCTTCCCAGCCAGCACCGTAAGGCGGCTCACGGGCAGAGTCATCAAGGTTTCAAGGGTCTTCTGCTCCTTCTCAAGCGCAATGCTGGTAGCCGCCATCTGAATAGCGAACATCACCATCATCATAACCATGATGGGGAGCATGATGCTCTGACCCATCACCAGACTGAATATGGCGTTAGGCGGGATGTCCAGCACAGTCCCCTTCAGTATCGACGAGTACCGGACGGAGATCGGGTCCCTTATAGCGTCCGGGACGCCCGCGCTCCCCGTCGCCTCCATGAGACTCCTGATCTTGCTGAGGCTGAAGTAGTAGTTGTATACGTTGATGAGGCTGCTCACCACGTTGGTGCTCTGGGTCTCCGCCATGTTCAGCCTCCGAAGGTTCGCGTAGACCCTCAGCTCACCCTTCAGACCAGCCGTCAGGTTATCGTTATACCCTTTCGGCACATAGATCAATGCGTTGCTATCAGTCTCCTGAAAGTACCTGAGGGCATCTGCTAGGCTACCCGCCTCAACTGGCACCACAGTATTGTTCCGGTACAGGTAGTTGAGAAGAGCCTCCGTGACGAAACCCGTGTCGTCTGTATAGACGGCGAAACTGGCGCCGACGATAGCCCGCTGTACCGACTCCTGGCTGATCTGGATGGCTGAACCCATCACAGGGAAGATGATAATAGGCATCAATATAACGCCGATGAGAATCTTAGGGTCCCTGACAAGCTCCTTGACCTCCTTCACTATGATGGCCATAAGGTTATTCAGAGCGCGTCACCTCCATGAAGACCTCCTCAAGGTTACCTGCGCCGTACCGTTCCTTCAGCTCCCCAGAGGTACCCTCCGCTATCACCACGCCTCTATCGATGAGAGCCACCCTGTCGCAGAGGAACTCCACCTCAAGCATATTATGGCTCGACAGGAGGACTGTGACCCCCTGCTTTTCCGCGTAGTCCTTGATCATCTTACGCACATGTACGCTCTGGATCACGTCCAGACCCGCGGTGGGCTCATCAAGGATGGCCAGCCTGGGCTTCATCATCAAGGCGCGTGCGATGAGTAGCCTCCTCTTCATCCCGTTGCTGTACCCGTTCACCCTGTCGTTCAGCCTATCCCCGAGCCCCGATATCACCTTTCCCTCGGCGACGTACCTGCCCTTCTCCTCCTTATCCTTGGCGTAGAAACCCGCCATGAACTCCAGAAACTCTAGGCCCGTGAGGTGCTGGTAGGCCCCCGCCTCCTCGGGCAGGTAACTGAGTATCTCCCTGACCTTCTCGGGGCTCTTCTTCACGTCCAAGCCGAAGACCTCCGCCGAGCCCCCAGAGGCGCTGATGAGAGTGCTGAGTATCCTGAGTGTCGTGGTCTTGCCGGCGCCGTTGGGCCCTATGAGGCCGTAAATCTCGTTCTCGTTGACGGTGAAGCTGGCCCCCCTGAGGGCCTCTGTGCTGCCGAAGCTCTTCCTTAGCTCACTGGCTCTAATGGCGTACAAGACTCAAGCGCTCCATTTCTCAAGGCTAAGACGCGGACCCGCTTAAAAACCATACAACACGTATTGAATCGTAACGCATAAGGAAGGGCGAAGGCTCAAGTAAAACGAGCCACATGAAGGTCCTCGCATTCAATGCAAGCCCCCGTAAGACAAAAGGGGTCTCTGATATTCTGATGAACACGTTTATCGAGGGCGCCAAGGAGGCGGGAGCAGAGGTGGAGCGCCACTACGTCGTGGACCTGCTGATAAACGGCTGCGTGCGCTGCTTCAGCTGCTGGTGGAAGACCCCAGGCAGATGCATCCACCGCGACGACATGGACTGGATAATCCCGCGGATACTGGACTCGGACGTGCTCTACCTCGGGACCCCCATCTACCACTACAACATAATCCACTACCTTCAACGCATGAGGGAACGCACGCTCCCCATGGCCATGCCCGAGATGTACATCGAAGACGGCGAGACCCACCACCCCGGTAGACACAGGAAGCACCTCCACACAGTGCTCGCCGCCGACTGCGGGTTCCCCGACCAGAGCAACTTCAATCAGGCCAAGCTCCTTTTCCCCGACGCCACCCATATCTTGCTTCCCTCCTCAGGCATACTCTTCGACCCGGAAGGTAAGACGTACATCTCCGACTTCATGGACGCGGTGAAGGAAGCCGGATACGAACTCGCCAAAGGCAACACCCTCAGCGACGAACACAGAAAGAGACTTGTCGTCGAGTACCTAGACGAGGTCAAGAAGATGATCGTGGAACGCCATAACCTTATGAGCCGCGGCGCCTGACACGCCTCTTCCCAGCGGGCTTCCTCTTCAACTCGGTTCCGCAGACGGGGCAGACGCCGTCCGGCTGAGGCCCGCCGAACTCACGCCTACAGCCCGGACAGTAGAGAACCCACCTCAACTGCCTCTTTATCCCCGGCGTCGCCAACCCCCTGTGGCGCAGCCCAAGAGCCTCAGCCATGTTCTGCACCGAGTAGTCGTCGGACACAACAGTAGGCTCTAAGCCCCTTTCGCTCAGCTGAAGCCCCAGAGCGAGAACCTGTTTATCCGTCTCCGAGAGGGCGAGAGACTCGCCCATCCCGAGGGTCTCCGCCTCCAGCCTATCAGTGTAACTCTCCTCCGGCTCGGCTACGATGAGCCTGCCGGCGGCGACGGCGCTCCTTAGCCTGATCAGCGTCAACGCGTCCCCTAGCTCGGCCTCGACAAGAGGCACAGTATACAGAGACTCCCCTGGCGGGTCGAACCCCTGTATGAAGGCCGAGGTGTCGAGTACGAGAGCGCCCACCCCGGGCTCACCTGGACTGGATGGTCAGTATCCGTTTCTGGATACGGCTGTAAAACGACCTGAACCTGATGAAACGGGTCTTCTGCTCACTAAGGTAGCACTCGATCGTGTTCAGCGGCTGCAGCGGCCTGAAGGCGCGGCCGTCTATGATGGCGACGGCTTCGGCCTTCGGCTTGAGTAGCTCGATTGTTATTATCGACTCGGGGGGGACGACGATACTCTTGAAGTAGCTGTACGGACAGATGGCGGTGATGCAGAAGGCGTCGACGCCGGGGGCCACCACAGAGCCGCCTGCCGACATGTTGTACGCCGTCGATCCCGCGGGCGTCGATACTATGATCCCGTCGGCCTGCACGTCTAGAATGTGCTCACCATCCACGCTGAGCCCGAGCAGAACCATCTTGGAGGGCAGCGGAGACGCGATGAGCACCTCGTTCAGACCGTCCGGGAAGCTGTCCTCCAGTTGAAGGCAGCGGCTGCTCACCTTCATGCTCTCCTCTACGAAGTAGTCGCCCTCGATCACCATATCCAAGGCCCACTCGGCCTCGGGCACCATCACCTCGCTGAGGAAGCCACGGCGCCCCATGTTCACGCCGAGGATGGGCGTCCCAGGCACCTTCATCTCCATGGCCGTCTTGAGGATGGTGCCGTCGCCGCCAACGGTGACCATGAAGTCTCCCTCCAACTCGTTGAGGTTCGTGTTGTCGTCGTTGAGCTCAAGGGCCAGCGCGGTGTCCGTCTCGACACTGGTGTCAACCCCCCGATCATCTAGGTAGCATAGAATACGTTTCGTGAGAGTCAGGGCGCTGGGTATGTCGGTTCGCGATACGATGCCAACCTTCATGCGGCTCCCTCTTTGAGTGGATACAACGCTTTTAAACCCTGCACCTACGGCTTCCTCCAGCCGTACTCGCCCAGCAGAGGCACATACACCACCTTCATCAGACTCCTCCGAGTTACCTTACCGGACTCGCCCTTCTCAACGAGCAGCAAGTCCTGCCCCGTGTACCTGTCACCGCCCACAGGGGCGATGAGCCTCCCCGGCGCCCTCAGCTGCTCGACGAGAGGCGGAGGGACCTCGGGACTGGCCGCAGTAATGCTCACAGCGTCATAAGGCGCGTCCTCCAAGTACCCCACGGAGCCGTCACCCAGAGCCAGCTTCACGTCGCCGTAGCCGGCCCTCTCAAGGTTCTCCTTCGCAAACTCGTAGGTGACCGGGTTGATCTCCACGGCGACGACGAGCCCTGAGCCGCCTACGAGCTCTCGGGCGAGGGCAGCTCCGTAGCCCGAGCCTGCCCCCACCTCCAGTAGCCTCATGCCCTCCCTGAGCCCCAGGGGCTCGTAGCTTACGGGGTACATGTAGGGGGCACTGATGGTCTGCCTGCCGTCGCCTGGGATGGGGAAAGGCTGGTCATGGTAGCTGTACTCGCGGTACCGGGGGTCCATGAACTCCTCGCGGGGCACCCTGAGTATGGCCTCGGCCATGGAGTTCGTCCTGATGTAACCCGCTCTGGTGTACCTCTTCACCATCTCCTTGCGCTGCTCAGAGAAACCGGGCATCGAGCCTCAGATGGGAAAGGCGTTCAGGCGTATAAAAGAGTGGTTAAAAGGTTAGGGTGTGATGACGACGCCCGCCTTGCGGAGCGTCTCGACCTGCTCATCGGTGTACCCGAGCAGCTCCTTGAGCACCTCGGCGCTGTGCTCGCCGAGCAGCGGCGCCGCCAGCCTGATCTCGCCGGGCGTAGCGCTCATCTTGAGTGGGAACCCGGGCATACGCACCTTACCGGCAGTCTTATGCTCAACGTCCACGATGGCTCCGCGGGCCTTTACGTGGGGGTCCTCGATCGCCTCGTCGATCTGCAGTATAGGCGCCACAGGGACGCTCACCGCCACGAGGGAATCGACCACCTCTTTGATCGCCTTGTCCTTTACCCAGTTCTCCAAGACGCCGCGGCCCTCGCCGAGGTCGTCCACGCCCAGCGCCATCATGAGACGCTGATGCATGTTGGGGTCGGCGGCGATGTAGACGTAGCCATCTGTAGCCTTGAATATTCCGAAGGTTGAAGGCCCCATGATCTGGTCCAAGCTACGCTCCCACGGCAGCTTACCGCTCAACGTATACCCCGTGATCTGGACGCCGGTCTGAGCCAGCATACAGTCCAGCTGGGCAACGTCGATTAGCTGGCCCTCACCTGTCTTGTCGCGGTGCCTCAGCGCCCCGAGGACGCCTATAACGGCCCAGAGGCCGGGGTCGAGGTCGCCGTGCCAGGCGGCTGGGACGATGGGGGGCCCCTTGGGGTCCACGTTGTCGCCTGTGAGCCTGTACCAGCCACTGTAGGCGCCGGCGATGGGCGCGAAGCTGGGGCGGTCCTTGTATGGACCGTCGAGGCCGAAGCCGCTTAGGCTCGCGTAGATGATCTTGGGGTTTACCTTCTTGATGTCTTCGTAGCCAAGGCCGAGCTTATCCATGGTACCTCTCTTGAAGTTTTCCACCACTACGTCGCACTGCTTCACCAGCTCCATGACTATCTCCTTGGCCTTGGGGTCCTTCAGGTTGAGGCTGACTCCCTTCTTGTTCCTGTCGAGGTAGTGGAAGACGCTGCTAATTCCGCCGAAGTGGGGCGGGTAGAGCCGCGCGATCTCGCCCCACGGGGGCTCGATCTTGATTACGTCTGCGCCCATGTCAGCCATGATCATCGTGCTGTAAGGCCCGAAGTAGACGTGGCTGAAGTCGAGGACGCGAATATCGTCAAGCATACCCATACTATGTTCACCGAATCTCCTTACTTCACGGTGCATTCCACTTAAAGTTTATGCGAGAAGAAGGAGCAGGCTAAACCTTGCTGATCCCGCCTTCCACAGTTATGACGAGACGCTGGGACGGGATCATCTTACCCGAGGCTGATAGCGCGCGCTGGGCGATGACGTTCAAGGCGCTGCAGCACGGCACCTCCATGTGGGCCACGATGAGGCTTCTGACCTCGTTCCTCCTGAGTATCTCCGTCAGCTTCTCGATGTAGTGGTTCACGTCATCGAACTTGGGGCACCCGATGGCCACTGTCTTCCCCTTCAGGAGCACCCGGTGGAGGCCCGGGTAGGCGACTGCTGTGCAGTCCGCCATGAGCAGCAGGTCCGCGTCCCTGAAGAACGGCGCCTTGATGGGGACGAGGTTAAGCTGCACAGGCCATTGCCTAAGCGTGAATCGTTCCGGCGCGTTTACTTCCGGCTCCTCAGGCTCTTGTATCAACACCTGCATCTGGCTTGCAGGGCACCAGCTTACCTGTGGTTCAGCTTCATCGCGCCGCGTGAGATGTTGGTGGACCGCCGCCTCATCGAACTCAGGCGCCTCCCGCTCTATGATCGTGGTGGCGCTCTGGGGGCAGTGGCCTAGGCATGCGCCCAAGCCGTCGCAGTGAGAGTCTTCTACTATCCTAGCCTTTTCGTTTATTATCTGGAGGGCTCCCTCTGCGCAGTTTGGTATGCACTGGCCGCAGCCGTTGCACTTCTTTTCATCGATCTCGACGATGTTTCTCCTAACCATCATAGCCACCTATGAACATATATTCATATGAATATTGTTTCATGTTATGATTTAAGTTTATCTCAGAAGGATACACAAAATAATATAGACCAAACCGGGCAATACTCATAGGATACCGGTGACGGAGCCGAGCAAGCTGAAGAGGTTCATAGCGTCGCTGAGGAACATACCCTCAAACATAAAGGAAGGCGTGCTTGCGTACGAGAAGAGCTACCATAAGGGAGTAGAGAAGTACGGCGTCTGGTGGAAGGTATTCCACTGGAGCATGTGGCTCTTCATATTGACCTTCATAGGCACCGCCGTCATCGCACTCGTCTACTTCTTGCCCCAGCTTCAGATGATAAGATACATCTAGCCGGCGTTCCAGAGCTTGTCCCCCACGTAGTGGAGGTTCTGGATCACCTTTCCCTTCTTGCTCGCCTCGATCTCGGCGGAGCCCTTCAATGCTCTACCGACAGCGAGGGCTTTGCCGTGGGTGACGTCCCTGATGACTACCAGGTCACCCTCATCGAAGACCCCCATCTCCGTTATCCCCGGCGCCATGACGTCGGCGCCGTTACAGACATAGGGTATCGCCCCCATGTCGACCACGACGCTCTGGAGCTTATCGACGTAGCTGCCGCGGAGGAACGGGTACAGGCCATTCCCGTCTTCCACGAACTCGGGGCGGTCCTCAAGCAGGTATACACGCTTATCCTCGAACTCGGCGGACTCGACCTTCTTAGCCGAGACTCCCTCGAACCTTGTCTCGATGTCTTCGATAAGCTTCTTCGCCTCCTTTCGTTTCAGGGACTGCCTCTTACGTATCATGGGATAACAGCAAATAGGGGTCGGATAATAAAAATGGGTGGTTAGAGGCTCGCCTTGAACGCCTTAAGGCGTTTGACTACCTCTCTGAGCACAGGTACGGGCTTGACCAGAGGGACCCTTATGAACCCGTCCGCGCCGAAGCGGTTCCCGGGGCTCAGGCTCACGTTCTGGCTCTCCTTGAGCTTATCAAGGAACTTCTGGCTACCCATTCCAGTGCTGCGTACGTCGAACCACGCGTAGAAGGCGCCTTCGAACATGTGGCACGGCCAGCCCATGTCGTCCACCGCCTTGGTGAAGTAGTTGCGCCTCTTCTCGTACTCCGCGCGCCGCCCGTCCACGTATTTGAAGTCGCCTCTGAGGCACGAGATGCCCGCCCTGAACACGAAGGTGGCTGGGCGGGGCGCCGTCATGCCCCTAATCTTGTTGGCCTTCTCCAGGTACATATCCGGGATGATGTCGTAGCCGAGCCTCCAGCCCGTCATGCTGAAGGTCTTGCTGAAGCTCATGATACCGAGGGTGCGTTTCTTGTACTCGTCGCTCAGGCCCGCGATGGACACGAACTTGTTCTTACCGTAGACGAAGTGAAGGTATATCTCATCGGCGAATATCGCCATCTTGTGATCCACAGACAGGTCGCCTATGACCTTGCACTCCTCCTCGTTATAGACTGTCCCCGTAGGGTTCGCGGGGTTGCAGAGGAGAACTGCCTTGGTCTTGGGCGTAACATAGTCCGCAATGGCGCCGGGGTCCGGGTGGTAGTTGCTCTCCTTATGCAGGGGTACCATGTTCATCTTGACGCCCATCCCGTCGAAGATGGTCTTGTGGCCCATGTAGTAGGGCGTGAACATGAGCACCTCGTCGCCCTTCTCAAGGACGGAGGCGAGTGCCACGTACAGGGCCGCGCTGCTGCCGGCTGCGGGGAGAACGTTCTTCGGCTCGTACTCGACGCCCGTGAACTTCTTGTAGTAGTCTACCACGGCCTCCTCGAACCTCTCGGGGTACCCCGAGTAGTGAGGGTAGTGGGTGTTTATCCCACCCTCGATGATGCCGAGGAGCGCCTCGTTGATCGCGTATTGGGGAGCCTCTACGTCGGGGTCTCCCGCGTTAAGTGCTATGTACTCTTTAGGCAAGGTGAGTCACACTCAATGAAGTGCGTCAGACCTTGTATATAATAGGCTATGATTTGGCGGAAAAGATACGAGAAGACGCTGGAAACTTGGGCGTCGATATGTATTGTTGATAGATAACGTTCATTGACAATCCTTTAATTGGTTATCACTAAAGACTGAAGCCGATGTCCATGAGACAATCCAAGTATCAGACATCTATGCAGATACTTAGCACCATCAAGGATGGAAACACCAACCTAACGGAGATCATGGATTCCACCTACGTCCACAAGAAACGGGCCAGAGAGATCATCGGACAGCTAGTCCAGCAAGGCTTCCTATCGCAGGGATACAACGAGCGAGGCCAGAAGACTGACACCTACGACGTCACAAAGAAGGGAAACAAGACGCTGGGAGAGTTCCGTAAGGTAGAGGAACTGCTGAAGGTGCACGCGCCTGAGATGCTGATCACGAACAAATAAAGAGATTAAAAGAGGAAACCGCCCCTCAACGGGTCATCCGGATCGATGACGACCTGATTGAACGCGGTTATGTAGGCCGTGGCCATGACGTCCGGCACTATCGCCTTGTATTTTCCTACTTTTACCTCCTTGGCGATCTTGCCCACCATCAACGTGCTTATCGTGGACTCGAACTTCACCTCGTCGCCGGGCTTCAGCTCCCCCTTGCCGTACATGGCGGCCATCCGGGCGTTGGTGCAGGTCCCCGCGGGGCTGCGGCAGCTCTGCTTGGGGCCGAACACGTTCCAGTGCCTGCTAGTGTACTCCTTCTTCGATGGCTTCGTGTAGAACGTCACGAGGTCGAGGATGTTGAGCTCGGGGAACTCGGGGTGTTCTACCTTGATCTGGTCCTTGATGTAGTTCCTCATCTCCCAGCCCAGAGGTATCCAGTATTCCTTGTTCTTCAGCGTCGGTTTCAGCCCGATGCTTTCTGCGTCCACGAAGGCGTACCAGAGCCCGCCGAAGGCGATGTCCGCCTCTACCTCGCCTATCTTGGGTATGTCGAACTTCATGGTCTTCCAGTAGAAGCTGGGCACGCCCTGCATGTAGATGGCCTTGACGACGCCGTCTTTGACCTCTACCTTTGTTCGTACGAGGCCCGACACCGTGTCGAAGGTGATGTTGGTCACCGGCTCCTTTACGTCAACCATACCCGTGTTCACCAGCGCGGCCGAGCAGCTGTACGTGCTGTCTCCGCAGGCGCTGAAGTACCCGTCCGTCCACAGGTAGATGACACCCACATCAGCCTCTGGGTGGCACGGCTCGGTGAGCACGGCGCCCAGCATACCTTCGAAGCCGCGAGGCTCCTTGAGCATCGTCCCGAGGAGGCCGTGGTAGTGGTCCTGGAAGTACTTCTGTTTCTCCTGCATCGTCTTCCCCACGAGCTTGGGGACGCCGCCCACGAGGACGCGGGTCGCCTCGCCGCTGCAGTGGGTGTCGATGCATGACAGATAACGCTTAAACTTCAACTATTTCACCGTGTGAAGTAGTTCTCTGCAGCGCTTATACAATTATCGGGGATCAGAGAAGGTACGGGATCAGGAAACTCAGTAGATAACTATGAACAGTGCGCCGCTATGCTTATCGTTCACATGTTTACCCTAGTCGATCCGCAGGTTTTTCTCATCAATGAGTTAAAAACATAGGCGACGCATGATAGAACAGCATGTACACGGTGAAGGGCCTCGTCTACGTAGCCTCGGGGGCTCTTGAGATTCTGATCCCGATCGCCTTGGGCTTCTACCTGAAGCGGAGACTGGAGGTTACGTGGAGGTGGTTCTTCGTCGGCGCCGTCTTTTTCATCGCCTCGCTCATCAGGTTCCCCCTGAACCAGTATGCCTCGATGGTGATACTATCGGGGAGCCTGAATTATACATATAAGTGGATACTGGTGTCGGCGTTCCCGTCGCTGACGGCTGGGCTGTTCGAGGAGGCGGCGCGGTACATCGCCTTCAGGTACGTCGTCAAGGAGCACACCTTCAGGAACGCACTCATGTACGGCGCTGGGCACGGCGGCATAGAGTCCATCTTCATCGTCGGCGTCAACGTGCTGTTCGTCGGAGCCATGCTGCTGCTGAACCCGGGCTCGATGCACCCGACAATCCTCGCCGCGATAGAGGTTACGCCCGCATACATGCCTCTGGTTGGGCTCTACGAGAGGCTGATGGCGATAACGATACACATAGGGCTGTCCGTGATGGTGCTGAAGTCGTTCACCGAGAAAGACTTGAGGTACCTCGGCGCAGCGGTGCTGATACACTTCGCTCTTGACTTCATCACACTGTTGACTCTCGGCTACGGCGTCGTTTACCCCGAGCTCGCCGCGACGGGGTTCGCCCTCGGGTTAGGCTACTGGACCCTTGAGAACATTCAGAAGAGCGGACTCACAGGGTGAAAGGCTTTCCCTCTGTAAGCACTTCATCGGGCAACTTGTCTTTCCATTTGGCGAGCCACTCAAGATCTCGTTCCTTCTCGCGGAGGTCGTCTGGCATAAGCTCAGGGATGGTCTCGACTGCGCTCCCTATTGGGTACCATCTGCCGCATTTAGGGCACCACAGGAGTCCTTCCTCGACCTCGATGAGGTTCAGGTACCTGTAGAGGACGTCCACGCCCTCGGGGAACTCGTTGAGTAGCTTCTTCTCCTCATGCTCTTTCTCGAAGACGAGTCGCCGAATGAACTTCTTGACCTCGGCGTACAGCTCCTGCGAGTGTGTGGAGCCTGTCTCGTCCATGATCTTCTCCAGGGCTGGAGGGCTTACGGTGTTGTCCGCTATCTGCTTGGCTAGGTGCCTGTACTGCTTCGTGAAATGTGCGGTGGGTTTACCGGCTTCCCTGTTTATCTTCTCAAGCTCCTCCTCTGTGGTCTCCCACTTGAAGAAGTAGGCGTCGAGAGGGTGGTGCTTGTCAATGGGGCACGCGAGTATATTGAGGAGCCAAGGCTTCATGTCAGTTCAAGAGAGAGAGGAACAGCAACTGAATAAAAGATTATAGAGTAGATTCTACGGTGGGCTGGGGATCGTGTCCTTGTCGTCGTTGAGTTTTTCGATCTCCGCTGGACCGCCGGGGGGCATTCTCACTACTATGGTTCCCTCGTGGGCGTACTCCGGGCACTTCTTCACGCCGCCGCCTCGTTCCTCGCGCTCGTAGCAGCCCTCCGTGGTCAGTATCAGGGCTCCAACCTCCTCAAGAGCCATGATAGACGTCGGGTGGGGGAACAGCCCGCGTTCAAGCGTGAAGCCGCCGACGTCCTTGGTGGAGTACTCCTGCCTCGTAGATATCACAGCGGTCTCGGGCATCATCTTCTCGTAGACGTCGAGGGGGGCTCCGTGCATGCTGCCGTGGTGTGAAACCTTGATGACGTTGCAGGCGAGCTGGTTGATCATCTTCGTCACAAGCGGCTTGTGCTCGGCTGACTTCTCAAGCCGCGGATACTCGTCTGTTATGTGTGCCCAGCTATCATACTCGGCGTCACCGGCAAGGATCACTACTCCTAAACCGGCCTGCCGTACATCGAGTTTGCTACTGGTTCCCTCGTACTCGCGTGACTGCGTTAAGAGGTACTTCTCCTTGTGGTTCTCGAACCTGAGGACTATTGAGGCGTTGTTCATGTCGACGCCGTAGGTGGCGTACCTGTTACGCAGCCTTATGCTAGGTGAGAGAGCCGTCATCTGGACCGTTCCGTAGTACCTCTCCATGCCTGAACTGACCCTACTGACCTCGACCTCGTTGTCTAAAACAGCCCGCAGTATCTTCATATAAGTCTGAGAGGCGTGCCTGAAGCCGCTGTCAAGCAGAAGTTCGGGCTTAGTCTCGTCTGACTCGATAAACTTCCTTATTCCCCTGATGTGGTCGATATGAGGATGAGTGGCGCAGATGAACTTTAACCTGCGATCACCGGGGCGTTTTTTCTCTAGGGCGTCCAAGTAGCCGTACGTCTTGTCATAGTCACAGCAGTCTACGATGCCATACGATCGCATACCCTTTGCGTCCTCCGGGAACTCCACGATAATATTGTCTCCGAAGCCTACGTTCAGGAAGTGGAAAACCAGGTCTTCTGGTTTAACGTCGAGAGTCATCCTGGTAGCCTCCTAGTGAGAACCTCGTTGTAGAGCCACTTCAGGTCATCCTTGATCTCCGGGCGATTATCTACCCGTATGAAGGTGCGTTTCCGCGGGTTGCGCCTGATGACGAATGAGTTGGCGACGTTTACCATATCGAATGACCCTGAGAGGTACACCTGCCCCTCGGCGATTGTGCTCCACTCTGGGGCACGCTTCGGGTGGATACCCCAAGCCTTCTTCACTAGGCTCCAGCAGTTATAACACTCCTCCCCTTTATGGTGTATCCAGCTAATGTCGTCGCTCGTGATGATGTACTCGGTTTCATCGCCCCAGATCTCCTCGTCGATGACGACGCCTATGTCAACGCTTTTCTTCATCTCGGCGACGAGGAACCTCACTATCTTCTCGTCAAGCCTCTCGTCGACGGTTATCCGCCAGACGTCTCCCTTACGATACTTCATAGAACCTTCGTTTACTGAAAAGTGAATGCCAATAATAAGTGATAGGTAAGAATCACTTGAAGAGTGGATATTTTTTAAGGTTAGGGAAGGCGGACTTGGTCCACTGGAGCCTCGCCTTGGGGTTCCTCTTCACCCAGTTGTACATGTGCCAGAAGTTTTTCCCCCACTTCTCGGTGCGGTCATCCCGCGGCTCGTACCCTATGTTCCGCAGTTCGTCGGTGTACGCCTTCTCTATGAGGAACTGGGCCCGTCCCTCTATCTTGCCGCGCTCGATGTGGTCCTCCCCATACCGCTCAATTAGGGCCTCGGCCGCCTCGTTGAGTACGTCACCCGTGCAGATCACTACCTTCTCGTCCTCCTTCAGCACGAGCCTATCTACGAGTCTCAGAGCTATCCTACGCGCCTCGTTGAGGTGCCGCTTCTTGCCGTAGACGGGTTCCTGAAAATACTTGACGTCGATGACGTCGTAGAGGAAGTGATCATCCTCGTGCCTGTAGGCGCCTATGACGACGCCGAATAGAATGTCACCCGTTCCGGCGTCGTCGATCTCGATGGTCAAAAGGAAAACCTAGGACTCACCTTTCAGCTTCTTCACTATGTCCTGAGCCTTTGGGAACCTGATCTCTCCAGAATCGACGAGCTTCTTAACAGCCTCGTCGATCATGGAGCCGGACGCCCCGGCCATGACTACGAGGTTCCGGGCGTGAAGCCTCATGTGCCCATGCTGGATGCCCTCCTGTGTCAGAGCCCTGAGAGCGCCTAGGTTCTGGGCGAGCCCCACCGCGCACATAGCTTTCCCGAGGTCCACAGCCTTGTCGACGCCAAGTATCTTGCGGGCTACCTGCGCCATGGGGTGTGTCCTGGTGGCGCCTCCTACGAGACCGATCGCCATGGGCAGGGTCATCTCTCCTACTAGGTCTCCGTTCTCATCCTTGCCCCACCTGCTCATGCTGCGGTACTGGCCGCCTCTGACCGCGTAGGCGTGGGCTCCTGCCTCTATGGCTCGGTGATCCTGAGCGAAGGCGAGTGCGACAGCGGCTATACCGTTCATGATTCCTTTGTTGTGGGTGGCCGCCCTGTACGGGTCGGCGTCCGCGAAAGCCCAGGCGGCTACGATGTTGTTCACGGCCTTTTCTCCGCCGATGTCCTCCTTCTTCACCTTGCCCTTCACGGTGATGAGCCGCCTGTCTGCGAGGTTGCTGATGATCCTTAGCAGGGTTCTGCCGCCTGTTAGCTCGGCGATGGTCGGGGCGAGAGCCTCGGCCATTGTGTTAACGGCGTTGGCGCCCATGGCGTCTCTGCAGTCAACCAGTAAGTGGACTATAAGCATAGGCCCGATCTCGGTGTCGATTGGCCTCAGCTCCAGGTCCTTCGCGCCGCCCCCGAACTTGACCAAAACGGGGTCCAGCTCGTTTGCCGATTCTATGAGGGTCTTCTTGTTGTCCTTGATGGCCTTGACCGCGGCGCCCATGTCCGGGATGTCAAGCACCTGTATCTGACCGATCATGACCGGGTCGGTGGAGGTCGCTTCGATGCCTGGGCCGTCCCTCATGAGGCGCGCCATGTTGCTGGCAGCTGCGACGACGCTGGGCTCCT